>CP104793.1:0-307500 GCA_025916135.1 Rhodobacteraceae bacterium D3-12 | reverse complement strand
CCGCCATTTGGCGGCACAACAGGGCCAAACCCATCACATCCTGATGGAAAACCCCCATATGGGCCGCACCGAACAATTCGCCGAAGTCGATTTCAGCACAGCCCAAATCGAAGGCCAGATTGTAACCACCCAAATCACCGGACAGTCCACCACCCGTCTTACAGCCTGACGGTTGCGCCGCCTGACGGCGTCACCAGTTTCAATTGGGTTGCGCCGCCTGACGGCGTCGCGGGGGGGGGCCTCGCTTCGCTCGGCCCCGGTGCCATAGGCCAGCGATAGCCATAAACCGCAAACGACAGCATGATGTTGAAAGCTCAAGAAATGGGTATTTGAAACATTGAAGAAACGCGGCCTTTCCTCTTTCTTTAGATGCGCATCTTTCCCGCCCCCAATACACGCCACCGCTCGCAAATAAGGCGCAAGGCGCACTCGGGCGACGGGTGGGTGGGTGGGGTCGTCCGAGGGCGCCTTGCTTGACAAACCAACTCCGGCAGGCCGCTATGCCGTGATGCCAACCACAGGTGACACATGCACCCCAATCCGATCTATCGGCCCGAACAGCAAAGCGAAGCCATTGCCATTGCGCGCGAGGCCGGCTTTGGCATGCTGGCCGTGTCTGCGCCCAACGCCGCCCCAATGCTCTCGCATGTGCCATTTCTGCTCAGCGCAAGCGGCACTCTGGCAGAGCTGCATCTTGTCCGCTCAAACCCAATCGCCCGCAGCGCGACCGCGCCGGTCCCGGCCCGCATTGCTGTGCAAAGGCCGCATGGCTATGTCTCGCCCGACTGGTACGAGCTCGACGATCAGGTGCCGACGTGGAATTACCTTGCCATCCACCTGACCGGCACGCTGAGCCCGATGCCAGACGACACTCTACCCGATCTGCTCGCCCGCCAGTCGGCCCATTTCGAGGCGCCCCGGCGCCCAAACCGGAATGGCGCTTGGACAAGCTCGCCCCTGACACCGCCGCAAAGATGATGCGCATGATCAAGCCGTTTCGCTTTGACATCGACACGGTCGACAGCACCTGGAAGCTGAGCCAGAACAAGCCCGAGGCGGCGCGCCTCGCGGCGGCGGATCATATCGCGGCACAAGGGATGGGAGCCGATACCGCGCTTCTGGCCGCGCTCATGCGCCGCCCGCCTGAATAGCCTTGCCTCCGCCTGCCGATTGAACAACGGCTCAGACGAGACGCAACATAGACAGGCCGCACATCCCGGCCTAACCTGCCGGACAACACGACAAAGGACGCAGCCCATGCAACTCGTTTATTCCGCCGCCTCGCCCTACGCCCGCAAGGTTCATGCCTGCCTGATCGAAACCGGTCAGGCCGATGATGTCGAATTCATTTCGGTCAAAACCGCCCCCACCGCCGTTGCCGATGCGGTGCGCGCCGCCAATCCACTGGGCCGCATCCCGGCGCTGATCCGCCCGGACGGGCCGGCGATCTATGACAGCCGGGTCATCACCCGCTATCTCGATGCGCGCGCGGCCGCCGGGCTCTATCCCGACGCCCGGATCTGGGAGGTCCTGACGCTGGAAGCCACCGCCGATGGCATCCTCGACAGCGCGCTTTCGATTGTCTACGAGGGCCGCTTCCGCCCGCCAGAGCACCAAATGGCCGATTGGATGGATGCCCAGTGGAGCAAGATCGAACATGCCGTCAAAGCGATCAATGACCGCTGGATGAGCCACCTCGCCGGGCCGGTCGACATGTCACATATCGCCGTTGCCTGTGCGCTTGGCTATCTTGATTTCCGGCTCGACGCGCGCGGCTGGCGCAAAGGCAACGACGCACTTGATGACTGGGCGGCCACCATCTCTGAACGCGAGTCGCTCAAATCCACCGCGCCGCGCGATTGAGCGCAGCACCCGCCATAACAGAGACCTCGGTGGAAACACGCGGGAACAAGGCGAATCGCGCGGCCCGACGCCCGGCTTGGGGCTGCCCCACAGGGGCAAAATCAATCTGTGACCGAATGACCCGCCCGACTGCGCCCTTTAGGCGCATTTGGCATTCCCATCTGGACGCAAGGCCAAACCAAGGCTAAAGAACGCGCGAGAAGGGCTGCTGGATTCTGCGGCCTTGTTCACGATGGGCCTTTGCACGGCCTCAGAAGAAAACGGAGAAAACCTGGTGTCCCACGCAGATGAACACGAAGGCACGCGCAGAGACTTCCTCTACTATGCCACCGCAGGCGCAGGCGCCGTCACCGCGGGTGCCGCGGTCTGGCCGCTTGTCGATCAAATGAACCCCTCTGCCGATGTGACGGCCCTGTCTTCGATCCGGGTCGACATTTCCGGCGTCGAAGTGGGCACGCAGCTTACGGTGAAATGGCTGGGCAAGCCGGTGTTTATCCGCCGCCGCACCCCTGAAGAGATCGAAGCCGCACGCGCCGTGACACTGGACGACCTTGAGATCGACAAAAACGGCGAAAACGCCAACAAGCCCGGCGCCGACGCGCTCGATGAAAACCGCGCCCTTGACGAGGCCGGTGAATGGCTGGTGATGATCGGTGTCTGCACCCACCTCGGGTGTGTTCCGATCGGCGATGGCGCTGGAGAGTTTGGCGGCTGGTTCTGCCCCTGCCACGGCTCGCACTATGACACCGCTGGCCGTATCCGCAAAGGTCCGGCCCCCCGCAACCTCGACATTCCGCTCGCCGCCTTTGATGGCGACGAGTTGATCTTGGGTTAAGGAGACGCAACCATGTCCGGTATTCCTCACGACCATTACGAGCCCAAGACGGCCCCCGAAAAATGGCTGCACAAGCGGCTGAATGTTGTCGGCCTTCTCTATGATACGCTGATGATCCCAACTCCGAAAAACCTGAACTGGTGGTGGATTTGGGGCATCGTGCTTGCCTATTGCCTTGTGCATATGATTGTCACAGGCATCATTTTGGCCATGCACTATACGCCGCATGTCGATTATGCTTTTGCCTCGGTCGAGCACATCATGCGTGACGTGCGCGGCGGGCACATGATCCGCTATCTGCATATGAATGGCGCATCGCTGTTCTTCTTTGCGGTCTATATCCACATCTTCCGCGGGTTGTTTTACGGCTCCTACAAAGCCCCGCGTGAGATCACGTGGATCGTGGGGATGCTTATTTTCCTCGCGATGATGGCAACCGGCTTCATGGGCTACGTTCTGCCTTGGGGGCAAATGTCCTTCTGGGGGGCCACCGTGATCACCGGCTTGTTCGGCGCGATCCCCTTTGTGGGCGAACCGATCCAGACCTGGCTCTTGGGTGGACCGGCGGTGGATAACGCCACGCTGAACCGCTTTTTTTCGCTGCACTACCTGCTGCCGTTCGTGATTGCGGCGCTGGTTGTGGTGCACATTTGGGCCTTCCATACGACCGGCAACAACAACCCCACAGGGGTCGAAGTGCGCCGCGACAACAAGGACGTGGTCAAGAAAGACACCCTGCCCTTCTGGCCCTATTTCGTGATCAAAGACCTGTTCGCGCTGGCCGTGATCCTGGCGATCTTCTTTGCGGTTGTGGGCTTCATGCCGAACTACCTCGGCCACCCCGACAACTACATCGAAGCCAACCCTCTGGCGACACCGGCACACATCGTGCCCGAATGGTACTTCCTGCCGTTCTACGCGATCCTGCGGGCGTTCACGTCCGAGGTGTGGGTGGTGCAATGGGCCTCGGCCCTCACGGGTGGCATCATTGACGCGAAGTTCTTCGGCGTGCTTGCCATGTTCGGTGCGATCATCGTGATGGTGCTGGTGCCTTGGCTCGACACATCGCGTGTGCGCTCGGGCCGTTTCCGCCCGATGTTCAAATGGTGGTTCTACCTGTTGGTCATCGACTTCGTGCTGCTGATGTGGCTCGGGGCGCGCCCAGCGGAAGAGCCTTACGCGACCTATGCTCTGATCGCTTCGGCCTATTGGTTCGCCTACTTCCTGGTGATCCTGCCACTGCTTGGCGTGATCGAAAAACCAACGGCACAACCCGCCACCATCGAAGACGATTTCGACGCCAAATACGGCTCGAAACCGGCTGAATAAGAAAGGACAAGGGACCAATGATGAAGAAACTTGCGATCACCGCAGTTACCGCCCTCGCCCTTTCGGCTGGGCTGGCCAGCGCCGCGGGCGACGAAGGACACATCCACGATGTGCAATTCTCCTTCGAAGGACCGTTTGGTAAATTCGACCAGAACCAACTCCAGCGCGGGCTGCAGATCTATACCGAGGTCTGCGCGTCCTGCCACGGCATGAAATTCGTGCCGCTCAGAACGCTGGGTGATGAAGGCGGGCCGCACCTGCCCGAAGATCAGGTCCGCGCCTATGCGGCCCAGAACTTCACCATCTACGACCCGGCACTGGACGAAGAAGTGCCGCGTAAACCGGTCGACCACTTCCCGGAAAGCAATGACCCGAAAGCGCCCGACCTCAGCCTGATGGCCAAGGCGCGCGCGGGCTTTCACGGCCCCGAAGGCACCGGCATCAACCAGCTGGTCAAAGGCATGGGTGGCCCGGAATACATCGTCTCGATCCTGACCGGTTACACCGGCAAGGAGAAAGAGGAAGCCGGCACCACATTCTACGAGAACACCGCCTTCCCCGGCGGCTGGATCGCAATGGCTCCGCCACTTTACGGTGACGACGTCGAATTCGCCGATGGCCACTCGACCGAACTGCACCACGAAGCAATGGACATCGCGTCGTTCCTGATGTGGGCCGCCGAACCGAAAATGATGGCGCGCCAGAACGCGGGCTTTGTCGGTGTGCTGATGCTGACCATCCTGTCGGTGCTGCTCTACCTCACCAACAAAAAGCTGTGGTACCCCCACAAGCACCGCGACGAAGAGGCCTGATTAGGCCGCACCGCGTGACAAGATCAAACGCCCCGCCCTGAACCGGCGGGGTGTTTTCTTTTGTACTGAGAGCGGTGTCCTGCGCTAGGAGCGTTCGGGCTGATCTCTGAGGTTTTGCGCCGCACTTCGTGCGTCGCCAGAGGGGCCTCGCTTCGCTCGGCCCAAGACGGCGCACTTGGACAGGCCATTGATACATTTCTGAAAGCTGTCGCGCGTTGCTGGCGAGGGATTTGGGTATTTTGACCATTAAAGAAACCGGGCCATCCGTTGGACAGCCGACGATGACCTGCCCCCTCAGCAGAAAGTTAACCTTAACCCGCGTTAACCACTGCTCACCGGACGGCAGCCGGGAGTCAGCCGGATGTCAGCCGGAAGTCCCCCCCCTTTTCGGGACGCGGCGCGGCGTTTACCTTGCTTTCGATCTGGTTAATTTCCGAGGTAATCCCTTAACGCGGGCGGCGGATTCTGCATCAAATCGCGCACCGGTTCTGGCGCTTTGGCCTGCCCCTCCGCCACCAGAATCGCAGCCTCGGCAAAGCGCAGCGCATCCTGCGGATCATGGCTCACCATAAGCACGGTCGCCTTGGTTTCCCGCGCCAGTTCCGCAACCAGATCCAGCATCTCAACCTTAAGCGCAGGCCCCAACGCCGCGAAGGGTTCGTCTAGCAAAATCAGCGGCTTGCCCTGCACCAATACCCGCGCCAAGGCCGCGCGGCTTTGCTGTCCACCCGAAAGCTGCCCCGGTTTGCGCGCCGCCATCGCCGCAAGGCCAACGCGCTCTAACGCTGCCGCCACCGCCTTGTTCTGCGCCGCGCTCAACCGCAGCGACGGGTTGACCCCCAGCGCCACATTCTGCGCCACGCTCAGATGCGGAAACAGGTTATTGTCCTGAAATAACATGGCAATAGGCCGCGCGCCCGGCGCATTCCCAGTCATCTCGCGCCCTTCCCACAGCACCCGTCCGCCCTGCGGCACGATAAACCCTGCCACCGCATTCAGAAGCGTTGATTTCCCCGCGCCTGACGGCCCGATCACCGCCACCAATGCACCAGCTGCAACCCTCAAATTCGCCGTCATTTCAAACCCGCCCTGACGGATCATCAGGTTTTCAAGCGTCAACATCCACGCGCCCTCCGCGATCGAAAATCCAGAACAAAACAAGGCTCAGACACAGCAAAATCAAGCCCGCCCCCGCCGCCGCCTGCATCTGATACGCCCCCATCAAGCGGTACATCTGCAACGGCAACGTCGCCCAATCCGGCGCCGCGAAAAGCGCCACAACCCCAAGGTCGCCCATCGACAAAGCCGCCGCCAACCCCGCCGCAAACCCCAGCGATTTGCGCAACCTCGGAAGGATCAGCCACCGCATCCGCGCCCAGCCAAACAGGCCCAAGCTATCCGCCAAGCGGCCGTATTCAGCCTCGATAGCTCGCATTTCGGGTGCCAGTATCCGCACCGCAAAAGGCAACGCCATCAACGCGTTAACCGTCGCTGTCACCGGCAACGCCACCAACCGCGGATCAATCACCGGGTTCAGGATCAAGAACGCGCCCGTGCCGATCACCATCGGCGAAATCGCTAGCCCGAGATACCCCCAAACCTCGCCCTGCCGCGCCAGCGCAAGCGCCAATCCAACCGTCAGGGCCGTCGACACAAGCGCAATGCCAAGCGACACAAGCGCCGCCTCGTAAACCACGTCAGGAACCCTGCCGAGGCCCGCGATCCCGCTCAACACGATCATGCCCAGAGGCAGCAACAAAAACCCCGCCGCCGCCACCAATACCACCCCGTCCAGCACCCTGACCGCGCCGCGTTCCGCCTCAAAGCGGCGCACCACCCGGTCCAGCCCTGCGCCAAACCCCGCCGGGGCCGCCAACGCCAAGGCCACCGCCGCCGCACCGCCCGCCAGCACCAATTGCACCATGCTCAGCATCGCCGCGCGGCCAAGATCAAAATCGAGCCGGAAAGACTGGTAAATCGCCAGTTCAATCGTCGTCGCCCTCGGCCCGCCTCCGAGGGTCAGCGCCACGGCAAAACTGCTTAGGCACAGCACGAAAATCACCATCGCCGCGCCCGGCACCAAACTGCGCAGCATGGGCCATTCCAGCGTTCGCGACACCTGCCATGGCGTCATGCCCAAGGTTGCGGCCAATCGAAACCGCTCTCCGGGAATCGCCTGCCAGCCTTGCAAAATCATTCGTGTCGCCAGCGGCAGGTTGAAAAACACATGCGCCAACACCACGCCTTTTAGCCCGTAGATCGAGATCGGCTCAGCCCCGAACACGCCAAGCAATTGGTTAACGATGCCGCTTCTGCCAAACACCGCCAACAACCCCACAACCGCGACAATCACCGGCAGGATAAAAGGCGCGCCCAGCAGCGTAATCAACAGCTTTCGCCCGAAAAACCGACGCCTTGCCAATGCCTTGGCCACCGGCACCGCCAGCAGAACGCTAATCAACGCCGACAAAAACGCCTGAAAAACGGTGAACCGTACGGTCCCCCAATCGCGCGTTAATACTCCGGCAATAGAGTCGGCAGACCAAAACACCGCGCCCAATGGCACAAGCGTCAGGGCCGCAACGAAACACGCTGCGACCCAAGAGATCGCACGCTGGCCTATTTGGACAGCGCGCTCAGCCATTCATCCAACGCTTGCTTACGCAGCGCACCCACCTCACCCGCAGGTGCCAAAAGCGCCAGCGCAGGATCAAGCGGTGAGCCGAATTTCTCAGGCAGGCCCGCCTCTGGCGTCATCGCCGGATACATCCAGTTGGTCGTCGGAATGACGCTCTGAAACGCATCGGTCAGCATGAAATCAAGGAATTTGTCGGCCAACTCCGGCTGGTCCGTCCCGGCCACTTTCCCGGCAACTTCGATCTGCATGTAATGGCGGCCAAACGGCGCGAACGCCTTGCCGTCATCGCTCTCGGCGATCCGATGATAGGCCGGCGATGTGGTATAGCTCAGCACCATATCCGCCTCGCCTTCAAGGAACAGCCCATACGCCTCGGACCAGCCCGGCGTCACCGTGACGATATTGTCGGCAAGCGCGGACCAGACCTCGCCTGCCTTGTCGCCATGCACGGTTTTGACCCAGAGCAACAAACCAAGACCCGGCGTCGAAGACCGCGGGTCCTGAATCACTATGCTGACATCCGATTTGGCCAATTCCTCGAAGGATTTCGGCGGGTTGGGGAGCTTCTCTTTGTCGTGGACAAAGGCGAAATAACCCCAGTCATACGGCAGGAAATGCGTATCGGTCCACGCTCCCGCCTCACCAAAGGGATTGGGCACATCCACCACTGGCGTCTTGCCGTGTTCGGCAAACAACCCGGTCGCGGCGGCAGCGGCGGTCAGGTTGGTATCCAACCCCAAAACCACATCGGCCTGCGTGCGCGCCCCTTCCAGCTTGAGCCGCGCCAAAAGCGCTGCGCCATCACCCGCGCTGACGAATTGCAAATCGCAGCCGCAGCCCTCCTCAAAGGCCTTTTCAACGGCGGGTCCGGGGCCCCAATCGGCCACGAAGCTGTCATAGGTATAGACTGTTAGAATTGGGGTTTCGGCCACTGCTGATGTGGCGGCCAGAACTCCCGCGGCAAATGCAAGATGTCTCATCTCATCTCCTTATCTGCGACGGGCGGAGCAAGATCGGGAGATCCGATACCTTCCCTCCGCCGGTCTTAACCGGTTCAGGTTCAACGGGTCTGCAAATCGCGCTGCATCTCAGCCTGAACCGCCGTTCAGGCCCCCCGAGGTGCCCCACACCTACCCTCCGCCCCGTGCGATGACAAGCGGCCATTGCCCGCACAACAGCACTGGCACCATTGGCCCGAAACGCAGGCCGAAAACACTGGCCCGAAACATTGGCCCGAAACGTTGGCCGGAAACATTAGCCTGCCCCACTGGCGCCCTCAGGGTCAGATGCTATCCTCACCTAAAGGAATTGATTCCGACGGGAGGGAACACATGAATATCATCTGGCTCGGCCACGGCTCGTGGCGCATTGAAACCGGCGAGCAAGTTTTGCTGATCGACCCATGGCTCACCGGCAACCCGATGCTCAACGAGGCCCAGCACGACGCCGCCACAGCAGGCGCCACCCACATCCTGCTCACCCATTGCCATTTCGATCACGTCGCTGATCTGACTGATCTGACGCGCAAATTGGCGGTACCTGCGGTCGGGCAATACGACATCATGAGCCACTATCAAGAGCATGAAGGCATCGAGACCATCGGCTTCAACAAAGGGGGCACAGTCGATCTCGGCAATGTCGCCGTCTCGATGGTTCCGGCCTCGCATTCCTCCAGCTTCGGCTCCCCCGATGGCCCCAAGGCCGCAGGTTCCGAAGTCGGCTTCATGATCGCCTCCGAAGGGCATATGCTCTATGCCTCTGGCGACACCGACATCATGGCCGATATGGACTGGATGGGCGACTATTATAAACCCGACATCGGCATCCTGTCGGCGGGCGGCCATTTCACCATGGACATGAAGGGCGCGGCCTATGCCGCCAAACGGTACTTCAACTTCAAAACCGTGATCCCCGGCCACTACCGCACCTTCCCCGTGCTCGAACAATCGGCCGAGGTTTTGCAAGCGGGCCTGCCCGGTGTCGATGTGATCGAACCTCAGGTTCTCAAGGCGATCACGCTTTGAATGCCCGTGTAAAAACCTAACGCCGGGCGGCGAAAAACGCCTGCAAAAGCGCCGCCGCCTCGCGTCCACCGATCCCGTCATAAACCTCCGGCACATGATGCGCCTGCGGGTGCATGAAGACCCGCGCGCCATGCTCCACCCCACCGCTTTTGGGGTCGGACGCGCCGTAATACAACCGCCTGATCCGCGCCGCCGAAATCACCGTGGCACACATCGCACAAGGCTCCAGCGTGACGTAAAGATCATGCCCCGGAAGCCGCTCGCTCCCCAACTCGGCGCAACGCGCCCGGATCACCAGCATCTCGGCATGCGCACTCGGATCGCTCTGCTCTCGCGTGCGGTTGCCCGCCCGCGCCACGATCTTTCCGTCGGGCGCCACCAAAACGGCTCCCACAGGCACTTCGCCGCGCTCTCCGGCGGCCTCTGCCTCGGCCAAAGCCGCGCGCATATGTGCGTTGAATTCCATGCCGCCCCCCTTACCCCCTTCCCGCGCCGCCGCCAATCCGCTATTGCCTCCTCATGAACGCAAAATCGCCCTCCAAGCCGAACGCCGATACCCCGCCCGGAGACCGCATCGCCAAGGTCATCGCCCGCGCCGGCGTGGCCTCGCGCCGCGAAGCCGAACGCATGATCACCGAAGGCCGCGTCACCGTGAACGGCGAGGTCATCACCCGCGCCGCGCTCAACGTCACCGACAAGGACAAGATCGTCGTGAATGGCAAGCCGCTCGACGCGCCCGAACCGGCGCGTCTCTGGCTCTATCACAAGCCCACAGGCCTCGTGACCACCACCCGTGACGAACAGGGCCGCCCGACCATCTATGACGACCTGCCCGCCGACCTGCCCCGCGTGATGAGCGTCGGACGCCTCGACCTCAATTCCGAAGGGTTGCTGCTGCTCACCAACGATGGCGCGGTGAAACGTCGGCTTGAACTGCCCTCGACCGGCTGGCTGCGCCGCTACCGCGTGCGCGTCAATGGCCGTCCGACCGAAGACACCTTCGCCCCCCTGCGCGACGGCATCACCATCGAAGGCGAACATTTCCAGCCGATGATCATCTCGCTCGATCGCCAACAAGGCGCCAACGCCTGGATCACCGTCGCCCTGCGCGAAGGCAAAAACCGCGAGGTGCGCCGCGCAATGGAGGCGGTAAACCTCACCGTCAACCGCCTGATCCGCACGTCCTACGGCCCCTTCCAACTGGGCCAACTCAAACAAGGCGAAGTGCAGGAAGTGCGCGGCCGCGTATTGCGGGAACAACTCGGGATGGAGGGCGAAAACGGCGAAAAACCGGGCCCACAGGCCAAAGCCAAACCCCGCCGCTCCCCCCAACGCCGACGCAAATAAACGGCCAGCCCCCCACCCAGCAAGAACCAAACCCGGCCCCCTCTTTCATCTTGCTGAAAATACTCCGGGGGTGTGGGGGCAGCGCCCCCACCCTTGCGCCGCGATGCCCGCTCTCCTGTGTCACGACGCCCCAACCCCGCGCCGCAACGCCCGCGCATTCTCTGCGTTTTCCGCGAATGCGTGGTTTTCAAACGCCTGCGTGCTGCGCTACACCCTTCCACAACATGATTTTCGTAACGAGGAACAACCATGCTGGCCGAACTGATGACCATCGAGAACCTGGGCAACCTGCTGATGCTGTGCTTTCTGCAGGCGGTGCTGGGCTTCGATAACCTGCTTTATATCTCAATCGAATCCCAACGCGCGCCGGTGGCGCATCAAAAGGCGGTGCGCTTCTGGGGCATCATCATCGCCGTCGCGCTGCGCGTGGTGCTGCTTTTCGTGATGATCAGCCTGATCGAATCTCTGGCCGAACCCTTCTATGTGTTCGACTGGAAAGGCGTCATCGAAGGCGGCGTGAACTTCGCCACCTGCGTCTTCATCTTCGGCGGTGTGTTCATCATCTACACGGCGGTGAAAGAGATTTCGCACATGCTCTCGGTCGACCACCTCGGCACTGATCTGGAACAGAAATCCGGCAAATCGGCCACCCAAGTGGTGATCCTGATCGTGATGATGAACCTCATCTTCTCGTTCGATTCGGTGCTCTCGGCGCTCGCGATCACCGATGTCTTCCCGATCCTCGCCGCGGCGATCCTGCTCTCAGGGGCGGCGATGCTGCTCTTGGCGGATGGCGTCACTGCCTTCCTTGAAAAGAACCGGATGTATGAGGTGCTCGGCCTGTTCATCCTGCTGATCGTCGGTGTCGTTCTGCTGGGCGAGGCCGGACAGGCCGCGTCCCACGCCATGCACGACGATACGCTCGCCTTGCATTTCTTTGGCTACGAAGTGGTGCCGATGTCCAAATCCACCTTCTATTTCTCGGTTATCGTGCTCTTTGCGGTGGAAATCTTGCAATCGGGCTATTCCCGCAAGCTGAATTCCGAGCGTAAGGCCAACCACTAACCGCACGACGGGCGGGGCGCCATGGCCCCCGCCCGCCGCACGCAAATACGCGCACCCAATGCGTCACATTGGCGGCTGCGCTAACGACGCACCACTCTGAACGCTCTGGTTTCAGGCAGGCAAGACAAGACCGCCACACAGGTCCGCAACACAAGACGGGAAACCTCACCCCATCTTCCCCCTAGCGCTGCGCCGCCGCATCTCTTAGGTTGATTGCCGTAACATCCGGTCATCTGGGGGGCCTATGTCCGAAACTGGACTGCAAAAACTGGCGTTCGTGCTGCTCGTGATACTCATCCTCTACGTCTCAATCGCAGGGGGCGTATGATGGCACAGCGTTATGGGGGCAAGTTCAGCCCCGATCCCTCCGACCCGCAAAACAACAGCGACCAAGGCAGCTTCCGTGGCGCCACGCGCACCCGCGCCGGTGGCCGCGTCAACCTTCTGCTCCTTGCGCCCCTGCCGCTGATCTGGGCCGCGTTCGGCAATGGCGCCTCTGCGCTGGCGTTGAACCTTATCGCCTTGGGCACACTGCTTTTGGCGGCATGGCTCACCCGTGAAGGGCTCTTGGCGCAAGAAGCCTATGACGCCCGCAAGGCCGCCCGCCGCCCGGCGGTCCCGCGCAAAATCCTCGGCTCGCTCCTGACCGGGGCGGGGCTGTTCATCGCCGGGTTCGCCGCCAAAACGGCCATCATCGAACCGGCGATCTACGGCATCGTCGGCACCGCGCTGCATTTCTTTGCCTTCGGCCCCGACCCGATGAAAAACAAAGGCATGGAAGGCGTCGATGAATTCCAGACCGACCGCGTCGCCCGTTACGTCGATCAGGCCGAAGCCCATCTCGCCGCCATGTCCGACGCCATCAAACGCGCCAGCGACCGCGACGCCGAATCCCGTGTCGAGCGGTTTCAGGGCAAAGTGCGCGAACTCTTGCGCACCGTCGAAGAAGACCCGCGTGACCTCACCGCCGCACGCAAATATATGTCCGTCTACCTACAGGGCGCGCGCGACGCGACCGTGAAATTCGCCGACATCTACGCCCGCGACCGCGACCGCGCCGCGCGCTCTGACTACATGATGCTGCTCACCGACCTCGAGGAAAGCTTCAACGCCAAGACCAAAGCCCTCTTGCTGGATGATCGTTCCGACCTGACCGTAGAAATCGAAGTTCTGCGTGATCGTCTGGACCGCGAAGGAATCCGGCTCGACCGTTAATCATCATCGAATTTGCCAAAGGAACCGCATATGTCCACCACCATTCAACAAAAAGCTGCCGACACGCTCGCTCTGGTCGAAGAGGTCAACGCCGTGATCCTCCCTGAGCCCAAAGCCGCCGACGATGTCGTGCCTCTGGCCAAGGCCAACAAAACCGTGTCCAAGGAAATCACCGCCCGCATGGATGAACTCGACATGACCGACACCGGGTCGATCGTGAACTTCGGCTCTGCGGCGCAGGCCGAATTGCAAGAGATCTCCCAAGCCATGCTCAACGGCGTGCGCAACAAGGATGTCGGCCCGGCGGGCGACAGCCTGCGTTCCATCGTCACCACCATTCGCGGCTTTTCGGTCTCCGAACTCGACGTGCGCCGCAAACGCACATGGTGGGAGCGCCTCTTGGGCCGCGCCGCGCCCTTCGCCAAATTCACCGCCCGGTTTGAAACCATTCAGGGACAGATCGACAAGGTGACGGACAACCTCCACAGCCACGAAACCGTGCTGTTGAAAGACATCAAATCGCTCGACCTGCTCTATGAAAAAACCCTGACCTTCTATGACGAACTCGCGCTCTATATCGCCGCCGGCGAAGAGAAACTGCGCGTCCTTGATGAGGTCGACATCCCCGCCAAGGAAGCCGAGGTTCAGGCCGCCCCCGAGGCCGATCAGGTGATGAAAGCGCAAGAGTTGCGCGACATCCGCGCCGCGCGTGACGACCTTGAACGCCGGGTGCATGACCTCAAACTCACCCGTCAGGTGACAATGCAATCCCTGCCCTCCATCCGGCTGGTGCAGGAAAACGACAAGTCGCTGGTGACCAAGATCAACTCGACCCTTGTGAACACCGTGCCGCTTTGGGAAACCCAACTGGCTCAGGCCGTGACCATCCAACGCTCGGCCGAGGCCGCAATCGCCGTGCGCGAGGCCAATGACCTCACCAACGAACTCCTGACCGCCAACGCCAAGAACCTGCGCGAAAGCAACAAGATCGTGCGCGAGGAAATGGAGCGCGGCGTGTTCGACATCGAAGCGGTGAAACAGGCCAACGCCGATCTGATCGGCACCATCGAGGAATCTCTCCAGATCGCGGACGAGGGCAAAGCCCGCCGCGCCGCCGCCGAGGAAGACCTCAAGAAAATGGAAGCCGATCTGCGCGACACCCTCGCCTCGGCCAAGGCCCGCAAAACCGGGCTGGGCGACACCGTCGGCACAGCCGCACCTGACGCGGGCTGATATGGCATTGGCGGGTCTCACACGACCGGCACGATTTGCGCTGGCCCTTCTGGGGCTGGCGTTTTTGCCTGCCTGCCTTGAGACCGCGCCGACCCTGAAACCGGTGGCCCGCCCCGCGGGCCTCAAGGGGCCAGCCACCGCGCCGCTGGCCTCTCAAACCCCGTCGGCCAAACGGCTCGAGCTTACGGATTACTACGCCCGCATTCAGGAAAAGCTGCTGGCACAGGGGTTGATGCGCACCGATGGCGGCGGGCCTGACACCCGCTTTGGCCCGGCAACGCTGATCGAGAATTTCCGCACCGTCGCCTTCACCGAAGAATACCGCCTCGGCGGGCTCTCCGGCGCGGGCACCGGAAGCGGCATGCTGCATCGCTGGACCAAACCGGTGCGCTATGCCGTGCGCTTTGGCGCCTCTGTCTCCGCCGACCAACGCAGCAGCGATAGCGGCGACATCACCCGCTTTGCCGCCCGCCTCGCGCGGCTGTCCGGCCACCCGATCAGCGCCGCCCCCGCCGCCTCTGCCAATTTCCACGTTCTGGTGATGAGCACCGATGACGAGGCCGAACTGATGGCTCTGATCCCCCGGATCAGCCCGCGCAACGCCCGCTCTGTGAAATCGCTGTTTCGCAACCTCTCGCGCGCCACCCATTGTCTTGTGCTGATCCAGCCCGCCGCCGAGCCCGAAGGCGCCCTCGAAAGCGCCATCGTTCTGATCCGCGCCGAACACCCGCGCTTGGGCCGTCAATCCTGCATTCACGAGGAAATGACCCAAGGCCTCGGCCTGATGAAAGACAGCCGCTACGCCCGCCCCTCGATCTTCAACGATGACGAGGAATTTGCCTTCCTCACCACGCATGATGAAATGCTGCTCAAAATGCTCTATGACCGGCGCTTGCGCCCCGGTATGAGCTTCCCCGAAGCCCGGCCCATCGCCGCCCAAATCGCGCGCGAGCTGACCGGCACTAATTTCTAACCCTACGGAGACACGTTATCATGGGTATTCTTGATTTTCTCACCGGCGAATTTATCGACGTCATTCATTGGACTGACGACACCCGCGACACAATGGTCTGGCGCTTCGAGCGTGAAGCCCATGAAATCAAATACGGTGCCAAGCTCACCGTGCGCGAAGGGCAAGCCGCCGTATTCGTGCATGAAGGCCAGCTCGCAGATGTCTTCACCCCCGGTCTCTATATGCTCGAGACCAACAACATGCCGATCATGACGACGCTGCAACATTGGGACCACGGCTTTCAATCGCCCTTCAAATCCGAGGTCTACTACGTCAACACCACCCGCTTCTCCGATCTGAAATGGGGCACCAAGAACCCGATCATCGCCCGCGACCCCGAATTCGGCCCGGTGCGCCTGCGCGCCTATGGCACCTATACGATCAAGGTCTCCGACCCGGCGAAATTCCTGCTTGAAATCGTCGGCACCGACGGCGAATTCACCATGGACGAGATCAGCTACCAGATCCGCAACATCATCGTTCAGGAATTCTCCCGCACCGTTTCGCGCTCCGGTATTCCCGTGCTCGACATGGCCGCCAACACCCGCGAACTTGGCCAACTTGTCGCCAAAGACATCGCGCCCACGCTGGCCGAATACGGCCTCGAAATGCCCGAACTCTACATCGAAAACATCTCTCTCCCCGAAGCGGTCGAGGCGGTGATGGACAAACGCACCTCGATGGGCGTGATCGGTGATCTCTCTAATTATATGCAGTTTCAGGCCGCCGAAAGCCTTGGCCGTGACGGCGCTGGCGCCGCTGCGATGCAAACCGGCATGGGCGCCGGGCTCGGGCTGCAAATGGCCCAAAACATCGGCCCGTGGGGCGCCCGCCCTGCCACAGCACAGGCCCCGGCGGCACAGGCCGCAGCCCCCGCCGCTGCCGCGCCCGTCGCGCCGCCGCCCCCGCCCGCCGAACACGTCTGGCACATTGCCGAAAATGGCGAAACGCGCGGCCCCTTCTCCAAGGCCGCCATGGGCCGCATGGCCGCCGACGGCAGCCTGACACGCACCACCCATGTCTGGACACCGGGTCAGGACGGTTGGAAAACCGCCGATGACGTGGCCGAGCTGGCCCAGCTTTTCACCATCCTGCCCCCGCCCCCGCCGGGTGCCTAAACCGGACCAAACATTTCAACAGGCGGCGCAGACGCTTCGGCCCTGCCCGCCCTTTCCTCTTTCCCTAAATACTCATTAAAAATGCCCCAAACCCCGCCCCCCGCACCAACGCAAACCGATCACCGCTTTCCCTGCCCGCAATGCGGCGCGGACTATCGCTATGCCGCTGGCGAGGGGAAGCTGATCTGCGACCACTGCGGCTCCGAGGAACCAATCAACGACAGCGACCCCGATGCGCCCGTGATCCGCGAGCTTGATTTCCGCGCAGCGATCGACGCCCAACTCCCCGCGCAGGAAATCGAAGAACTCCGCTTCTCGCGCTGCCCCAACTGCGCCGCACAGATCGAATTCGACGCCAACACCCACGCCACCGAATGCCCGTTCTGCGCCACTCCGGTGGTGACAGACACCGGCACCCACCGGCAAATCAAACCGCGTGGCGTGCTGCCTTTCGCCCTTGACGAAGGCAAGTCTCGCGAGGCGCTGACCGACTGGCTCGGCTCGCTCTGGTTTGCGCCGAACGGGGTACAGGACTACGCCCGCAAAGGCCGCAAGATGCAGGGGATCTATGTGCCCTACTGGACCTTCGACGCCGATACCAAATCCAGCTACCGAGGCCAGCGCGGCACCGTTTACTACGTCACCCGCACCGTCACCCGCAATGGCAAGAAGGTGCAGCAACGCGTCCAGAAGATCCGCTGGACATCGGTCTCGGGCCGCGTCGCGCGCTGGTTTGACGACGTGCTTGTGTTGGCGTCCCAAGCTTTGCCCAAACGCTATACCGATGCGCTCGAACCTTGGGATTTGTCGGCGCTTGAACCCTATTCGCCCGAATACCTCGCCGGGTTCCGCGCCGAAGGCTACACCGTCGAACTCCCCCAAGGCTATGACGAAGCCCGCGAGAAAATGGCCCGCGTGATCGAACGCGACGTGCGCTTTGACATCGGCGGCGACCGTCAGCGCGTCGATAATGTCGACACCACCGTCTCGGATGTGACTTTCAAACATATCCTGCTGCCGGTCTGGATGGCGGCCTATAAATACCGTGGGAAAACCTATCGTTTTGTGGTCAATGGCCGCACCGGCCGGGTGCAGGGTGAACGCCCTTGGTCGGCATGGAAAATCACCTTCGCCGTCATCCTTGGCCTGATCGTCGCTGGCGGCATCGGCTATGTCGTTGCGCAGAACCAATAAAGGCATCCCATGTCCGGCTATACCGTCCATTATCTCGACAATTCCCGCGCCCACAGGGTGCTCTGGCTGCTCGAGGAACTGGGCCTCGACTACGCCGTCAAAACCTATCCGCGCGGCAAGAACATGCGCGCCCCGGCCGCGCTCAAGGCGCTGCACCCGCTTGGCAAGTCACCCATCGTTGAAACCCCCTTCGGTGTGCTCGCCGAAAGCGGCGCCATCCTAGAAGAGCTCTGCCTGCGCCACCCCGACAGCGGCCTCGCGCCCGCCGACCCGCTCGGCGATGACGCCCGCGCCTATCGCTACTGGATGCACGCCGCCGAAGGCTCGGTCATGCCGCTTCTGGTGAACAAGCTGATCTTTTCGATGATCCCGAAAAACGTGCCGTGGATCATGCGCCCCATCGGCAAAGGCATCTCGAACGGGCTGATGAAAACCGTCACCGATCCGGGCCTCTCGGATCAGCTCTCCCTCTGGGCTGCCACGCTCTCCGAAACGGCCTATTTCGCGGGTGATCACTTCACTGCGGCAGACATCCAAATGTCCTACCCGGTCGACGCCATGCTCAGCCGCATGCCCCCCAATCCGGTGCCCGAAGCGCTGACCCGCTGGCACAGCGCGGTCCAATCCCGCCCGGCCTATCAACGTGCGTTGGAGCGCGGCGGGCGGTATGATTTCGCCAGCTAAACGGCCCACACCAAGCCCTATGTTGGAAAGAGTGCACCATGACAGGCTATGACGACCTCCTCGAACTGCTCGGCACCCGCTACTCCTGCCGCGCCTATCGCCCCGACCCGGTCCCGCGTGCGACGATCGAACAGATCATCACCGCCGCTGGCCGCGTGCCGTCGTGGTGCAATGCGCAACCCTGGCAAGTGCTGGTGACAGACACCCCCGAAACCGATCGCTTCCGCGAAGCGCTCTTTGCCCACGCATCGGCGAATTCCTCACAGCCCGATCTCGATTGGCCCAAGCAATACACCGGCCCCTATCAGGAACGGCGCCGCACCTGTGGCTGGCAACTCTATGACGCCGTCGGCATCGAAAAAGGCGACCGCGCCGCCTCCGGCGCGCAGATGATGGAAAACTTCCGCCTCTTCGGCGCACCGCATGTGGCGATCATCACCTCCGAGGCCGACCTCGGCACCTATGGCGTGATGGACAGCGGCGGCTTTGTAACGGCCTTCTGCCTCGCGGCCCAAGCCCTCGGCGTGGCCTCGGTCCCCCAAGCGGCGGTCGCCGGACATGGCCGCTTTGTGCACGAGTTTTTCGACATTCCGGACAACCGGCTCATCCTCGCGGCGATCTCCTTCGGGTTCGAAGACCCCTCCGCCCCCGTCAACAGCTTTCGCACCGAACGCGCCCCGCTCGAAGCCGTCCTCGACTGGCGCGACTGACGCGGTTGCCCCGCGTGCGGCCGTGATCTCGGGCAATTCCACGGGCTTGATCAAGCCATAAGAAAGAAGGTTTCATGCGCGCCCTTATTCAACGTGTCACAGAGGCCAAGGTCCACGTAGACGCCACCCTCATCGGCGAAACAGGCCCCGGCCTGCTGATCCTCGTCTGCGCCATGCAGGGCGATACCCCCGCCCAGGCAGAACACCTCGCGACGAAAATCTCGAAACTGCGCATCTTTGCGGATGACGGCGGCAAAATGAACCGCTCCCTGCTTGATACGGGCGGCTCTGTTCTGGTGATCTCACAATTCACCCTCGCCGCCGACACATCACGCGGCAATCGCCCCGGCTTCTCAAACGCGGCACCACCGGCAGAGGGCGAAGCGCTCTACTCCCATTTCGCAGATCATATGTCGAACCTCGGTATCAAAACCGAAACCGGAGAATTCGACGCCAATATGCAAGTCAGCCTCACCAATGATGGCCCCGTCACGCTCTGGCTTGAAAGCTGAAGCGCGGTTAGAAAACCTCGCCTCCTGAATTGGGTGAGGCAATTGGGTTGCGCCGCATGTCGTTCATCGGCTGGCTCAAGGGGTTGCGCCGCACGTCGCGCGTCGGCTGGCTCAAGGGATTGCGCCGCACTTCGTGCGTCGCGGGGGGGGGCCTCGCTTCGCTCGGCCCAGACAGATCGCCCAACGCGCGATGCCATTTCATGCGTAGCGCTCAAACCTACCCAACAAATGGGTATTTTTGCCATTAAAGAAACCAGAGCCCTCCGGCCCTCTTTCTTGACGCAAATACCCAATTCGGACATCTGCCAGCAATGCAACCGCATGAGATTTGGCGCACCCGCCCCCCAAATCCCGCGGGGTGGGTGGGCGGGAGCGGTATTTGGGGGGCGTGGCTCAGCTTTTCTTGACGAACTTGGTTAAAATCACGATGCGCTGCCCCTCAACGCGGCCCTCGATATGCTCGGCATTATCCGCCACCAAGGAAATTCCGCGCACAGCCGTGCCGCGCTTGGCCGTAAAACCGGCCCCCTTGACAGGCAAATCCTTGATCAACACCACGTTGTCCCCCTGTACCAAAAGCGCACCGTTGGAATCGCGGTGTTCCACACCCGCGGACGTGGCATCGGGCATTGCTTCAGCCCAGTCGCGTTCTTCATCGGTGAGATAGGCGATATCGAGCACATCGTTCGCCCATGGCGCCTGCAGTGATTTGAGCATCCGGTAGGCCAGCACCTTGACCGCCGCATCCTCGCTCCAGATCGCGTCGTTCAGGCATTGCCAATGCGGCGCGTCTTCGGCACCGTTTTCGACGCCATCCTGACAGGTCGGGCAAAGCAGGACCGTGTCATCTTTCGGCAAAACTACAACCGGGGTGGCGCCATCGGCCCCGCAAAATGCACAGTTCATCAGAGACTTCCTTATGGTTCGCGAAATGCTTCGCGCGACTTATAGAGCGGTTTCAGCAGATATTGCAGCACAGTTTTCGACCCCGTGTGCAATTCCACCTCGGCCTGCATCCCCGGGCGAATGGCGATTTTCGCCTGCCGCTCCGTCAGACGCTCGCGATCAACCCTCAACGTCACCTTATAATGCGCCGAGGCATCCGGGTCACGGGCGCGCTCATCCTTAAATGTATCCGCCGAGATCACGTCGACCGACCCCTTCAAAGAGCCATAAATCGTGTAGTCATAGGCGCTTAGCTTAATCGTGGCCTCTTGCCCGCGCCGCACTCCGGCGATGTTTTCTGGCTTGACCCGCGCCTCGACGAACAACTCCTCGTCCAACGGGATGATCTGCAAAATCTCTTCGCCGGGCCGTACAACCCCGCCAATTGTCGTCACGCTCAAACCGTTAACGATCCCGCGCATCGGGCTGGTCAGCACCGTGCGCGTCAGCTGATCCTGCGACGCCTTCAGCGCTTGTTTCAGCGTCGCCAACTCTTTGAGCGTATCGGAATATTCCTGCGCCCGGTCGAGCTCGGTCTGCGTGACGATCTCGTCAAACCGGATCCGCGCATCCGCCTCTGCCTTGCGCGCCCGCGTCACCTCAAGCAATGCAACGATCTTGCGGCTCAGCAAATCCTCCAGCATCGCCCGCTCCTTGCTCGCCTGATCCAGCACCCGCTTGGCCCCGGCCTTGCGCGAATTGAAATCGCTCTGCCGCGCCACCAAAAGGGCACGCTCCGAGGCAACGATACCGGGGCTGCGCGCCGCCAGCTGCGGCAGCACAGAAAGCTCCGTCCGCCCGGCAAGCTCTGCCTCAAGCCGCGAGCGGCGAATATCAAGCGCCACGATCTGGTCCACCAGATCATCGACCGAGCTTTGAAATTGCGTCGCCCGCAACCGCGCCAGCACATCGCCCTTCTCGACAACCTGCCCTTCCTTGACCGCAAGCTCGGCCAGAATACCGCCCTCAAGGTTCTGAATGATCTGTGGCCGCGACGAGGAAATCATCTCGCCCTCCGACCGCACGATTTCATCGACCGAGGCAAACGCCGCCCAAAAGATGAACAAAAACACCGTCGCCGCCGACAGCCATATGGTCAGGCTCGGCCCGCGCAACCGCGCGTTCAACTGCCCGGCAAGGTTTGTCGTGCCCGCGCTCATGCCGCCCCTCCCGCACCGCGCAGATGCGCCATAACCTGATCACGCGGCCCGTCCACGGCCAGCCGCCCCTGCTGCAACACCAGCGTCCGGTCGGTCAGCTGCAGGATCGGCACACGATGCGTCGCAATCACCGCCGTGCGCCCGTCAAGCCACGTCTTCAGCCGGTCCACCAGCGTGTTCTCCAACGTCTGGTCCAAGGCCGCAGTCGGCTCGTCCAACACGCAAATCTGCGGGTTCTGCAACCACAGCCGCGCCCAGCCGATCGACTGGCGCTGCCCGATGCTCAAGCCCTGCCCGCCGTCCATGATCTCAAGATCGAGCCCCTTGTGATGGTTGCGCACAAATGGCCCCAGCCCGGCGAAATCCAACGCCTGCATCAACCGCGCGTCATCGCGCTCCAACATGGTCAGGTTCAGGTTCTCGCGCAGGCTCCCGGTGAACAGCCGCACATCCTGCCCCAGATAGCCGATCCCGCGGCGCAAATCGCGCGGCTCGATCTGGCTCATGTCGGTGCCATCCAACAAAACCCGCCCGTCGCTCGGCGCATAAAGTCCGCTCAAAACCTTGAGCAGGGTCGATTTCCCCGACCCGTTTGCCCCAAGAATGGCCAGCTTCTGACCCGGCTGAACCACCAGCCCGGCAATTTCCAGCGTCGGCGCGCCATCTTCCTCATAGCGAAAGCGAAAATCGCGGATCTCGTATTTTCCGCCCAACGTCTCGCGCCGCAAATAAGTCCGCCCCTCTTCGCGGTCCTGCGGTGCGGCGGCAATCGCCTCCAACCCGTCCAGCGCGGCCTTCACATTGCCCCAACGCGCCATCGTCCCGGCCAACTGCGTCAGCGGTGCCAACGTCCGGCTGGTCAGGATACCGACGGCGATGATCGACCCCACGGTGAACTCGCCAGCGAAAACCATATATGCGCCAAGGATCACGGCGCTCACATAAGTCGCCTGCTGCACCCCTTGCGACCAGAAGGTCAGCACCGACGCCAGCATCCGCTGCTCGCTCGACTTGGCCGCCGACAGCGCGTTCAACTCGGCCCAAAGCCGGCGCACCCGGTCTTCCGAGCGTTGCGATTTCACCGTGTCCAACTCGAACACGGTCTCATGCAACAAGCGCGAGGCCTTGGCCCCCGCCCCTTGGGTTTCCTGCGTCAGGCGGATCATCCGCTTTTGCATAAAGAACCCCGGAACCACCATCAAGATCCCGCCAAGGATCAACACCCAAACCACGTTGCCCGCAATGCTTGCGACAAGGAAAAGAAAGACAAAGATGAACGGAATATCGGCCAGTGTCCCAATGGTCGACGCAGTGAAAAACTCGCGAACCGAGCCGAATTCGCGCATCGATGCAAACAATTGCGACGGTTGCCGCCCGGCCATCTCGCTGCGCATCCCTAAAAGGCGGTTCATCAACAGCCCCTGCACGCCCATCTCGATCTGTCGCCCCGACCCGTCCAAAAGCCGCGCCCGCGCGATCTTCAAAAACGCTTCCATCAAAAGAGCCAGCCCCGCGCCCGCCGCCAACACCCAAAGCGTCGCTTCGCTTTGGTGCGGGATCACCCGGTCGTAGACCTGCAAGCTGAACAGCGCCACAGACACCGCCAAAAGGTTCGCCACGAACGACCCCAGCGCCACCTCGCCAAAGGTCCGCCGATAACGGGAAAATTCGCCCCAGAACCAATGCGGCTCGGCGCGTTTGGGCGCATGGGCTTTGCTCAAATTCTTGATCGGCGCTTCGGCGCGCACCACCGTGCCGGTGAAAAACGGCTCGAAATCGCCCAAAGGAACCAAGGCGCGATTGTCGGTGCAGGTCGTGTCGTAAAGCACCAAATCGCCGCCATCGACGCCCAGCACCAGAATGAATTGACCGCTGGTCATCTGCGCCAGCGCGGGCCAGGCACCTGTGCCTGCGTGGGTGATGCTTTCAACCTGCGCCAAAAGCCCGACCGCCTCAAGCCCTTCGACCAAGGCGCGCGGGTGTACCCCGTCGTCCTGATCCGCACGCCGCGCGATCACGTCCTCAATGTCGCGTGTGACTGCGGCGACACCGAGCAGGCTGGCATAGGTCGCTGCCAGTTCTGCGCGATGCGCCATGCGGGTCTCGGCTTCGGTCACGGGGCGCCGGGCGCGCTGTCCGTATTTGACACCGGCTTCAGTCGGGATTTCCCCCGACATCAATCGTCAAGGCCACTGGCCTGTCGGTCAAATGTCGCTCCCGTCTACCAAAAGCCCCAATTCGCTCGCGATTTCAAACCGCGTCGCTGCCATTTCATACTTCAGATCAATGCGCGCCTCTTCCTGCGCGATCCAACCTTCGTAAACGCCGACCACATCCATGACCTGCCGCTGTCCCGCATCATATTGCTGTTGGAACAGGTCCAGATTGGCCTTCGCCTGCCCGGCCAGCCCGCTCGCCTCGCCGACCTGCCGCGACAGAGCAGCCAACCGCGCCTCGCGCTTGGCCAGCTTGCGGTTGGCGTCCTCGGTGGCTTGCGACACGCGCCGCCCTGCCGCTTCGGTCGCCGCTTCAATCGCTTTCAGGCTCGCTCCCGTGCCAAACCCCAACCCGTTCGCCGGGGCAAGGTTGGCACCACCGCTGACGCCGGTTTTGGTCACATCCGCGCTTGCCGTCAGGCTCGGCAAAAATCCGGCCCGGTCGATCTTGGCCCCGGCCACGGTGCGCGACTTCTCGGCCTCGGCCAACAACACGCTCAGCGCGCGCGCGTCGCTGCTGCTCACCTGCACATCGGCCAGCCCGCTGATGCCGCCCAGTTTTTTCACCGACATGGCGTTCAACTCGGCCACCGCGCCCTTGGCGGCTTCGGCCTCGGCGGTGTAATCCGATTGCACCTTGGCCAGCTTGTGACGGATCACGCTCAGGTCCGACAGGTCCGAAACCCCGCCCTTGACCCGCTCGTTCATGATGTATTCGAACCGGCTCAAATCCTTCAACGCCGCTTGATAAAGCGCCGCTTTTTCCTGTGCCTTCTGCCCTTTCAGGTAAAGCCCCAAGGCCGTGTGCACCCGGTCATTCGTGTCGATAGCAAGGTTGACTGCGGCCACTTCCACATCGGCGCGCGCAAACTCGCGCTCGGCCTTTTTCTTGCCGTTGTCAAAGATCACCGCGTCAATCACAAGGCTCGCCAGAACCTCACCGAGCGAGCTGAGCGAGATGCTCGGACCCAGCGTCGGCAACCAGTTCTTCGACTGCGCCTCGGCGTTAAGCCGCGCCACGCGCAACTCGCTCTCGGCAGCGCGTGAATTCGCGGCCAGAACCGGAACCGCCACCTTGTCGAACGCGCTGCCATCGGGCAGCACACTGCGCCGCCCCTGCAGATCGCTCATGATGATGCTGTCCGCGTCCTGCTTGGCTTGCTTGGCCTGCTTCGCCGCCGCGCTCGCCCCCAACGGAGAGCCGCGAAACCGCGTGACCCCGTCACCGTCCGCGCCCGAGCCAAAGCTCATACAGCCGCTGACCCCGATCACCGCAACCAAGGACGCAATTGTCCTGACCATTGCCCTCTGCCCCATACCATTGCCCCACTCGCTGGTGCTTATTGTTGTAGTTTTTTTAAGTGCCACCGGGCGGGCGCGGGGATGCGCCCCCGCCCGATGAAATGCCTTAGATCACGACCGTAATATCGTCGTCGATAATCAGCGTCCCGGTGTCACCCAGCGTGTAAACCTCATGGGCCTCGCCGTTGACGTTCTGGGTCTCGCCGGTGCGTGTCGCGCCGGTGATCGTGACCGTGTCATCCGACCCGCCATGCACAACAACCGAGTCGGTGTTATCCGACAGCGCCACAAGCTGCTCTTCGGTGATCGTAAGCTGGCTCTCTTCGGCAAATTGCAGGTCGATCGACTCGATCTGCAAATCGCCAAGGCTTGGGTTGGCCATGTTCACCACACTGGTCGAGCTTTCATCAAGCACAAGGTAGGTCGAGCTCATGTTGCCCGCCCCGTCCTCGGCCGACACAACCAGATGCGATCCATCCGGGATCGTCGGGTTGAACGCATAGGTCGTCTCGCCCAACACCGGAATATCCACGCCCGTCGCGGCAACATCTGTGATCGACCCGTCATTGTGAACGTGGCTGATGCTTACAGTGTCATCCGAGATTTCGGTGGTGATGCCCCGGATGCCCGTGTGATCACGGGTGTAAGAGGCCACATCCGGGCTGCCCGGAAGCGTGGTGTCGATCTCGATATCGCGGGTGATGCTGTCGGTGTTGCCGGCAGCGTCGGTTGCGTTGATCGTCGCCGTGCCGGTGTATTCCCCGCTGGCAATCGCGCTTGCCGGAATGGCGGCGCTCCACATGCCTGCGGCGTCTACGGTCGCGGCAATGCTCTGCCCGCCGAAATCGACCATCACGGTCGACCCCGGTTCGACCTGCCCGGTCAGGGTAAAGCCGTCCTGCGCCTCGGTCGCGTTGACGATATTGTCGCCCTCAACCGCGCCCGCGCTATTGGTCAGCGTGTTCACCAGCGTATCAACCCGAACCGACTGGCTGATGCTGTCGGTGTTGCCTGCAGCATCGGTGACATTGACCTCGATCGTGGTGTCATACTCACCCTGAGGAATCGCGCTTGCGGGGAAATTGGTGCTCCAATTGCCCATCGCATCCACTGTCGCGGTTTGCGTCACGCTGCCCATGGTCACCAGAACGGTCGACCCCGGCTCAACCGTGCCCGCCACCGGCACACCATCGGCACGCTCGGCGTCGTTGACAATGTTGTCGCCTTCCACCGTGTCAGAGTTGAACCCGAGGTTCTCAACCACGGTGTCCACCACAACATTGCCGCTGACGCTGCTGGTGTTACCCGCCGCATCCGTTGCTGTCGCGGTCACGGCAAGGTCATGGTTCCCCTGCGGGATCTCGCTCGCCGCAAAATTCGCGGTCCAGTTGCCGTTCGCATCGACGCTCGCCTGATGGCTGACGCTGCCCATCTGGACAATCACAGTCGACCCCGGCTCAACCGTCCCGGTCAGCGTTGCGCCACCGGCAGCTTCTACCGCGTTCACAATACTGTCCGCGCCACCCGGTGTCCCGGTCAGCTCAAGGTTGTTGACCAGCGTGTCGATGTTGACCGTGCCGCTTGTCGTCGCAACGTTGCCCGCTGCATCCACGGACGAGACATTGACCGTCGCATCTGTTTCACCCTGCGGGATTTCCCCGGCGGCGAAATCAACGCTCCAGTTGCCATTCGCATCAACAGTGGCCGTGTGGCTGACGCCGTTCATTTCCACGGTCACAACCGAACCCGCCTGCGTCGTCCCGGTCAGGGTCAGCCCATCGGACCGCTCTACGGCGTTGACGGTGCCGTCGGTCTCGATACCTGTGTCGTTAAAGGTGACCGAGTTGATGGTATCCACAGCCAGCGTGCTCGACGTGGTGACGCTGTTGCCGTTCACATCGGTCGCAACCGCTGTAACGCTCACATCCTGCTCGCCGGTCGGAATTTCCGAACTCGCGAAATCCGCCGACCATGTGCCACTCGACGTCGCGGTGACCGTGTGGGAATAGCCGTTCATGGTGACAACCACGCTCGACCCGGCCTCGGCCGTGCCGGTCAGGGTGACACCCGCCGCCTGTTCCGTGGCATTGATGATATCATCGCCACCGGCTTGGTTGGCGTCGATCGTTACACCCGCTTCGGTGTCGATCACCACAACATCCGTCACCGTGGTCGAGTTGCCAAAGCTGTCGGTCGAAACAACCGTCACCTCGGTCTCATAGGATCCGCCCGGCACTTCGCTGGGCAGGAACACAACCTCCCACGACCCGTCTTCGGCAACGGTGGTCGAATGAGTTACGTCGTTGATGGTCACATCAATCGACGCGCCCGCTTCGCCCGACCCGGCGATTTCCACACCGTCGGAATGGTCTTCCGCGTTGGTCAGGTCATTGACCGACTTTGTGCCATCTTCGAACGTGATCTCCGGTCCGGTCGTATCAATCACGATTTCCGGCCCGTTCAGGGTGGTTTCCGTGCCGTCGTCCTCGGTCACAACCGCGACAACGTCATAGGTGCCATCTTCGGGGAAATCATCGCCGGTGAATTCCACACCCCAGGTGCCATCGTCACCGGTTGTCGTGCTGACTTCTTCCTCGCCGATGGTGACAACCACTTCCGAGCCGGGCTCGGCCTTGCCGGTGATCACGATCACCTTGTCGTCCTCAGCCAGATCATCGCCGCCCATGGATTGCACGCCGTCCTGATCAATCGCCGGCTCGATCCGCGCCTGCGAGGCCGAGCCGCCACCGGCTCCACCCAAAAGACCCGCACCAGCCACTGCCGCGCCCGCGCCCAAAAGGCCCGCGCCGCCGCCAAGACCACCCAGCAGCCCCGCGCCCAGCATCGACACATTGTCATCTGTCGGCGCTACATGCGCCACTTCGGTGCCATCAAGGAAGATAAGCTGATCCGACGGGCTCCATTTGCCCCACTGCTCGGCCGGTCCATAGGTCGCAAAAACCGCCCCGTCCGCACCTTCAGCCAGAGACACCTCGTTGAGGTAGCCATCTGCCGAAATAAACAACCGCGCACTGTCGCCAGCGCCATAAAAGTCTTCCAGAATTACAACGCGCCCGTCATTCAGCGTAATCTGAAGATTTGTCCCCAGCCGCTGATAGCCCTGCACGTCACTCTGTCTGAGATTGAGCGAAATCTCTTGTCCGGCGCCTGCCGAAATAGGGGTCACGGACCCGTCTGCCGAAATTTCACTACGAATTACTGCGCCCGCGCCATCGCGAACGGCAAAACCAATCGGTTTCATTACACCACCTATGCCTCAATGCGCGGCATCGTTACTCGCACCGCTTTTCTGATGCCATTTTGATACAGAAAAGCGATTCGCCTCGCTAGGGGGAAAATTTTGCAACCTCCCGCAATCATGAGTTTTTTACGAGATGTAGTGGCCCATCCCCCATGAAAACCGCAGTTTGTGGCATTTTCTGGGCGTTGCAAAAATGTTCCGGAAACATCGACATGATTGCAAAAATGTGGGGTCATTCAACCCTAAGGTATAGTCGCTCTCCGGTTTTACAGTGCGATCGGCGCGGCTTTCGCCAAATCACTCCGGCAAATCACGCCGCCAAATCAACCTAGCAAATCACTCTACAAAACCCGTGGCACACCATTCCCGATTGCACGTCCAAACACGCGGCCCGGCCAATGCCCCACCCGTCCGAACGCCCCATCGCCACGTTGAATTCAGCTTAGAAAAACGTCGCCCTGCATCGTCTCGGGCACCTCGGCCCCCAACCGGCTCAGGATCGTCGGCGCAAGCTGCAACTGGCTGATCTCGGTGTCGCGTGCCGGCCCCTGCCCCGGCCCGAAATAATAGAGCGCAGTCAATTGCTGCAAATCACCCCGCCCGCCGTGATGCCCGCGCTCGTCCTGACCGTGGTCCGCCGTCACGATCACCTCGTACCCGGCGGCGCGCCATTGCGGAATGAACGGCGCCAGCATCTCGTCCATGACGAAACAGGCATGATCCATCTGCTGACTCTCGTGAAAAAACCGGTGCCCCATGCTGTCAAGCGTGCAGGTATGCAGCATCCCGTAATTCAACCCTTTTTTCAGGCACAGATTGGTCAGCGTCCCGAACAAATCCACATCCGATGGCGTCATCTGGTTGTCGCCACCATAGCCCGTCATCGTATGGAACCGGCCATGGTTGATCGTGTCGCTGTCGATTTCGTCATAGTCCACGTCGCGCACAAAATCGAACGGATGACGGTTGAAAAACTGGCTCCAGAACGAATGCGCCACCGCGCCCGTTACGCCCCCCGCCTTGCGCACCTGACTGAACACATCCGGCTGCGACAACCGAAACACATTGCCATTGCCGGTACAGCCATGCACCTGCGGCGGCACCCCGGTGTGGATCGAGGCATAGCAAGACGCCGAAATCGACGGCAGCACCGCGCGATGCACAAACCTCTGCGCCTCGCCGCTCTCGACCCAGCCTTCCAGATTGCCAAACAACCGGGTGAAATTGCGCAACGGCACCCCGTCGAGAATGATCAGCAGCAGTTTCTTGTCCATCTACGCTCTCCCCTTTGCCCGCATTCGACCCTTACCAGCCGGCAGAGGCAACCGGTTTTTCGCGCGACAACACCCGTTCGCGCGCCAGCGCCATGCCCGACCTCGGGAGGGCCTTTGAAGCAGGTGGCGCAATCGTTGGGAACCGCAACGCAGGATCCACGCGCACGCCATGATATCTGAATGCCCTCCCCGGGGGAGGTCGGGCATGGCGCTGGCGCGCCGCTTCCCGGCATCAGCGCCGCGCAACGGCTACCGCCTCACGCGTTATCGCGCCACCGGTTCACAATCGGATACCGCCGATCCAGCCAGAAGGCCCGCTTGGTCAACCGCGTTCCCGGCGCTGACTGAAAGCGTTTGTATTCACTGATATAAAGCAGATGCTCCACCCGCTTGACCACATCCCGATCATACCCTGCGGCCACGCAATCCGCGACACTCGCCTCGCGATCCACCAGCATGTCGAGAATACCATCCAGAATGTCATAAGGCGGCAGCGATCCTCGTCCTTCTGGTCCTCGCGCAGCTCTGCACTCGGCGGCTTGTCGATCACGCTCACCGGGATCATCTCACCCTCAGGGGCCATCATCCAATCGGGCCGGTGATTGGCATTGCGCCAGCGGCACATCTCGAACACCCGCGTCTTGTAGAGGTCCTTGATCGGGTTATACCCCCCCGCCATATCGCCATAGATCGTGGCATAGCCCACAGCGACCTCGGATTTATTGCCGGTGGTCAACAGCATCTCGCCAAACTTGTTGCTCATCGCCATAAGCAGCAAACCGCGCAGCCGCGATTGCACGTTCTCCTCTGTCACATCCGGCGCCAGCCCCTCGAACAGCGGCGCCAGCGTGTTGGTGATCGCCTCGCGCCCCTCGGCAATCGGCACGATATCATAGGGCGCACCCAGCGCCCCGGCCACCGCCTTGGCATCCTCCAGCGAACCTTGCGAGGTATACTCCGAGGGCAGCATCACACAGCGCACGTTTTCAGGGCCCAGCGCATCAGCGGCAATCGTCGCCACAATCGCGCTGTCGATTCCGCCCGACAGACCCAGCAACACCTTCTTGAACCCGGTCTTGCCCATGTAATCGCGCAAAGACTCGACCATGGCGCGGTAATCCTGCTCCCATTCGTCGGGCATATGCGCCTTTTCACCCGGCAAGGCCCGCCAGCCATCGTCACCGCGCTCGAAATCCACATGTGTGATCACTTCGTCAAACACCGGCAGATGCAACGCCATCTCCCCGCCGGGGTTCAGCACAAACGACCCGCCATCGAAAATCTGATCATCCTGACCGCCCACCATATTGAGGTAAACCAGCGGCAGATCATTCTCGACCACCCGCGCCACCATATGGTTGAACCGGGTCTCCATCTTGTTGCGATAATAGGGCGAGCCATTCGGCACCAAAAGGATCTCGGCCCCGGTCTCGGCCAGCGTCTCGGCCACGTCTTCATGCCAAGCATCCTCGCAAATCGGCGACCCGATGCGCACATCCTCTACCGCATATGGCCCGCCAAGCGGCCCGCTGGCATAAAGGCGCACCTCGTCAAACACGGTCTCATTAGGCAAATGATGCTTCAAAACCGTGGTGCTGACCTTGCCGCCCTTGCAAATGTAATAGGCGTTGAAAAGCGACGCCCCCTCAAGCGCCGGGCCCCCGATCGCCAGCGCCGGCCCATCGGCACAGGCCTCGGCCAATGCCTCGATCGCCGCAATCGCCGCCTGATGAAACACCGGTTTCATAATCAGGTCCTGCGTGTTGTAACCGGTGATAAACATCTCCGGCAGCGCCAGCATATCGGCCCCCGCCCCGCGCGCCTCTTGCCATGCCGCACGCGCCTTGGCGGCGTTGCCCTCAATGTCTCCGACCGTTGGATTCAACTGCGCCAGAGTAAGCCGAAACCTGTCCGCCATACCGAATTTCCTTCTCGTTCCGCGCCAAGGTTTAGCAGATAGCCGCGCAAGCGAAAGACGAATTGCCCGAATCCCGTTGCCTGCCCGCGCCTGCTGCCTTAATTTCCTCCTATCCCGCTGTGGGCAAACCACGGCGGAGAGACCACAGGGTAGGGTATAATGACCAAATTGCTGAACTCTCGTCTTGCCAGAGCCACGCTCATGCTTGCTCTTTCCATGACCTACGCCCAAGCGGCCTCGGCCCAGGACGGCAAGGTGCAAACCAAGCAATACGATGATGGCGGCACCTATGAGGGCACGTTCAAAAACGGGCTCCAGCACGGCACCGGCACCTATCACCTGCCCAACGGCTATGAATACGTTGGCAATTGGGTCGAAGGCGAGATCAAAGGCAAAGGTATTGCCCGCTTCCCCAATGGCTCGGTCTATGAAGGCGAGTTTTCCAAGGGCAAACCCCACGGGCTGGGCAAGATCGTGTTCTCCGATGGTGGCACCTACGAGGGGACATGGGCAGACGGCAAGATCCTCGGTCAAGGCGTCGCCACCTATGCCAACGGCGTTAGCTACGAAGGCGGCTTTCGCAATGCCATGCACCACGGCAAAGGCACCATGCTCTCGCCCGGCGGCTATAAATACGAAGGTGACTGGGTCAATGGCGTCAAGGACGGCATGGGCAAGATCACCTACCCCGATGGCGCGGTCTATGAGGGCCAGATCGTCAAAGGCGCCCGCGAAGGCACCGGCAAACTCACCATGCCCGACGGGCTGGTCTATACCGGCCTCTGGAAAGACGGGCAGATCAACGGCAAGGGCACGCTGACCCAACCCAATGGCGACGTCTACGAGGGCGACCTTATCGCCGGTCAGCGTCAGGGCACCGGCAAAGTCACCTACGCCAATGGCGATGTCTATGTCGGCTCCTTCAAAGACGACAAGCGCGAAGGTCAGGGCACCTTTACCGGCGCCGATGGCTATCGCTATGTCGGCTCATGGATCGCGGGCCGCATCGAAGGCACCGGCGAAGTCACCTACCCCGATGGCTCGGTCTATGTCGGGCAATTCCGCAATGATCTCGCCGATGGGTTGGGCAAAATCACCTACCCCGATGGCTCGGTGTTTGAGGGCAAATGGGCCGGCGGCGTGATCGAAGGCCAAGGCAAGGCAACCTATGCCAATGGCGTCACCTACGAGGGCGGCTTCAAAAACGCCCAGAACCACGGCAAAGGCGTGATGACCTATGCCGATGGCTATCGCTATGACGGCGATTGGGCCAATGGCCAACGCCACGGAACAGGCACGGCCACCTATCCCGACGGCACCGTCTACAAAGGCGCCTTCGCCAAGGGCCAACGCCACGGCAAGGGCGAGATCATCATGCCCGATGGCTTCCGCTATGTCGGCGAATGGAAAAACGGCGAGATTTCGGGCCAAGGTGTCGCCACCTACACCAATGGCGACGTTTACGAAGGCACCTTCCTCAACGGCAAACGCCAGGGCAGCGGCAAGATGATCTACTCCGAAGGCACCACCGAAAGCGGCACATGGGAAAACGGCGCGCTCAAGAACTGAGCCGCGTCGCGCCAAGCCGCGCATCGCCAGACCGGGGCCAGATCGGGGCCAGACCGGGGGGATGGCGACCCATCGCACGCCGAAGGGCACTTTATCCCCGCCAAGCACTCCCCCCGCTCAGAATAACACCCAGCCCTCACAAAATCGCCAGCCCAAGGGCCGGTCTGGCGATGCGCGGCGGCCTGCGGCCTTGATTCCGCGCCGGAAAACCGCAACCCCCTAGCCGATCAGCACATTCATATGCGCCACCACGCTGCGCGCCAACGCCCCCGGCTCATAGCCGCCTTCCAGCATCGACAAAATCCGCCCCTCCGCATGGGTTTTGGCCACGGCCAGCAGTTTCTCCGTCACCCAACGATAGTCATTATCCGTCAGCGCAAGATGCGACATGTCATCCGCGACATGGGCGTCAAACCCGGCCGAGATAAACACAAACTCCGGCCGGAACGCCTCCAGCGCGGGCAGCCAATGCGCGGTTACAGCGGCGCGAAACTCCTCGCCGCCCGCCCCGGCGCTCAGCGGCACATCAACAAGGTTCGCAGTGTCGCTCTCATGGCCGGTAAACGGGTAAAACGGATGCTGAAACGACGAACAGAACAAAACCCTCGGCTCGTCTTTGAAAATGTCCTCGGTCCCGTTGCCGTGATGCACGTCGAAATCAATGATCGCCACCCGCGACAGCCCATAAGCCTCCAACGCATGCGCCGCCGCCACCGCGATATTGTCAAACAGGCAAAACCCCATCGCCCGGTCCCGCTCGGCATGATGGCCGGGCGGGCGCACGGCGCAAAACCCGGCATGGGCGTCGCCCTGCATGATCAGATCGACCCCCAGCACACCGGCCCCCGCCGCCCGCTCGGCAGCGCGCAGCGTGCCCGGCGACATCACCGTATCCCCGTCAATCTCGACCGAACCGTCAAGCGGCGCCATCGCATAGACCCGATCAAGGTATGCGCTCCCATGAACCCGCTCCAACTGCGCCCGCGTCACCAAAGGCGCATCATGGGTGCGGACCACAAAATCCAACCCCGACATGATCATCTGATTGTCGATCGCCGACAGGCGCTCGGCCTGATCCGGGTGCAAATGTCCGGTGTCATGCTCCATGCAATCCGCATGGGTGATATAGGCCAGCATTGGGGGCTCCCCTCCCTAAAGCGCACGATATCGAACGGGCACTTGCGTCCCCGCCTCTCTCCTGAATTCGCGCGTTTCCGGCGGGTGTCACCACCCCTTGCCTATGGGTCTACAACTCCCGCTCGACAATCACAATCTCGCGTTCATCGGGCGAGCGTCTGGCGCTAAAGCCAAGCTCCTCCATCATCGCCAGCATCGGCTCGTTCTCGCGCAACACCGTGCCCTCGATATGGGTCAGCCCGCGATCCCGCGCCGCCTCCATCAAGGCCTTCATCAACCGTGTGCCGATGCCCTGATGCTGCACCGCATCCGTCACCGCCACGGCAAATTCGCAACTCCGTCGGTCCGGGTTGATGACATAGCGCGCCACGCCGATCTGCTCGCGGCTGCCATTGGTGCCCACCATCGCAACAAGAGCCATTTCGGCGCGGTAATCAATCTGTGTAAACCGCGCCAGCATTTCGGGCGACAGCTCATTCACCATCCCCATAAACCGGAACCGCCGCGCCTGCGGAGACAGGTTCTGCACGAAAATCCGCTCGTTCTCGGCATCCTCCGGGCGGATCGGGCGAATGGTCAACTGCCGACCGTCCGACAAATGCGTGCTTTGCACCAACTCGCGCGGATAGGGATGGATCGCCATGTGGTCATAGGCACCATCACGGCTCGGCGGGCGCTTGATCGAAATGCGCGCATCCACGGTCAAAACCCCGTCCGGTCCGGCAAAGATCGGGTTCAGGTCAAGCTCGGCAATCTCGGGCAATTCGCAAATCATGTCCGACACCCGCAAAAGCACATTGATCACGGCCTCGCGGTCTGCGGCTTCTTTCTCGCGGAACGCGCCCAGCATCTTCGAAATCTTCGTCCGCCTGATCTGGCGCGCGGCCAGAACGGTGTTCAGCGGCGGCAACTCCAGCGCCGTGTCGTTCAACACTTCCACCGCCGTGCCCCCCGCGCCGAACATGATCACCGGGCCGAACACCGGATCGCGGCTCGCCCCGATCACCAACTCTCTCGCATCGCGAAGATCGGCCATCCGCTGCACCGTCACGCCGGTGATCCGCGCCTCGGGCCGCCGCTCGCTCGCACGGGTGGTGACCTCCTGAAACGCCTCCACAACATCCGCCGCATTGGCCAGCCCCAGCTTCACCCCCCGACATCCGATTTATGCGTGATATCCGGGCTCAGGATCTTTACCGCCACCGCAAAACCCACCGTCTCCGCCGCAACCAAAGCCTCCGCCGCGCTATTCGCCTCAATCGTCATATTCGTCGGAATGTGGAAACTGCGCAAAATCGCCTTGCTCTCGATATCGTTGAGCATGTCGCGCCCCTCGCGCAGCGCCGTGTCGATAATCATCCGCGCCCCGGTCAGGTCCACGGCCTCTTCGACCTCGTTCATTGGCCCCGGCACTTCCAGCGCCAGCTTCTGGTGCCGGTAATGCTGCGCCAAATATGAAAACGCCTCAACCGCGCGCTCCGGCGTGATAAAATCGGGGATGCCCGCCTCGCTCAAAATCCTGCGGCCTTCCGCGATCAAGGTCTGCCCCATCCAACAGGCCAGCACCGGCTTGCTCCGCCGCTTGGGCAGGGCGTCAACCACGGCTTGCGCCACTTTGGTCGCATCGGTCCGCGCCTGCGGGGTCAGCAACACCAACACCCCGTCAAACGCCTTGTCCGCCAAACACGCTTTGACCGCTTCGGCATAGGTCTCCGGCCCCGCATCGCTCAGAATATCAACCGGGTTTGATCGGCTCCAATAAGTCGGCAAAACCGCGTCCAATGTGGCCACGGTCTCTTCCGACATCTCACAAACGTCGATGCCCAAATCCCCGGCGCGATCCGCCGCCAGAACCCCGGCACCGCCGCCATTGGTCACAACCCCAAGCCGCTTACCGCCCATCCGCTTGTGCGCGCTCAATATCTCCGCCGCGGCGAACAGCTGCCCGAACGTATGCGCCCGCACAGCCCCCGACCGCGCCAGCGCCACGTCAAACACCGCATCCGACCCGATCAGCGCCCCGGTATGCGTGTTCGCAGCCTGCGAATTGGCCACATGCCGCCCCGATTTCAGAACGATCACCGGCTTGGAGCGCGCCGCAATCCTAAGCGCACTCATAAAGCTCGCAGCGTGGTTGATCCCCTCGATATAGAGCAGGATCGCGTCGGTTTTCGGGTCCGTCGCAAGGAATTGCAGCACATCTCCGAAATCGACATTGTTGGAATTTCCAAGGCTCACAATCGCCGAAAACCCGGCGTGATGCGGCCCCGCCCAATCGGCAATCGCCGAGGACAACGCCCCCGATTGCGACACCACCGCCAACCGCCCCTGCGGCGGATCAGAATTCAGAAACGTCGCGTTCAATCCCAACCATGGCCGCATCAGCCCCACGCAATGCGGCCCCATGAACCGCACCCCGGCCTTGCGCGCCGCTTCAACCAGCTCATCTTCCAGCCGATGACCCGCCTCACCCGCCTCGCGGAACCCGGCAGAAAGCACAATTGCCGCCCCAACGCCCGCCGTGCCCAACTCCTTTATAATCCCCGGAATGGTCTCGGCTGGCGTGGCAATCACGGCAAGGTCGATCTTCTCCTCGACCTCTAAGATAGAGTTGAAACAGGCCTGCCCGCGCACGGTGTCATAGCGCGGATTGATCGGCACAATCGGGCCGTCAAACGCCCCCGCCAACAGGTTGGCATGCACCTTCGAGCCTACGCTCGTCGCGCTTTCGCTCGCCCCGAATACGGCAACACCCTTGGGGTTGAACAATGTCTCAAGCGGACTTTTGAACATGGCAAAGCTCTTCTACAGATCCCGATCACCCTATCATGCTGCACCTGCAAAGTGAATGACGGAATTTTCCGCCGAAACGCGGCCCATCGTTCATAAACTGCAAATATTTACAATGCGTTAACGCCACTTTGCACTTGCAGCATTGTCGCTGCTGACCCGAGGTTAGCTTTCCGGTGTCTCCGCCGCAATCCTGCGCGCCATTTGCACCACCACCATGACCAATGCGGCTCCCAACATGGCAAGAATAAACGCCGCGCCAATGCCAAGGCTGGCAAATATCGTCCACTCCATCGCGACCTTAACGCGCTGAACAAACGGGATAAATCGCTCGATCGGCGGGCGGACTTCGCTCAGGGTAAGCTTGATCGTGACAAACTCAAACTCGCTGTCAAACTCCCCCACCGACACGCCCAGATTCTGGATTTGCGTCTCAAGCTCAAGAATCTGACGCTCCAGCGAAATCAGGTCCGACAACTCCGCGTCCCGCGCCTTCAACTCGATCAGATTGTCGCGCGATTTGGCAAGGCTCTGCTGCTGCGCCAGCAACGCGCGGTATTCGTTGGTCTTGTCGGTCTTGTTCACCTGAAACGTCACCGGCTTGCCAATATCGCGCAGCTTACCGATCACCTCGTCAAACGCATCCGGCGGCACCCCCAGCGCCAATTGCAGCTGTCGCCGCCCGGCAAGACCAAAGCTCTGCTCGTGCTGGATCAACGCCTCTGCAGCCTTGGCCACATCGCGGATCGCGCCCTCGTCTTCCTCAAACCTGTGGCTCGACTGGCCCAGCGTCGCGACCTTCTCATACCGCTGATCAACCGATTGCGGGCCCAGCGCGGACGCCCCCTTCTGACCTGCATAATTCTTTCGGCTCAGCGCGAAATCATAGCCGATATTGCTGCCGACAACGCCCTCCTCGATCACCTCGCCATTGGGCTGCGTGGCATAGCCATATCCCAGCCGCAGCAGGAACAGCGCCACAAACATCAAGGCAAAAACAACCGCGGTGCGCGTCACAATCGGTTTCATATCAACTCACTCATAAAATTGGCTTAACACCAAATTGCACCCAACGGCGCAATCCCCGCAAGCCCGCAGGCTCCGCCCCCGGCAAACCGGCAACAATCAGTTGCCGGCGCTTTCCATTTTGCGATGCGCGATCACCTCTTCCAGCCAGCCCAGCTTCATCTCTGGCACAGAGCTCAACAGCAGGTCGGTGTAATCGTCAAACGGCGGCGCCAGCACCTCGGATTTCGAGCCATAGCGCACCACTTCGCCCTGATACATCACCGCGATACTGTCGGCGATGGCCTTCACCGTCGCCAGATCATGGGTGATAAACAGATAGGCCACATCCTCGATCTTTTGCAGCCTGAGCAGCAGCTTGAGAATGCCGTCCGCGACCAGCGGATCAAGCGCGCTCGTCACCTCGTCACAGATGATAAGCTTCGGCTTCGCCGCCAAGGCCCGCGCAATGCAAACCCGCTGTTTCTGCCCACCAGAAAGCTCGGCCGGGTAGCGGTCGATAAACCCCTCACCCATCTCGATCTCTTCCAACAGCTCGGCAATCCGCTTCTGCTTTTCCTTGCCCCTCAGGCCGAAATAGAACTCCAGAGGCCGCCCGATGATCGTGCCCACCGTCTGGCGCGGGTTCATCGCCGTGTCCGCCATCTGATAGATCATCTGCAACTCGCGCAAATCCTCGCGGCTGCGCGTCGGAAGGGCCGCGCTCAACTCGCGCCCGGCAAATTCGATCCGCCCCGCGCTAGGCGGCAACAGGCCGGTGATCACCCGCGCCAAGGTCGATTTACCCGACCCGCTTTCGCCCACAACAGCCAAGGTTTGGCCGGGGTGCAACTCCACGTTCACGTCTTTCAAAACATCGAAAGTCGTGCCGCGATAGCGCGCAGTGATGTGTTCCACCTTCAAAACCGCATCGGGCGTGGGTGTCTTTTCCTCATGGTTGATCGAGCGTACCGACACCAAGGCCTGCGTATACTCTTCCTGCGGCGCATTGATGATCTGATCGACCGGGCCGTATTCGACCATCTCGCCCATTTTCAGAACCATGATATCGTCGCTCACCTGCGCCACCACGGCCAGATCATGCGTGATATAAAGCGCCGCGACCCCGGTGTCGCGGATCGCCTCCTTGATCGCTTTCAACACGTCAATCTGCGTCGTCACATCCAGCGCAGTGGTCGGTTCGTCAAACACCACAAGGTCCGGCTCGGGGCACAGCGCAAGCGCGGTCATACAGCGTTGCAACTGCCCGCCCGACACCTGATGCGGAAAGCGTTTGCCGATGTTCTCGGGGTCCGGCAGGCCCAGCTTGTCAAACAGCGCCACGGCCCGTGCCTCGGCGTCCTTGCGGCTGAACTTACCTTGCTCCACGGCGGCCTCCACCACCTGATCCATGATCTTCTTGGCCGGGTTGAAACTCGCCGCCGCCGATTGGCTGACATAGGTCACCTCGCCACCGCGCAAACGGCGCACATCGCGGAACGAAGTCTTGAGAATATCGCGCCCGTTCACCCAGACCTCGCCGCCGGTGATCTCAACACCACCGCGACCATAGGCCATGGTCGACAGGCCGATCGTCGATTTCCCGGCGCCGGATTCCCCGATCAGGCCCAGAACCTTGCCCGCTTCCAGATCGAAATCCACACCATGCACGATCTCGATCGGATGCGGCTTCTCACCCGGCGGATAAACCGTCGCCCCGATCTTGAGGCCGCGCACCTTTACCAATGGTTCAGTCATGTCGCGCCCTCCAGAGCCGGATAGCCCCCGACCGCGGGTGGGGGTGAAGCCCCCGCCCGTGGGGGCGGTCGGGGGCTGTCCGGCGTGCCGCCGGACGGACCATTGAATAGCTGTTTCTCATCATCCCCGGCCCCCTTTCAAACTCGTGGTCCGGTTCAAAATCCAATCCGCCACAAGGTTCACGCTGATCGCCAGCGTCGCAATCGCAATCGCCGGATAAAGCGCGGCCCCGATGCCATAGTTGATGCCATCCGCATTCTCTTTCACGATTCCGCCCCAGTCCGCCTCAGGCGGCTGAATACCCAGCCCAAGGAAACTCAGCGTGGAAATGAACAGCACCATAAAGATAAACCGCAAGCCCATCTCTGCCACCAGCGGCGACAATGCATTGGGCAGGATCTCGCGGAAGATCACCCATCCGCGACCCTCCCCGCGCAGCTTCGCCGCCTCGACAAAATCCATCACGTTGATGTCCACCGCCACGGCCCGCGCCAAACGGAACACCCGCGTGCTGTCCAAAAAGCCCATGACCAACACCAACACCGGGATCGTCACCGGCATCACCGACAAAACAACCAACGCGAAAATCAACGACGGGATCGACATGATAAGATCAACGAACCGGCTCAAAAGCTGATCAAACCAGCCCCCGGCCACCGCCGCCAAAAACCCAAGGATCGCCCCCGTGGTGAAGCTAATGATCGTCGCCATAGTGGCAATGAAAATCGTCGTCCGGCCGCCGTAAATCATCCGCGTCAGCAAATCGCGCCCAATGTTATCCGTACCGAGCAGATGCTTGGAGCTTGATGGCTCCCAGACACCGCCAACCACCTCGGCCATGCCATAAGGCGCAATCCACGGCGCCAGAATGGCGATCGTGAAATAAAGCGCGGTAAAGAACAGGCCGACCATCGCGGCAAAGGGAATATTCTTCATCATTTCGGATGCCTCAACCGTGGATTGGAGAGGATCGCAACAATATCCGCCACCATGTTAAGCCCGATGTATACGGCCGCAAAGACAAGCCCACAGGCCTGCACCACCGGCACATCCCGCTTGCTCACATGATCCACAAGGTATTGCCCCATGCCGGGATAAACGAACACCACCTCGATCACGACAACGCCAACAACCAGATACGCAAGGTTCAGCATCACCACATTGACCACCGGCGCAATCGCGTTGGGAAACGCGTGCCGCCAGATGATCTTGAACATGGTCAGACCCTTCAACTCGGCCGTCTCGATATAGGCCGATTGCATCACGTTCAAAATCGCCGCCCGCGTCATCCGCATCATATGCGCCAACACCACCAGCGTCAGAACCGTTACCGGCAGGGCAATCGCCTCAAGCTTGGTAAACAAATCCGCGTCCGGGCGAAAACCCACCGCCGTTGGCATGAAAATCCTAAACTTCACGCCAACAAAAAACATCAAGACATAGGCGATCAGGAACTCAGGCACCGAAATCGACGCCAGCGTTACCCCTGAAATCAACTTGTCGGGCCACCGGTCGCGAAACCGCACCGCCAGCAGACCAAGGAAAATCGCCAATGGCACCGAAATCGCTGCCGCCCAAAAGGCAAGGAAAAGCGTGTTCTTCAATCGCGACCCAAGGATCGGCGCGATCTCCTGACCCGATGTCAGGGCCGTGCCCAAATCGCCCTGAACCGCCGCCCCCAGCCAAGACAGGTATCGCGACAGCGCCGGCTCGTTCAGCCCCAGCTCATCGCGTAGATTGGCCAGCGATTGTTCGGTCGCAGATTGTCCGAGAATGGATTGCGCCACATCTCCGGGAAGAACAACAGTCCCGGCAAAGATCAGCGCAGAAATTAACAAAAGAAGGATGAGGCTCAGCGCAATGCGCTGAGCCAAAAGTCTTAGGACTGGCGATGCCATATCAGGCTTTCACCCACATTTTCAGAGGCGCATAGGAGTTCATCAGAGCAAAGCCCTTCGCCCCTTCGACCCAGCCGTCGATCCGGTCGGAATGCGCATCGACAAAGTCGTTGAACATCGGACAGATCAAGCCGCCTTCGTCGCGCACAATCGTGCCCATGTCGGCATACATCTGCGTCCGTTTGGCGCCGTCCAACTCGGCCCGCGCCGCAAGAAGAAGCTGGTCGAACTGCTCATTGTTGAACGCCGTGTCGTTCCAATCCGCGGTGGACAGATATGCCGTGGTAAACATCTGGTCCTGCGTCGGGCGACCGCCCCAATAGCTGGTGCAGAACGGTTGCTTGTTCCACACTTCCGACCAATAGCCATCGTTCGGCTCGCGCTTGACATCCAACTGGATACCCGCGCTGGCACAGCTTTGCTGGAACAGCGCCGCCGCATCCGGCGCACCGGGGAACGAGTTGTCGGAGGTGCGCAGCAAAATACCGCCATCATGGCCGGATTTCTTCAGGTGGTGCATCGCCTTGTCCGGATCATACTCGCGCTGATCGAACTCGGTATAGAACGGATAGGACGAGTTGATCGGCGTGTCGTTCCCGACCGAGCCATAGCCAAACAGTACCTTGTCCACCATCTCCTGACGGTTGATCCCGTATTTCAACGCCATCCGCACGTCGTTGTTGTCAAACGGTGACGCGTTGGTGCGCGCGATGAACACGTAGTGGCCCGGACCGGCTGTCCGCGACACGGTGATATTGGGCGCGCGTGCAACAAGACCGGCGGTGCGCGGCGGCACCCGGTCGATGATGTCAACCTGACCCGACTGCAACGCCGCAACCCGCGCCGTGTTGTCATTGATCACGATAAGCTCAAGCGTCTCCGCATGGCCGATATCACCCCAATAGTTGGGGTTCTTCTCGGCAACGAACCGCACGCCCATCTCGGCGTCCTTGATGATATACGGCCCTGTGCCGATCGTCGCGTCCGGTGCATCCTTGCCACCGCCGGGCTGGATGATCAGGTGGTAATCGCCAATCAGGAACGGGAAGTCAGCATTCGGCCCGTCAAGCTCAAAGGTGACCTTGTTGCCCTCGGCAGTGGCCTTCTTGATCCCCTTGACGATACCCAGCGCGCCGGATTTCGAATCCTCGCCGGTGTGGCGCTCAACCGTGTCCACCACGTCCTGCGCGGTGACCGACTGGCCGTTGGAAAAGGTGATGCCGTTGCGAATGGTAAAGGTCCATGTGCCCGCATCGGCCGACCCTTCCCAGCTCTCGGCAACCTTGCCCTCAACGCCGCCATCATCCGACAGCTCAACCAGCGGCTCACCCCAAATCCGGTTCAGCATCAAGGCAACTTGGTTCGTCGCCAGCGCCGGATCAAGGCTGTCGGTGGTCGACCCACCCTGAAGCCCCATGCGAAGCGTGCCGCCCTTTTGCGGGCCCGCCGCGCGCACCGCACCGGCCAGCATCACATTCGCCGCCGCCGCCGTCACGCCCAAAGCCGCCGCGCGGCCCATAAACTCACGTCGCGTGATCCGGCCCATCGCCGCTCGCACTTTCAGATAGTCGAGTTGGTCAGTCATATTTTTCTCCCAGGTAAACTTGTTTTTGTTTGTGTCTCACCGATCAACAGCACAGGCCGCACCGGTTATTAACTCTTGAATCAATCAAAACCGACAAACACCAATCCCGCAAGGAATTTTTCCGCATTGTCCGCCTGATGCACTCATACGCCATCGCGCTTGATCTGTTCTTTTACGTCCTTTTCAAACACGAGTGTATCATTTTCATATGCTTCCAGTCGCGCCGTAAGGTGAAAAAACGTCTCGTCCGCCCACATCTCCGCATATGTCTCACTGCGAAGCGCAACACCCTCCCGCGCGATTTCTTCGGTCCAATGGGTTTTTCCGCGCGCACTCAACGGGTCGTCCGGGTGGATGTCCCACTGCTCCCGCGCCTTGCCGCCACTGATCAACCCGTGTCCCAGATCGCGGCGCAAACCAAAGTCATCCTCGATATTCAGACGCACGATCCCGCTGCTCATATCTGTCTCAACCACGCGGCTGTTCTGCGCCGGGCGCAACGCCTCAACCGCCCAAGGCTCCGCCGCGTCGGGCGGCTCAAACCGGCATTCATCGCCCGCGCCCTGACCCTCTCGCACCGGCAAATGCAGGGCACCTTCGACGATCCGCAACGCGCCCGCCTCCGGCGAGGGCCAGATCAGCGGCCAATAAGCGCTCGACACCGCAACGGCAATCTGATGCCTCTCCGGCACGCGATAGGCGATCTGATCCAGCGTCACCTCGATCTCTTCAACCTGCCCCGGCACCATCGGCACGCTCTTGTCCATGCCATTGCGACGCGACAAATTCAACAGGCCATAGGTGATCCTTGTGCTCGCCCCGTCCGGGTGGATGTGGGTCAACCGCACGGCAATCTGCCCCTGCGGCGTGTCGCTGCTCAACCGCAACCGCACCATCGGCGCCCCGACAATATCACGCGGCTGCCCCAATGGCGCCGACCGCCAGACAGCGGAAAACGCATCATCGGGCCGCTGGTCTCCCGGCATCTCCGGCCCCAGCCAGATCGCGCAATATTCCCCCGCCGCCATGCCGCAATGGGCGGGCGACGCCACAACCGCATTTGCCGCGCCTTCGCCCCCCAACGCACCCGCCGCGCCCAAAGGCCAAACCTCATGCGCCGTTTCCGGCCCGTCGCCGACAATCCACCGCCCGGCCCTCTCTTCATACCACGTCCGTGGCCGCACCCCGTCCATCAAATAGGCGCGATACCCCGGCTCATCCTCCACCCCGGTCTCGATCCCCTTCAACCAGCGATCCCACCAGCGCAGCGCCTCCTGCAAGAACCCGATCCGCGGCTCCGGCACGGCGAAATGCGGATACTTATGCACCCAAGGCCCGACGATACCCTTCGCCCCCGGCAGATGCGCCACCACCTCCGCCACCGTGTTTTTATACGCATCGCCCCAGCCCCCCACGGCCAGAACCTTCGCCTTGATCGCGCTGAAATCCTCACAGACCGAGCCGTGCTTCCAATAATCATCGCGCCGCTGATGCCCCAACCACGTCACCGGCAAAAACGGCTCGGCCTCCAGCCGCTGCATCCACAACGCCCGCCAATCCTCGCGCAGCGCCGGGTCCGGCGGACGACTGGAATAGGCCCACATCGTCGCCCCCCAGCCGAGGTTTTCATTCAGCAAACAGCCGCCCTTGTAATGAATGTCATCGGCATAGCGGTCCACGGTCGAACACAGCGTGATCACCGCCTTCAACGCCTCGGGCTGCATCGCGGCCACCTGCAGGCCGTTGAAGCCGCCCCAACTGATGCCCATCATGCCCACCGACCCGCTGCACCACGGCTGCGCCGCAAGCCATGCAATCACCTCGCAGCCGTCTTCCAGTTCCTGCGCGGTATATTCATCCAGCATCACACCGTCGCTGTCGCCATTACCGCGCATATCAACCCGCACACAGGCATATCCACGGCGCGCAAAATACGGATGCGTCAACGCATCCCGCGCCGCCGTCCCATCCCGCTTGCGATAGGGAAGATACTCAAGGATCACGGGCACCGGAGCCTCCCCGGCATCCACGGGCCGCCAAACCCGCGCCGACAAACGACACCCATCGCTCATCACAATTCCCAGATCGGGCAACTCCTCGATCTCTCTAAGCGCGTTCCTGTCAGACATGGCGCCACACTCCCGCCATGCCCCTGCCAAGTCAAGCAACAACCCGCCAAACCAAACGTCACGCGACCGCTTCAACCCACTAGAACACCCGCCCGCTCGAACGCCCCGCCCGTTCATCTGACTGGAAATATCCGGGGGGCTTGGGGGCTGGCCCCCAAATTAGGCATGTGTTTGGGGGCTGGCCCCCAATTAAGCATGTGTTTGAGGGCTGAACCCTAATCGAACCTGAGCTTGGGAGCTGGCCCTACTCCAACTCAACCGCACTCAGCCGGTTCAGCAAATCCAACAGTTGTTCCATCTCCGCATGACCAAACAACTCCTCAAGACGCGCAAAAATCTCCGCGCTCTCCGGTGCCGCAGCACTCAACAGGCTGCGGCCCTCCTCGGTGATATCAACCAACACCTTGCGCCGGTCGCTTGGATGGTCCTTGCGGGTGATCAACCCCTTCTTCTCCAGAAGCTGCATGATCCGCGTCAATGACGGGTTCAGCAAACACGCCTCATGCGCAAGGTCCTGGGGTCGGTCGTGCCCCGCTCGGCCAGAACCCGCAACACGCGCCACTGCTGTTCGGTCACACCCGCTTTCTGCAACATGTGCCGGATCGGCGCCATCATCGTTTCTCGCGCCCGCAGCATCGCAATCGGAAGCGAGCGCGTGGTCTCGGGCAGGACACTTCGGGTCGGGTTTTCACTCATAACTCTCAATCGCCCATTTCCCCGCTTTGAACAAGACCCGCTCACGCGAAACACGTTTCAGCACCGTGCGCCCCGTTACTCAATTTTGCGGCCTTATGTATCAAACGCACCAACAATCTAACTGCATTCTGCGCCCATGTGAATCACAATGCAGCCATGCAAGATCGCACGATAAATAAGGCGCTAGCGCAGGTCTGGCGCAATCGGGAGATGGGGTGGGAGTTCGCATGGGCCGCGCTGATGGTCAGGGGCGCGGAGATACCGCCAGAACGGGTTCACCCCAGAGCGCCACGGTTCAAGCGTAAGGAGCTACGCAGGCTGATCTTACAAGCGCTGAGAGACGCCCCAAGGGACATTAACAGCCTTGTAGGCCATCTGTGCGCACATAGGCCGGATATACCGCCAGAGGTGGCTAAACGGCGGGCAGTTGCCGCACTGCACCGAATGCGGGTTAAGGGTGAGGTAAGACGTGAAGGGCGGGCGTGGGCAGAATAAGTGCTTGCGCGAGGTTACTATTGGTCGACCAATTTGAGAATATTCTGTATTGGGTAGAGCATTTTCGGCTGTGCGCCGCCAGAAGAGTAAATAGTGAAGCCAATTTTGCTATAGAATGCGGTTGAATCCGCGTCAATCGACTCTAAGGTCAACGCGTGGAAACCAGCAAATTTAGATATTTGGGCCGTTTTTTCGAAGACATCCATCAATAGATGCCTCCCCAAGCCTTGCCCTTGATACCGCGAGTCGACGCCAAGATAACTCATGTGAACAGCCGGGAACGCAACTCTGTTTTGTAAGTACCTAAGCTCGTCTTTGGGTAGGTTGGGGACACTATCTGATCCAAGTTGAAGCGCAAAATAACCTATGCAGTTTGAAGAACCTGAAAGCGTTGCCACAAACACCTTTTGCTCCAAACGACGAGTTTCCTTTTTCGCTTTGGATTTTATAAACCGATCCAGCGCGGTCTTACCGCAGCTGAATCGGTTATACGTGAACTTCTGGCTGTCGTATGGCTGCAGTTCCACTTGAGACAGGTCGATTGCCGTCTTGGGCGGCTTTTGCCTTCTTAACAGCTTCATATTGGGCGCGCATATCCATCATTGCTTTGTTCGGTCCGCCTTCATTCGCGATACGGCGCACGAATTCAGCCGCTTCTCGACGGTTGCGAAACTTTACTTTCCCGTTATTTTGGGCATGAGAATTCCACCAGCTAATGAATGTGTTTAGCACTACGCCCTCCATGGCTCTTTAGGGGTCGGTGGCTTCCCAACCAAATCCTTAGCTTAATAATATGGCCTTCCGGCGGCACAAAGCAAGGGTCTTTACTTAAGCCGCCCGCTGCCAACACCCCTTCCACGTTCGGCTAACCGGAGCGCCCATCGCGTTCGACACCACGATCTGCGCCAGAGTGCCGTTGTCGGTGCGGCGGTTATCTTCCAGCCATGCCGCGTGGTTTGCGTATTGGTAGAGGTATTGCGGGCTAACGTGGTGATGCTGGCCTACGACCATGCGGCGCAGGCGCGAGAAATAGCTTTCCACCATGTTCGTGTGCTTGCCGTGGTCGCTGTAGATTTCGGAGTGGTTCACGCGGTCAACGTGGAAGCCCATGTGCAGATCATCCCAATGGCTTGCTTCATCGGCTGACATGGTGGACATGCGCGAGACGTTTTCATTCGCCAGCACAACGCCCTCGGCTTCGCTCATGCCCACGAACGGCAGGGTGCGGCCTTCACGCTCACGCAGGGCAATCACAACGCGGCGCTTGCCGGTCTGGTGGCGCTTGAGGCGGCGGTCAACCCGCTTGGCTTTCTCGTTGTGGGGGCGGATATGACCGCCAAAGTATGCCCCGTCAATCTCAACGTGGCCCTCCAGAACTTCACCCGTCTGGATTTCCTGCGCCATTGCTTCGCGCAGCTTGTGCGCCAGCACGAACGCGGTTTTGTATTGGCAATCCAGATCGCGGGAAAGCTGCACCATGCTTACGCCCTTGGAGGCGTTCACCATGATGCAGATCGCGGCCAGCAGGTCCACAAAGTCCATCTTGCGGCTGGCAAAGATGGTGCCAGAGGTCACGCTAAACTGGTGGCTGCAGGCCTTGCACTTGAACTTGCGGCGCGTGGTGATCTTATAGGTTTCGTCATGGCTGCAACGCGGGCAAACCGCCTCGCCATTCGTCTCCGGCCAGCGCATTTCGCAAAACGTCTGGTATGCCGCATCCTCACCAGCCTTGTAGATCGTGCGGAGGCTGAGTGTGCGGGAAGCTGCGGAGAGAAGGAAGTGCTGTGCCATTGTATCTTATCCATTACCTATGTAACGAATATAGTGCCTAGACGTATCGCGTTCAATACCTTATGTAATGAAAAAGATACTTTTAGTGCAAAAGGTGATACATGCCAACACAAACGGAATGGGAAAGCAGGGCCGCGAACCTTCTCAAGGCCGAGTTGAAACGAAATGGCGTGACTTACGCTCAGCTTGTAGACAAGCTGGAGGGCATTGGAATCAGTGAAAAAGAGGTGAATGTCCGCAACAAGCTATCCCGAGGGAAGTTTAGCGCGGCGTTCTTATTGCAATGTTTAAGCGCTTTACAGACGGGGCATTTTTACTTGGACTAATTCTTGGTTTCGGAATTACTCTTCTGTTCTTCCTGACGTTGGAGGTCACATCACCGGTAAAAAATCCACCTCCAAGCGAAGTATCCCATTGCGCCACCGGCACAAATGAGTGCGCTCACGATGACAACAGCGTGCCAGATTGGTGGTATTGGCCGCGCAGGCTTTTTTCCTTGGAGGATACTCTCGCACAGTGGATTATGATGGTATTCACCGTTGCCGCCGCAGGGCTGCTTGTCGGGACGCTCTACCAGTCCAACAAGGCGATTAACATAGCGTTCGGAGCAGAGCGGCCTTGGCTTAAGGTTTCCGCCGCTCCAGATGGGGGGCTTGTTTGGGACGAAAGCAGAGTCTTCCTTACAATAAGAATTAACTTTGAGAATGTCGGGCGTTCCCCCGCTACTATTTTCGCGATCTCTCACGCCGCTGCCGTGGGTGACAACTTTGAAAAAATTGACGAGATCGCCGCAGCCCAAGCGATATCCATCACCAGAAACACTTCTCAATCGTTCATGGAAAGCACCGTTTTCCCGGGCGATGGTGGCCACTACGGGTTCCACGCTGATTTTTATTACCCGCCCGGTGAGGGGCGCTGTAAGTGGATAGTTACCATAGGTTACCTTGATGAGATCACCAAGGCCAAGCATTGGGTGCAGATAAGGTTTTCTTTTACCACCGGGGGCGGGCCTTTCATATTTAGTGACCGCGAAGTGCGGCTCGATAAGGACCAATGGAACCTTGATGGAGGCTGGCGCGTTTACACAGGCAGCGAGGGCGGACGCAAATAGAGTATCAATCATCGCTCACACCTTGGTGCGTTTGATACATAAGGCCGCGGCGGTGTACGGATGTCAGCCGGATGTCAGCCGAAGGTCACCCCCCTGCTTTCGCCGCACCGCAGCGCTATTAACCATTCCGAACGCTACCCGTCTGACACCCCGGCTTCGGCAAAACTCGCCATGCCCGAATGACACGCCACAGCCCCCTTCAAAACACCAATCGCCAGCGCCGCGCCCGACCCTTCGCCAAGCCGCATCCCAAGCGCCAAAAGCGGCTCTTTTCCCAGCCGTTCCAACAGCTTAGCGTGCCCCGGTTCAAGGCTCACATGCCCCGCCACCGCATGATCCAACGCCCCCGGCACAGCCCGCTCCAAACACGCGGCCGCCGCCGTGCAAATGAACCCGTCCAGAATAACCGGAATGCGCAACACCCGCGCCCGCGCAATCGCTCCGGCCATCGCCACCAACTCGCGCCCCCCAAGACAACGCAACACCGCCAGACCATCACCTAACGCACTGGCATTGCTCGCAATTCCTTCGCGCACCACGCGGGCCTTCAACGCCAGCCCCGCATCATCCACACCGGTCCCGCGTCCAACCCACGCCTCGGCCTCCCCCCCAAAAAGCGCCATCGCAATCGCCGCCGCGCTGGTCGTGTTGCCGATCCCCATTTCTCCGGTCACCAACACATCGGCTTCCGGGCTCACCGCCTCCCAACCTGCTTGTAAAGATTGAAGAAACTCCGCTTCATTCATCGCCGGCGCTTGGGTGAAATCCGCCGTCGGCCGGTCCAACTCAAGCGCGCAAACCGTCATCTCGGCGCCAAATGCCTTGGCCAATTGGTTGATCGCCGCCCCCCGGCCTCGAAGTTCTGCACCATCTGCGCCGTCACCGCCGCTGGAAACGCCGAAACCCCCTGCGCCGTCACCCCGTGATTGCCTGCAAAAACAATAACCTGCGGGCGTTTCACCTCTGGCCGCGTCGATCCGCGCCAGCCAGCATACCAGATCGCCAGATCCTCCAGCCGCCCCAACGCGCCCGGCGGCTTGGTCAATTGCCCGTTGCGCGCCTCCGCCTCGGCAAGCGCCTCGGCATCAGCGTGCGGTGCCGTTTCCATTTCGTTACGAAATTGCGCTAAGCTCTCAAATACGGCCATGTTATCCCCGTTGCGTTGATCCTGCGGGACGTGTTTAACGCTTCCACCCCGCCCGACAAGGCCTCAAAAGGACAGGACCATGCGCGCAAGCGAGCCCCTGTTACACGCAACCGATTTTCCCGCCGCGCTGAGCCTGCTCAGCCGCTGGCCTTTGCGCGCCTCAAACGCGGCCTTGTCACGCGGCGCGCGCACCGCATGGTGCTGGCCCTCGTCGGCCTTGCCCTCGCCGGACTGGCAACCCTTCTGGCGCTAAGTGCGCAAGCCATTGGCATAAAACCGGAAATCGCCGCCCTTCTGGCACTGGCGCTGATGGTCATCCAAACCGGCGCGCTGCACGAGGACGGGCTCGCCGATGTCGCTGATGGCTTCTGGGGCGGCACCACCCCTGCCCGCCGGTTGGAGATTATGAAGGACAGCGCCATCGGCAGCTATGGCACGCTCGCCCTCATCCTCTCTCTCGGATTGCGTGGCGCCGCGCTTGTCGCCCTCGCCGATCACCTCGCCGTCGCGCTCTTTACCGCCGCCGCCCTCTCCCGCGCGGCCATGCCCGCCGTGATGTGCGCCCTGCCCAACGCGCGCAGCAACGGCCTCTCCGCCCACACCGGTCGCCCCTCTGCCGCCACGCTGCTTATCGCCCTCGCCATCGCCACCCTCGCCACGATCCTGCTCACCGGTTGGAGCGCCCTTTGGCTCCTCCCCATCGCGGCCCTCACCACCCTTGCCTGCGCCAAAATCGCCCAAGCCAAAATCGGTGGCCAAACCGGGGACACCCTCGGCGCAACCCAGCAAATTACTGAAATCGCAACACTTCTCGCGCTTTCGGCCCTGCTTTAACCGGCTCTCTTGCTGGGCCAAACACACCCATGCTCAAAGCCCCCCGCCGACAGCGGGGCGGGTGGGTGGGCGCTGTCGGCGTGGGGCGGCCCACACCCCACACCATAGCAAAAGAAAAACCGCGCCCAACACCGGACGCGGTTCCCCAATTCTCAAATGATCTGACGCCTCAGGCAGCGCGCGCCAAAAGCACCTCATCCACCTGCTTGGCGGCGGCAACCTCGTCACCTCCCGCCACGGCCGCCACTTCGCGCGTCAACCGTTCCAAAGCCGCTTCATAAAGCTGGCGCTCGGAATAGCTCTGCTCGCGCTGGTCGTCGTTGCGGTGCAAATCGCGCACCACTTCGGCAATCGCGATCAAATCGCCCGAGTTGATCTTTTGCTCGTATTCCTGCGCCCGACGCGACCACATCGCCCGCTTGACCCGCGCCTTGCCCTTAAGCGTTTTCATCGCTTGGCTCACCACGTCCGGGCTCGACAGCCCGCGCATCCCGATCTCGGTCGCCTTGTGCGTCGGCACCCGCAGGGTCATCTTGTCCTTCTCGAACGAGATCACAAAAAGTTCCAGCTCAAACCCGGCCACTTCCTGTTTCTCGATCGACACGATCTGACCCACGCCATGGGCCGGATACACAACAAATTCATTCGGCCGGAATTCCGGTTTCTTCGACTTGCTCATGCAGTTCTATCCTTAGCATCCCAGAAGAACCCCTACCTTCGCCGCCATCGTTGCGCGCCACAGGAAAAACCCATAGCAAACAGATCCATAGAGCAAACAAAACCACCCACAGAGCCGCAGGACGCGCGGTTCAAGATGGATGGTATCAAGCAGTTTTCTTCATTTATGACAGGAGTATAACACGAATCGCGCCACTTAAAAAGCGCAATGGCGCAAACACCGGCGAAGCCCCCGAAAAACAAGGGCTTTTCGCCGTTTATCCCACGTCTATCACAGCCCGCAATCGGTCCGCGAAGGGCCCGAGCGTCTGCTACGTCAGCTCCCCTCGCCGGGGGCCTCCGAGAAGTATTTGTTCAGCTTGTCAGCCTCGCCATCGCGTTCTTCCGCATCAGGAAGCTGATCTTTTTTCTCGATGATAACAGGCCACATCTCGGAATATTTCCGATTGAATTCAACCCACTTATCCATCTCCGGCTCGGTGTCCGGGCGGATCGCATCGGCCGGGCATTCTGGCTCACAGACGCCACAATCAATGCATTCGTCCGGGTGGATCACCAGCATGTTCTCTCCCTCATAGAAACAATCTACGGGGCAAACTTCCACACAATCGGTGTATTTGCAGGCGATGCAGTTATCGATGACGACATAGGTCATTAAACGGGATCCGTCTTTATCGGTGTTTTGACCTAGCTAATTCAGTCGCGCAGATCATTCAAGCATCTCTCGTGCCGCTGCGGTCAATCCTCGTCACCAGTGGCGCGAAATGCATCCATTGTGCGCCGGTCCCGCTTGGTCGGCCGCGCCCCGACGCGCGGCGGCACCGGCTCTGGTGCTTCTTCCGGCGGGGTCAGATCATCATAGAGCGTCTGCGCCTCGGCTGCCGGACCGCGCCGCGTCCCTGCCGCAACCACCCGAACCACCCGGATACGGCGCGCCTGGGCAAAGGTCAAAACGTCATCCGGCCCGACCGCATGGGCGGGTTTCGCGGCCTTTTCGCCGTTCACCCTCACATGCCCCGCCGAAACGGTTTTCGCTGCCAGCCCGCGCGATTTGAAAAACCGCGCGAACCACAACCACTTGTCCAGACGGATTTTTTCGGGTCCGTCCGCCAAGGGTCAGCTCTTGTCTTTCAGCCCCATAAGCGCCGCAGCGAAGGGGTTGTCGGGGTCGATCTTGTCTTTCTTCTCGGGCTTGGCCTCAAACCGGCGCGCCCCTTGCGGTTTGCCTTGTTCGCGGCGCGGCTTGCCTTTGCCTTGTGGCTTGCCACGGGGTTTGCCCTGCCCGCGCGGCTTGCCGTCGGCAGCGCCCCCTGCGTTCCGGCGCGGGCCACGCTGCCCTCCCCAGGTAAAGGTGTAAAACACCTCCGCCTCTTCCGCCACAGGGGCTTCACCAGCCCCGTCTGCAGGTGTTTCGACAGGCACTTCAACCGGCGCTTGCTCCGTCACCGCCTCGGCGCTTTCCGCCTCAGCTTCGGGCGTTTCCGGCTTAGACTCGGTCGCGTTCGGCTCTGTCGCGGCGACACCTTCGGGGGCTTTCTTGACCTTCGGGCGCTCGCCCTTTTCGGCTTTATAGCCAAGCCCTTGCATCAAATCGGCAAATTGCTCGAGCGTCAGACCGCTGATCGACAGCATATCCGGATTCGCCTCGAACCCTGCGCGGCTGTTCTCACTGCGCAGCATGTCTGCCAACCGTTCCAGCATATCAATGCGAATGGCCCGCTCTCCGGCGGCGCGATAGCCACACATCCGGTCGACACCCGGCTCGGCATCCTTGGGCGCAGGCACGGTCACCAGACCCGGTGGCGGCGATTCCGGGAAGATATCCAACCCCTTGGAAAGCGACCACAAAACCAACCGCAACCGCGTCGGCGCTGGCTTAAGCAGCAACGGCATGAAAATCGTGAACTGCCCGAACCGCACGCCATGTTTGCGCAGCGATCCGCGCGCGTCTTGATCCAGCGCCTTGACGTCTTCGGCCACCGCATCACGCGCGATGATCCCGAAAGCTTCGCTCAGCTGAAATGCGAACCCGCGCGCCAGCCCCTGCAACTCTTCGTCACGCGCAAGGTTCAGCAGCGGTTCGAACAAGGTGGCGACCTTGCGGTCGATGAAATGTTGCAAGCGGCGCGTGACCTTCTGGATCACCTCGTCGCCCGCTTCCTCATCAACAAAGGCCTGCACGCTTGGCTTAAGCGGCTCCGCCCCGGCGACAAGCTTGCCCACCGCATGCTCGCCCCACATCAACCCACCTTGTTCGGTAAAGTCGATCTCGGTATCCGGCGCGTTATAGAACCGGTCGGCGCGCAGATTGAAATGTGGCACCAACGCCTGCATTCCCGCCTGTTTCAGCGTCTTGGTTTCCTCGGCTCCTTCGCCCTTTTCGGCGGCAAAACGAAACCCTTCAAGACGGCCCACCACATGGCCTTCAACCGTCACTTCACCTTTGTCATTTACCTCGGCCACCATGGCCTCCTTCTGCTTGAGCCGCCGCAACAACACACTTGTGCGCCGGTCCACGAATCTTTGCGTCAGCGCGCCGTGAAGCGCATCCGACAAGCGGTCTTCTACCCCGCGGGTCTCCCCGCGCCAATGCTCTTCGTCTTGTAACCACCCTTTTCGCTGAGCGACATAGGTCCATGTGCGGATAAAGGCCAGACGTTTCGATAATGTGTCAATGTCGCCATCAACACGGTCAATTCGGCTCACCTGACCCGCAAACCAATCCTCCGGGATGCGGCCAAGCTCGTGTAAATAGTTGAAAATCCGCTCTAACATGCCGCTATGCTCGGCGTGGCTAATGCCGCGAAAATCGGGGATTCGGCAGACATCCCATAGCAACCTGACCGACGCGGCGTCGCTGGCGCGTGCGCGAACTTCCGCCTCTTCGGACAGTGTTTTCAACGTCATAAGGTCATCAGAGTCGCGCACTTTGACGAACATTTCGTCTTGCGGCTTTTCCTCGAGCGAGCGGATCAGAGCATCAAGCCTCCCGAACTGAAGCCGCGAATTGCGCCATTGCAGCTTGCGGATCGGCATGAACTGATGCCCCATAATCGCCTCGGCCACCTCGCCGGGCAATTCCGGCGCTTCACCGGTGACACCGAAACTGCCATCGCTCATTCCGCGCCCCGCGCGCCCGGCAATCTGGGCCAACTCATTGGGCGCAAGGTTGCGCATCCGCCGCCCGTCGAACTTACTCAGCGCGGAAAAGGCAACATGGTCGATATCAAGGTTAAGCCCCATCCCGATCGCATCCGTCGCAACCAGAAAATCAACCTCGCCCGACTGGTACATCTCGACCTGCGCATTGCGCGTGCGTGGCGACAGCGCGCCCATCACAACCGCCGCCCCGCCCCTCTGGCGGCGCAGCAATTCGGCGATGGCATAGACGTTATCAACCGAAAACCCGACAATCGCGCTGCGCGGTTTCATCCGGCTGATCTTTTTCGATCCGGTATAAGTCAGCTGGCTCATCCGCTCGCGGCCAACGAACGTCACCTCTGGCACCAGCTTGCGGATCGGCCCGCGCATCGTGTCCGACCCCATAAAAACGGTCTCGTGAAACCCGCGCGCATTCAGCAATCTGTCGGTAAAAACATGCCCACGCTCCGGGTCGGCGCAGAGCTGGATTTCGTCGATCCCGACAAAATCCGCGGCCATCCCTTCGGGCATCGCCTCAACCGTGCAGACCCAATATTGCGTGCGTTCCGGCACGATCCGCTCTTCGCCGGTGACAAGCGCAACAACCCCCGGCCCCCGCGCCCGCACGATCCGGTCATACACCTCTCGCGCCAACAGGCGCAGCGGCAGGCCGATGATCCCACTGCGATAGCCCAGCATACGCTCAATCGCGTAGTGGGTCTTGCCGGTGTTGGTCGGGCCAAGCACCGCAACAATCCGCCGGTCTCCGGTCATCTGTCTTACTGCCCTTCGGATATGGCGTTCAGAGTTGGGTGCCGTTCACACTGCGTTCAAGGTATTGCACCCTTTGGCGCGCCTCTTGATGATGCGGATGCATCTCAAGCACAAGCTTATACGCATCATAAGCCTCATTCGGCTGTTCGATCTGCTCAAACAGGGTGCCAAGCCCATAGAGCGCATCGTAATGACGCGGGTTCAGCATCAACACGCGCTGCAAATCCGCAACCGCCGGTCCCGGTCGCTCGGAAAAGGCAAGAGCCTGCGCCCGGCCATACCACCCTTCGGCAAACTCCGGCGCATGATCGGTCAGCGCCGTAAAATGCTCAATCGCAAGGCCGTATTGCTTTTCCTCAAGCGCCTTGAGCCCACGCGTCAAAAGCAAATCCATCGCCGGAGAGCCCGAGCGTGCGCGCAGCATCTCGATTTCCCGCTCGATCCGTGCCGCGCCGGCCTCATCCGCCGATTTAAGCTGGTCATAAAGCTCATCCGCCGAAGCTACAGGCGGCGCGCCCTCCGGCGTCGCCACCTTTGGCATTTCCGGCGCAACGTCAGGCGCTTGCGGCATCGGCCCTTGAGCCTGCGCAAAGGCCGTCGACGACATAACTGCCGGCGAAAAACCGGCAAACGCTATAGTTGCCGCGACGATAAGTTTGAGGTTGACCGAATGAATGCTCATAGTAACCCTGAGTGTAACGCGCCGATTGCTGAATTGTCAGCCCCCGGTGAGCTTAAGAAAGGCAAATTGTCATGAGCGATATTATTGACGGCGCAGTCAGCGCCCTGAATGCAAAAATGGGCGACGACGGGTTCTCCTCGACCGCGAAATTCGTGATCGAAGGCGAAGGGGCTATCATCATCGACGGCGACGGTGCCCGCGCAAGCGATGATCCGGCCGAAGTCACCATGACGGCCGACGCCGAAACCTTCCAGTCGATCATGGAAGGCGACCTGAACCCGACCGCTGCTTTCATGTCCGGCAAACTGACCGTTGATGGCGACATGGGCCTCGCCATGCAGCTTGGCAGCGTTCTGAGCTAAACCATGGAAAGCGCACCCCTTTTTGCTGATCTGGCCGATGGGCCGGATGGCGGCGAAGCCTACTGGCTCAACGCCGAAGACGGGGTGCGCATTCGCATCGGAGTGTGGAACCGCGACGGGGGCAACGCCACCAAAGGCACCGTCCTGCTCTTTCCCGGTCGCACCGAATATGTCGAAAAATACGGTCGCACCGCGCGCGAATTTGCGGCGCGTGGCCTCGCCACTCTGGCGATAGACTGGCGCGGGCAAGGCATCGCCGACCGGCTTGTCGATGACCCGGCCACCGGCCATGTGCATTGGTTTTCCGATTATCAAAAGGATGTGAAGGCGGCGCTAAAAGCGGCAGAATCGCTTGGCTTGCCCCGGCCCTTCTACCTTGTGGCCCACTCCATGGGCGGCTGCATTGGCCTGCGTGCTTTGCTCGAAGGTCTGCCCGTGCGCGCCGCTGCCTTCAGCGGCCCGATGTGGGGCATCGGCATGGCCCCCGCCACCCGTCCTGCCGCTTGGGCACTGGCATGGGGCGGCACCCTCATGGGACGCGGCCACGCCTACGCCCCCGGCACCAACGCCGATAACTATGTCGCAACCTCGCCGTTTGACGACAACATGCTCACCACCGATCAAGGGATGTGGGACTATATGAAGGCCCAGATCGACGCCCACCCTGAACTTCTGCTCGGTGGCCCATCCCTGCGCTGGCTCCACGAAGCCCTGCGCGAATGCCGCGCGCTCGACCGAATGGACAGCCCGGCGTGCCCGACAATCACCTTTCTGGGATCCAACGAACGGATCGTCGACACTGCGCGCATCCACAGCCGCATGGCGCGTTGGCCCGGTGGCCAGCTTGAGATGGTCGATCCCGGCGAACACGAGGTCATGATGGAAGGCCCGGCCGCCCGCACCCGCCTTCACGACAGGATGCAGGCCTTTTTCGAGACCGCCCCGGCGGATCAATCCTAAACCGCACCTGCGTAAAACTGCCGACACCACCGGCCTTTCCCCTTGAGACACACGCCTGCGCAGCTTATCTCTGCCGAACCGCAGTGATGAAAGGTCTCAGACATGCTCAATCTCCCCTTCCCCGTTCGTGATGCCAACGCCAGCGCCGCAGGGGGCAAGGATCTGGGCAACCTGCCAGAGTGGGATCTCTCCGACCTCTATTCCAGCGACGACGCCCCTGAGCTTCAGCGCGATATGGAATGGTTCGAAGGTGAAACCAAAGCTTTCGCTGCCGACTATCAGGGCAAGCTCGCCACGCTGTCCGCCGACGATCTGCTGACCTCGATCCAGCGGTCCGAAAAGATGGACAACCTCGCTGGGCGCATCATGTCCTACGCTGGCCTGCGCTATTATCAGCTGACCACCGATGCGGCCCGCGCCAAGTTCATGTCCGATTGTCAGCAGCGCATCATCAATGCGTCCTCGGCGCTTGTGTTTTACTGGCTCGAATTCAACCAGATCCCCGAAGACGCCTACGCCGCCGCACTCGCGACCAACGCCGACCTCGCCCGCTACAAACCCGTCCTTGACCGCCAACGCGCCATGCGCCCCTATCAGCTTTCGGACGAGCTTGAGACCTTCATGCATGACCTCGGCGCCGTCGGCGACGCGTGGGAAAAGCTGTTTGACGAAACAATCGCCGGGCTTGAGTTCACTGTCGATGGTGAGGTCTTCAACATCGAAGGCACCACCAACTTTATGACCGACCCCGACCGCGCCAAACGCGAAGAGGCCGCTCAAGAGTTGGCCCGCGTTTTTAACGGCAATATCAAAACCTTTGCCCGTGTCCACAACACGCTCGCCAAGGAAAAAGAGATCGTCGACCGCTGGCGCAACATGCCCTCGGCACAAGCCTCGCGCCACCTCTCCAACGATGTCGAAGCCGAAGTGGTCGAGGCCCTGCGCGATGCCGTCGTCGCCGCCTACCCCAAGCTCAGCCACCGCTATTACGAACTCAAACGCAAATGGCTTGGTCTTGACGTGATGCAGGTCTGGGACCGCAACGCGCCCCTGCCGATCGAAGACCCCCGCACCGTTTCATGGGACGAAGCTCAGGAAATGGTTATGTCTGCCTATGCCGGATTTGATCCCCGCATGGCCGACATCGCCGCGCCGTTCTTCTCCAAAGGCTGGATCGACGCCGCCGTGAAACCCGGCAAAGCCCCCGGCGCCTTTGCCCACCCCACCGTGACCAACGTCCACCCCTATGTGATGCTGAACTACTTGGGCAAACCGCGTGACGTCATGACGCTGGCCCATGAACTCGGTCACGGCGTGCATCAGGTGCTTGCCGCTGAGCAGGGCGAAATGCTCTCCTCAACACCGCTGACCCTCGCCGAAACCGCCTCGGTCTTTGGCGAAATGCTCACCTTCCGCAAAATGCTCGACGGCGCCAAAACCCAGGAACAGCGCAAAGTGCTTCTGGCGGGCAAGGTCGAAGACATGATCAACACCGTGGTGCGTCAGATCGCGTTCTACGATTTTGAATGCAAACTCCACGCCGCCCGCCGCGAGGGCGAACTGACCCCGGATGACATCAACGCCATCTGGATGTCGGTGCAGGCCGAATCCCTCGGCCCGGCCTTCGACTATATGGACGGGTATGAAACCTTCTGGGCCTATATCCCGCATTTCGTGCATTCGCCCTTCTATGTCTACGCCTACGCCTTTGGCGACGGCCTCGTTAACGCGCTCTATGCTGTCTACGAAGAAAACCCCGACGACTTTCAGGAGAAGTATTTCGATATGCTCAAGGCCGGTGGCTCCAAACACCACTCCGCCCTGCTTGCGCCATTTGGTCTCGATGCATCCGACCCAAAATTCTGGGACAAGGGGCTGACCATGATCTCTGGCTTCATTGACGAACTCGAAGCGATGAGCTGATCCGGGAATAGGGCTCGCGACAATCGCCCAAACACGAAAAGGCCAAGTGATGTCACACCCCACTCCGGACTCACAGCCGCCTTCTCTGTTGGATGAACTGCCCGGCGACGTGATGATGTGGGTGCTGATTGTCAGCGAACTTCTGATCTTCGGCGCCGGGTTGCTGGCCTTCCTCTCGGTGCGGATCACCGACCCAATAGGGTTCAGCGAAGCCCAAAGCCACCTGCACCGCACCGGGGCCGCGATCAACACGATCATTCTGATCACCAGCGGTTATCTCGTCGCACAGGCCTGTCGCTGGCGGGCCGAAACGCACCGGCGCGCCGCCCGGATGGCGCTGATCGGGGCAGCGCTGCTGGGGTGTGTGTTCCTGGTTATCAAAGGCGTGGAATATGCCGACAAGGCCGCGCAGGGCATCAACTACGACACCCACCCGTTCTTCATGTTCTACTACCTTCTGACCGGCTTTCACGCCGCCCATGTCATCGCGGGGGTGTTTCTTCTATTGCTCGTCGCATGGCGTGACTCAGTTGAAAACATCGAACTTGGCGCCATGTTCTGGCATATGGTCGATCTGGTCTGGGTGTTGTTGTTCCCCGTCGTCTACCTGCTGGCCTAGCGATGCAATCAAACCGCCATATCACCCATGCGTGGCTCTGGCTCATCGGCCTGTCCATCATCAGCACGGTCTTGGCCGAAGTTGTCAGCTTGGGCACGCCCCCCATCGTCACCGGCACATTGGTGCTTGTGGTGGCGGTGCTAAAGGCACGTACAATCCTGTCACGCTACCTCGGACTTGCCAGCGCGCCAAATTGGCGGCGCGGCTTCAATCTGACCCTGACACTCTTCGCACTGATCCTGCTGACGCTTTACCTTGCGCCGCACCTAGGCTGAGCGCGCCACTTTACTTGAGCTGGCTGTCCTTTGATCCGCGCCGGTTGACGCCGCCTCTCGCCTGATAGGTGCTGTCGCGCTCCGACGCGCACTCGATACACAGCTTCACGCCCGGAAGCGCCACGCGCCGTTTTTCAGGGATCGGCTCGTCACATTCCGCACAATGGCTCAGGCTCTCGCCCTCCGGCCCTTTACGCGCCTTTAACCGCGCCAGCTCATCGTTGATCGACGCTTCAATCTGTTCGCTGACGGCACCGTCTTTTGCCCATCCACCGGCCATGCTCGCCCCCTATCGCTGTTGCACAGCTAACTTAAGCGCCGTTCTTACTGGATCAACCCTGTCCGTCGTTCGCCCCCCAGCAACACGAAATCGCGCAGCTGCCGGCCACCGTATTGTATCGGGTTGTCCAGCCCTTTGAGCAGCTTGATCGCCGCTTCCGAGCTCACAGCAACCAGATGCCCGCCGGCGCTGCCATCATCCAGCCGGGTCAGGTCGATCAAGGTCACATCCAGCCCGGCAACCGCTTGCTCATCCTCGATCCGCCCCAGCCGCGGCTTGCGCCCGGTGAGCAGTTCGGCAAGGCTCAACACCTTGTCCTTGCGCGATGTCATGATCAGAAACGGCTGCGGCAGCTTGCCAATCGCGCGCGCCTGCTGGCGGAACACATCCGGGTCGATATCCGGCGACATCAGGATCACGGCATCAATCGCGTCCATCACCCGCGCGCCGCCCTTGATCGCGATCTGGCGCAGCGTCTCCATCGTCAGGTAACCGCCCATGGAATGCGCAACGATCACGATATCGCGGTGCCCACGCGCGCGCAGATCTCGGATCAACTGCTCGAACCCGTCACGGGCAAACAACACGCTGTCACGGTCATAAATATAGCCGCGCGGATCCCCCGAAGAGGGCCATGAAAACAGGATTGCGGGCTCCTGCATGTCGAAATCATGCCGGATCTGCGCCAGCCGGAACGCGGCATCTTCCAGCGTGTTGTTATAACCATGCACAAAGATCATCACGCTGCCGTTGCCCACCTTCTCGCGCTTGATATTGCGGGAAAAATCTTCGATGTTTGCGACGCGCTTGCCCGTCAGCGGAGCGAAATGCAGCATCGGATCGGCAATCGAGCGCCCCGGCGCGCGCTCGATATGGCCCAGCTTATGCTTGGGCGGCACCGACACGCGCAATTCTGCATAATTCATCTTCTCGCTGCGCCGCTCGCCAAACATCTGCCCGGCCTGCCCGGCTGTGCGCTGCGAAGCCACAAACAGCGTCTGGCTCGCCAGCCCCTCAACCTCCTGCGAAAACCCGATGGTCGCCGGACGGGTGCAGGCTGCCAAAACGGTCAGCAAAGCAATCGCTGCAAGGAATTGAATGCGTTTCATGTCGGCCATACAGCACAAATCGCTGGATTCTCCTACCCGATTTATTGACGACACCCCATTACCGCCGCAAAGTCCGACGGCGAGTTGAAACGCACGATCGCGCGCCTCTGAACCGCCCCGCTGACAAACCGTGTTGCCATGATCTGTGTCCAGCCCGCATTGGCGGTGATCACTTCCGGCCCCGCCCCGCAATCGCGCACGCCGCCGGCAATGAAATCCCAACCTATCTTGTGATTGGTCAGCCCCTCAACGTCGACCACATGGCGCAACCGCGTCCCATCCAGCCGCCAAATCCTCAGAACCTTGGCCAGATGCGGGCGGTCAACATAGGCAATCTCGATACGCCCGTCATTGTCCAGATCCCCCACCCCGACCGGCGCAAGCCAGCGGTGCGTGCGCCCGATGAACGGTGTTCGTGCGATCAGACCGTTCTCGTCAAAAACAGCCAGCGCTGCGCCACGCTTAATGTTGGTCAGGATCGTAACCACCTCGGGCGCGCCATCGCCATCCACATCCCAAAGCCGCGGCGCGGTGTCTTCGAAAACATGCCCCTTCGGAGCGCGGATCACCGCTGCCTTCTCCTTGGCCAGCGCCCGCTTGAAGTAGATTTTGAGCGTTGCATACTCAACCGCATCACCCAGAATTCCATGGGCGTATTCGGTGGTCGGGTCGGCATATTCCGCCCGCGTAACCTCGGCCTGCGCCCCAGTTCCGGCCAAAATGAACAGCGCCGCAAAGCAAACGATTAATTTCGCGGCGCGCGGTCTCAAATCTGTTTTTCCGGCATCTGAACGATCAACCCGTCCAGCGCATCGGTCACTTTGATCTGACAGGTCAAACGCGACCGCTCCGGGTTCGGCTCAAACGCAAAGTCCAGCATGTCCTCTTCCATGTCGTCCATGGCAGGCAGCTTTTCCACCCACGCCGGGTCAATATACACGTGACAGGTCGAACAGGCACAGGCGCCGCCGCAATCGGCTTCGATCCCCGGAATATTGTTGTCACGCGCGCCTTCCATAACGGTCAACCCATTGGCGACGTCGACCGTATGCTCGGTACCATTGTGCTCAACATAGGTGATTTTTGCCATTTCGTTCGCGTCCTTCTGATCCACATCGCTCGCAATGTTTTAGCCAAGGCAGGGGTGGCCCGCTACCCCTCTTTTTTTAGCCCCCTAACGAAGTGTTTCAAGGTGGATACGGGCCGTTTGCCCCGGTGTTCACCTTCAATCGGCAAACTTCACCCCACCGGACCATGCCAGCTTCCCCAACCTTGCGAAACCCGCTACACTCGCGCGCAATCAACCCGGGCCGAGCAGACATGAACCTCAGGGGAAGTATCACCAGCTTTTGCGCCGTCGTTGCGCTCTCGGCTTGCAATGGCTCCGGGCCCATTGCCGGGCTGGGAGAGCCTGCCATCGCTGTAACCTATGAGCGCGCTCCACCGGGAGCCCCTCCCGGCAGCTGTTGGGGCAAGGATGTCACCCCCGCCACGATCGAAACCGTGACCGAGCGCATTCTTGTGCAACCGGCTCAGGTCAAGGACGATGGCACCGTGATCTCCGAACCGATCTACAAAGTTGAAACCCATCAGGCCATCGTCAAGGAGCGGCGCGAGCTTTGGTTTCAAACCCCCTGCGAAGAACAGCTAACCCCCGACTTTCTCGCCTCGCTGCAACGTGCGCTACAGGCGCGCGGGCTTTATCACGGCGCCATTTCGGGCACACTTGACGCCCGCACACGCCACGCGGTGCGCAAATACCAAGCCCCCCAAGGCCTGAACAGTTCGATCTTGTCCTTGACCGCGGCGCGCAAGCTCGGTCTCGTCGCGATGGACCGGCCCGAGTAACCGCGCAACACAACGCAAAACGACCGCCCCCAGAAGGGACGGCCGCTGTTTTTTAAAGTCGCACCCGATCATTCGATCGAGATCGCCACAAAGCGCGGATCACCCGCACGACGCACCAGAAGCAAAAGCGATTTGCGCCCGGCGTCCTTGGCCTCTGCGATACGCGCGTCCAGATCGGTCAGCGCCTTGACCTTCTGCTGGCCCGCCTCGGTGATCAAATCACCCGCACGTAGCCCTTTCTCGAACGCTTCCGAGGCTTCGTCGATCTCGCGCACCACAAGACCCTCGTCGCTGTCTTTCAGGTCCATCTGTGCGCGCATCTCGCTGGTCAGCGGCACAAGGGTCATGCCCAGAACAACCTTTTCCTTCGGCTCTTCTTTGCCCTTATCACCACCCTGCTGCGCTGCCGGCACGGCCTTCTCGGCCTCTTCCCGACGACCCAGCGTGATCTTCAACGTCTGCGTCTTGCCATCGCGGAACACAACAACGCGCACGGTTTTGCCAACTTCGCTGTTGCCCACCTGCTTAACCAGGCTACGCGTGTCATCGACGTTCACCCCATCAAAGGACAGGATCACGTCACCCGACTTCATTCCGCCTTCCATCGACGGGCCTTTTGGCACATCCGTCACCAGCGCACCGGCCGTCTTTTCAAGGCCAATCGCTTCGGCAACATCATCGGTCACGTCCTGAATGCGCACACCCAGCCAACCGCGCCGCGTTTCGCCGAATTCCTTGAGCTGTTTGACAACCTTGGACACAACATTCGACGCCATCGAAAAACCAATCCCGATCGACCCGCCATTCGGGCTCAAAATCGCGGTATTCACACCGATCACATCGCCGTCCATGTTAAACAACGGCCCGCCCGAGTTACCCCGGTTAATCGCCGCATCGGTCTGGATATAGTCGTCATAAGCACCAGAAAGCGCGCGTCCGCGTTGCGAAACGATCCCGGCACTCACCGAAAACCCCTGCCCAAGCGGATTGCCCATCGCCATGACCCAATCACCCACGCGGGCAGTGTCACTGTCACCAAAGCTGACAAAGGGCAAAGGCTCTTCCGCCTCAACCTTGAGCAGGGCAATATCGGTGTTCGGGTCGGTCCCGATCACCTTGGCTTTCAATTCTTTCCCGGAAAAGAACTCGATGACTATCTCATCCGCGCTTTCAATCACGTGATTGTTGGTCACGATGAAACCGTCTTCCGAGATCACAAACCCCGAGCCAAGTGCCGAAGACCGGCGCGGGCGCTCACCCTCTTGCCGGTTGCGATCCTGAAACTCGCGGAAAAAATCTTCAAACGGGCTGCCTTCAGGCACGATCGGCCCCGGTCCCGTTCCGCGTGCCACGACGGTCGACGTGGTGATGTTCACCACCGCCGGGCTAATCTTGTCGGCCAGATCGGCAAAACTCTCCGGTCGTGCCGACGCCTGCATGGCCTGAACCAGCACGAACATCACGGCCAAAGCACTCAGCCAGAGTGCTTTCATCGCCTGTCCTTGCCGCGTCATATTGATGGAAACTGCAACAGCCCTATCTCTCACACCCGTATCTCCCTTGATAAGCGGATCATGCAGTCCAAATTCCGGACCGCGTTTCTGTAAGTGTAATGTAGGAGCGTTCAAGCGCAACTCAAACCCGTGCGCGCCTGCTCAACCGATTGTGAAATCCCGCGATGTCGGCTGATCCGGTCCGAACCGGCCCGTTTTAGCCACTCACGCCCCCAATGCCTTGGCAACCCAGACCAGCATCAAACCGGTCACAAGCGCCAGCGCCCCCAAGATCCTGCGCGCTTCCGGTGGCATAGCCTTTAACGCTTCCAACAGGTCTTCAACAAGCGAAGGGGCCAGCGCATAGACCAGCCCCTCCACAATCAACACCAACCCAAGGGCCAGAAGTGCAACCGACATGGATCAGTCGCGCTCGCTCTTCTGCGGGCGATCAGACTTGAGATAGTCAAAGAACTCGCTGTCCGGCGACATCACCATGGTCGAGTTTTCGCCTTTCAAAGCCGCACGATACGCATTGAGCGAACGATAGAATTCAAAAAATTCAGTATCCTGCCCAAAGGCCTCCGCGAAAATCGCGTTCCGCCGTGCATCGGCTTCACCGCGAATGATCTCGGATTGCCGCTTGGCGTCCGACACGATCTCAACCTTGGTCCGGTCGGCCTGAGCCTTGACCCGTTGCGCCGCCTCGTTACCGCGGGCGATCTCATCCGCCGCTTCGCGCTCACGCTCGGCTTTCATCCGGTCATAGGTCGCGTCTTTGTTCGCTTCGGGCAGGTCTGTCCGCTTCAAGCGCACGTCGATAATCTCAAGACCCAGCGTCAGCGACTCTGAAATCGCGCCGTTGCGGATACGCAGCATCAAGGTCGCCCGGTCCGAACTCAGGATATCATTCGACGCCACGCCACCCAAAACTTCACGCGTTTTGGAGCGCAGGATCGAATCGAGCCGCCGCCCCGCCACTTCCAGCGCATTCTCGCCTTCCGCGCCGGTCGCCAGCCGGAATTTCGTCACATCGGCAATTCGGAAGCGGGCAAACGCGTCCACTTCCAGACGCCGATCATCCGACGGGGTGATTTGCATCTGCGGCACGTCCCGGCTCAGAATGCGGTCATCATAGCGCGCCACTTCCTGAATAAGCGGGATCTTGAACGCCAATCCCGGCTCGTCCTTGACCGAGATAACCTTACCGAACTGCATGACCAGCGCTTTCTCACGCTCGTCCACGATAAAGACCGACGACAAGATGCCCGCAGCAATCAGCACCAGAACAGGCAGAATATATGTGGATTTCCGCATCAGTTATTCCCCCCGGCGCTCGGTTTGCGCAATTCGTTCAGCGGCAGGTAAGGCACCACGCCCTGACCACCTATCTTGTCATCAATGATGATCTTGTCGACCCGGCCCAGAACCTCTTCCATGGCTTCGAGATAAAGCCGCTTGCGGGTCACTTCCGGTGCTTTCTGGTATTCGGCCAGAACCGCACGGAAACGGCTGGCTTCACCTTCGGCCTCATTGACCACCTGAGCGCGATAGCCCTCGGCAACTTCCAGAACCTGCGCCGCTTCACCGCGCGCTGCCGCCAGAACCGTGTTGGCATAAGCATCAGCTTGCTTTTCCAGCTGGTCGCGCTTCTGTTCCGCCGATTGAACGGCAAGGAACGCATCAATCACCTTGTCCGGCGGATCGGCCTTGTCAAAGTTCACGCGGACAATGTTCACACCCGACGAATAGCTATTGAGCGTTGACTGGATAAGGTCTTTCAACCGATCAGCAATCACACCCCGGTCCCGGTTCAGGATCGGCGCAAGCTCGCTCTGGGCGATAATCTCGCGCATGGCAGATTCACTCACCGCCCGGATCGTCGCCTTGGGTTCACGCAGTTCAAACAGGAAATCCTTGGGGTTGGAAATGTTCCAAACCACCTGGAAATCAATGTCGACGATGTTCTCGTCCCCGGTCAACATCAGCCCGGTATCGCCAAAGGTTTCACCGGTGCCGATATTCTCGGTCTGCTCTCGCGTGACCGGAACAACCTCATATGTAACCACAGGCCAAGGCGCAAAGTTCAGACCCGGACCACCGGTCGAGGAATACTCGCCAAGAAACAGCTCAACCGACTGCTCTTCCGGCTTCACCGTATAGAAACTGGCATAAGCCCAAAGAGCCACAGCCGCCAACAGTCCCAGAAACACAGTGCCACGGGTCAATCCGGGGCCATCGCCACCGGTCCCACCGCCGCCGCCACCGCGACGCGCACCATTGCCGCCACCGCGACCGCCCATCAGAACACGAAGCTGTTCCTGGCCTTTTTTCATCAACTCTTCAATTTCGGGAATCTGCGGCCCGTCTTCGCCCTGACGGCGTCCGTCTCCGCCGCGCTTCTGGCGCTCGTCGTCGTCTCCGCCGCCGTTGCCGCCGTTATGTCCTCCGCCACCCCAAGGGCCGCCCGAGTTGCCAGCCATCTATAGCCATCCTCTCTATATATGTCGTCCGGTTGCGCACTACCTGTGCAGTTTCACCGGGAATTTCAAGTTGTCCCTACGCTGTTCGCGTCGGAGCCTTCATGGTAACGATCTCTTCGCTCATGGTCGGGTGTACCGCGACCGTCCGGTCAAAGTCTTCCTTGGTCGCGCCCATCTTCACGGCGATTCCGGCAAGTTGTATCATCTCACCGGCCCCCGGCGCCACAATATGACAGCCAAGAACCTTGCGCGTATCGGCGCAGACGACCAGCTTCATCAAAACCCGATCCTCGCGCCCCGCAAACATGGTCTGCATCGGGCGGAAGCTGGTGCAATAAACCTCGATTGGCCCCTTATCACGCGCCTCTTCCTCGCTCATTCCCACGGTGCCCATTTCGGGCTGGGTGAAAATCGCAGTCGGGATCAGCTCGTGATCGGGCTTGGTCGGATTGCCTTTGAACACCGTTTCTACAAAGGCCATCCCCTCGCGAATCGCCACCGGAGTCAGGTTCACCCGGTCAGTCACATCGCCCACTGCATAGATCGACGGCACGCTGGTCTGGCTATAGTCATCGACCAAAACCTCGCCCTTACGGCCCAGCTTCACGCCGATCTCCTCCAGCCCCATGTCCTCGGTATTCGGGGCGCGTCCCGTGGCAAACATCACCACGTCGAACTCGCGCTCGTCGCCATTGGTCGATTTGACGCGGATACCGCTGTCGGTCTTTTCCATCTCAAGCACGTTGGTCCCGAGATGCAGGTTGATCCCTCCGCGGATCATCTCTTCGCTCACCAGCCCACGCGCTTCGTCGTCAAACCCGCGCAGGATCTGCGCGCCGCGGTAGTACTGCGTCACTTCGACGCCCAGCCCGTTCAGGATTCCGGCGAATTCACAGGCGATATAACCGCCGCCAAGGATCAGGATGTTTTTGGGCAGCTCCGGCAGATGGAAAATCTCGTTCGAGGTGATCGCATGTTCCTCGCCCTGAATGCCCGCCTTCACGGGCCGTCCACCCATGGCAAGCAGGATATGTTTGGCGGTCTTGCGCTCTCCGCTGGACAATTCAACCGTATGAGCATCCACCAGACGGGCGCGCGCATCGAACGTCTCAACCCCGTTGTTCTTGAGGATGTTGCGGTAAATCCCTTCCAACCGGTCCAACTCATCGGTGAGGGATCCGTGGAATTTTTGCCAATCAAACCCGCCTGCCTGAACGTCCCAACCATAGGCGGCGGCGTCTTGCATCATTGGCGCGAACTCGCTGGCGAACACCATCAGTTTCTTGGGCACACAACCGCGGATCACACAGGTCCCGCCATAGCGGTCCTCTTCGGCCAATGCGACCTTGGCCCCGGTTTCGCTCGCGGCCACCCGCGCCGCGCGCACGCCGCCCGAACCGCCACCAATAACAAAAAGATCGTAGTCGAAATCGCTCATCTATTCCCGGCCTTTCGCTTTTCCAGCACCGTCGCACTGATGTATGCCATCCCGCGCCCAAGTCCACCCCATCGCCAGAGGTTTTCCGACGCTTCTACAGGTAAACAGCGTAGGAAACGCCTTAATCCGCCAGATCGGTAAAGAGATTGTCATCCTCGACAAAGTCGAGCCGGTTCTCTTCCTCGGTGCCTTCGTTGATATCACGCACCACAACCCGACCATCGCCATAGCCGATGACCACCGTGTCGCAGATATCAATGAACAGCCCGTTTTCCACGACACCCGGCATCTGGTTCAACACCATCGCCAATTGGCGCGCGTGTCCGATCCGGTTCAGATGCAGGTCGATGATGTGATTGCCCTCGTCGGTGATATAGGGAACCGAGCCATTCATCCGCAACGTGGTCTGGCGGCCCAGCACGTCCATGCTGATCAACGTCTCCTCGATCAGCGCCTTGGTGGTCTGCCAACCAAACGGAATCACCTCAACAGGAAGCGGGAACGCACCCAGCGCCTCGACCTCTTTGCTGGCGTCGGTGATCACAACCATCTGGTCGCTCGCCGTGGCCACAATCTTTTCCTGCAACAATGCGCCGCCGCCACCCTTGATCAGGTTCAGATCGGCATCAAATTCATCCGCGCCGTCAATCGTCAGGTCCAGCCATTTCGCCTCGTCCAGCGAAATCACCTCGATCCCTACGTCCCGCGCCAGCTCGGCTGTGCGTGTCGATGTTGGAACGCCGCGAATCTTCAATCCATCGTCGCGCACCATTTCGCCAATGCAGCGCACCAGCCACGCCGCCGTGCTGCCGGTGCCCAGCCCGACGCGCATCCCGTCTTCCACCATTTCGGCGGCGCGTTTTGCGGCCACAAACTTGGCCTTGTCGATGGGTGAAAGTTCCCCGGTCATTGGCAGCATCTCCGTAATATCGTCCCCGTGAGGGGTTATAGGAGACTTGGCCGCGTCGCGCGAGTGCGAATTCCACCCGAAACAGAGCTTATTGCACCCCAACACGCCCGAAATCGCCTTGACCTTGCGGGCGGTTGTGTTTCCGATAGGAAACAATGCCATCCACAACTCACCAAAAGCCCCTCCACGACCACCGCCAATCCTAAGCCGGACTCGTCAATGACCCCGACCTACCGCCTGCATTACGCCCCTGACAACGCGTCGCTCATCGTGCGGCTGGCGTTAGAGGAACTCGGCCTGCCGTATGAGACCGCCCTCGTTGACCGCGCGGCCAATGCACAGGCGTCTGCGGCTTATCGCTCTCTCAATCCACATGGGCTGATCCCGGTGCTGGAAACCCCTAACGGAGCGATCTTCGAAACTGGCGCAATCCTGCTCTGGCTCGCTGACACACACGGCGTGCTGGCCCCCGCACCCGATGCGCCTGAGCGCGGTGATTTCCTCAAATGGCTGTTCTTTTTGTCGAACACGCTCCACCCCGGCCTGCGAATGCTGTTCTATCCCGCCAAATACGCCGGCGCCGACCCTACCCACCAAGCCGCGCTCAGCGCCACCATGCAAAGCGCGCTTAAAACGCACCTGCAAGCGCTCGATAATCTCGCCGCAACCCACCCGCCCTATTTCAATGCCATTCCGGTCTCGGCGCTTGATCTCTACTTGCCGCCGCTCCTGCGGTGGGCCGCGCTTTACCCCAGCGGCGGCACGGCTTGGTTCTCGCTTTCCGACACGCCGCATCTGGCCGCCCATGCGGCGCGGATCGAACAGCGCCCCAGCGTTGGGCGCGCCATCCTTGCCGAAGGGCTGGGCGAAACGCCCTTCACCCGCCCCATCCACGCCACCCCACCAGAAGGAAGCGCAACCTAGATGTTCCTTTCCGTCTTCGAAATGTTCAAAGTGGGCGTCGGCCCGTCTTCGTCCCATACCATGGGGCCCATGGTGGCCGCTGCCCGCTTTCTCGACCAAATGCGCGCCTCGCCCTTTGTCTTTGCCGGGCTGCGTGGCTCGCTGCATGGCTCGCTCGCCTTTACCGGCGTCGGCCATGCCACCGACCGCGCAACCATCCTCGGCCTCGCCGGGTTTGAACCCGACAGCTATGACCACGACAAGGCCGAAGCCACCCTTGCCGCAATCCGCGAAAGCCACAGGATCACCCCCCCGGCCTGCCCGAACTACATTTTCACCCCAAAGAAGACCTGATCTTTGACTACGGTCCGCCGCTTCCCGGCCACGCCAATGGCATGGTCCTCATGGCCACCGATGCCCAAGGCGACGTGACCCTGCAGGAAACCTACTATTCCGTTGGCGGCGGCTTTGTCCTCACCGCTGCCGAACTCGAAGCGGGCAAAGACACCGACACTGGCCCGCTCGTGCCCTACCCCTTCAAATCCGCCGCCGAGATGCTTGAGATGGCCGAACACTCGGGCAAAACCATTGCCGATATGAAACGCGAAAACGAGATCTCGCGCGGCTGCGCGCAATCGCTCTCCAAGGGCACCGCCCGCATCTGGCAGGTCATGGACGATTGCATCACCCGCGGCCTTGAAGCCGAAGGCGAACTCCCCGGTGGCCTCGCCGTCAAGCGCCGCGCCAAATCAATCCGCGACCAACTCGAGGCAGAGCGCGGCATGAACCTCAATGCGCCGCATACGATCAACGACTGGATCTCTGCCTATGCCATGGCGGTGAACGAAGAAAACGCCGCCGGCGGTCAGGTCGTCACCGCCCCCACCAATGGCGCCGCCGGGGTCATGCCCGCCGTGATCCGCTACTGGCTTGACCATGTCCCCGGCGCGGCCCCCTCAAAAATCCAAGAGTTCCTGCTCACCGCAGCCGCCATCGGCGGGCTGGTCAAATACAACGCCTCGATTTCCGGCGCCGAAGCGGGCTGTCAGGCCGAAGTCGGCTCTGCCGCCGCCATGGCCGCAGCCGGACTCTGCGCCGTCATGGGCGGCACCCCGGCCCAAATCGAAAACGCCGCCGAAATCGCGCTCGAACATCACCTCGGCATGACCTGCGACCCGGTCAAAGGACTGGTGCAAGTGCCTTGCATCGAACGCAACGGCCTTGGCGCAATCAAAGCGGTTTCTGCTGCGTCTCTGGCTCTGCGCGGTGACGGAACCCACCGCGTCCCGCTCGACGCCTGCATCGAAACCATGCGCCAGACCGGCGCGGATATGAGCGAAAAATACAAGGAAACCTCGCTGGGCGGCCTCGCCGTTAACGTCCCCAATTGCTGAGCTTTCCTAACCGGAAATCGCCCCGTAATTGCGGGGCCGCAATTCAATCTCTGGTATAGTTGCCTTGGTCATCTATTCCCCCTAATGTCCCGGCTTATGACTGCCGACCGCCCCCTCCTTGGTATAACCCTGATGCTCGGGTTCTGCATCGTCGCCCCCATAAGCGACGCCGTCGCCAAAGTGCTGGGCGAATCCGTTTCCATCGGTCTACTGCTGTTCTTTCGCTTTGCGGTGCAGGTGGCGCTCCTCATTCCTGTGATCATGCTCACCAACCGCCCATGGCGGATGCGCGGCAACGTGCTCTTCCTCGCCAGCCTGCGCACAGTGCTGCATGTGATCGGCATCGGGTTGATGTTCGCGGCACTGCAATACCTGCCTTTGGCCGATGCGGTGGCCATTGCCTTTGTCATGCCCTTCATCATGCTGGTATTGGGGCGCTATGTCCTGAAAGAGCACGTCGGACGCCGCCGCCTGTTCGGGGCCGTTGTGGGTTTCGGCGGCACGCTTCTCGTTGTTCAGCCAAGCTTTGTTGCCGTCGGCTGGGCCGCGCTTCTTCCGCTGGGCGTGGCGCTCAACTTCGCTTTCTTCATGCTTATCACCCGCAAAATCGCGCGGGATAGCGACCCGATCGGTCTTCAGGCCGTCAGCGGTGTTATGGCAAGTGTGTTCCTGTTGCCCGTGCTGATCATCGGCACACAACTCGACATCGCGCCGCTCGCCTATGTCGCACCCAACCTGACCGAGATCACATTGCTGATCAGCATCGGCGTCCTTGGCACAATGGCGCATCTGCTGATGACATGGTCCCTGCGCCACGCGCCCTCTGCCACCCTTGCGCCGATGCAATATCTTGAAATACCCATCGCCGCCCTGATCGGCTGGGAGGTCTTCGGCGACTGGCCCAATGACATGGCGCTCGTTGGAATCGCCATCACCATCGCCGCCGGCCTGTTTATCATCCTGACCGAGCGGTCCAGCGCGCCAGTTCCGGTTGCTCCAGCACCGGCAACACCAAAGGCATCTGTTCCACCGGCAGAATAACCAACAAACCGGGTCGATCCACCCCAAGCCTGACAGGCCCGGTCACCATGTTTGACGTGCCGATCGTCTCGCCCGGCGCAAGGTCCAGCCCGTCCACAGCCCAGCGCAACCCCTCGGACACCGCCTTGACCCGCGCCATCGGAAACAGCGAAAACCGCGCACCCTCCGGCAGGTCCAACCTGATCTCCGGCGGAGCCAGAAACACAAGATCGCGTTTGCCCAACAACACACACAGCCGCTCCGGGTAGCGCATCAAACCATGCAACGCCGCCAGCTGATGGTCCAACCGCCCCCCTCAAATCCAACCCCAAGAACAAGCGGCGCCTCAATCCGGCTCAGGCATTTCTCGAAATCCGTGCTATCCTGCTCGCTGATCTCATGCAGGCGATCCTGCGAAATACGGCGCTTGCTGGCCTCGCTGAGGGAATCAAAATCGCCAATGACCGCTTCGGGCATAAACCCGTGGCGCAGCACCTCTTGCGCGGCCCCATCTGCTGCTACTATCCTCGGAGCGTGATCAATCGCTGCGCAAAGCAAGGATTTTCTCACCTTTCCGCCACCAACCAAGGTTATTGATCTCGAATCGTGAACAATTGGCGATTTCATGGGTTATTGTTTCCCAAAGTGGAAACTAGCCACATTCTTGTCACGAAATGATACGCTAAACATCTAAGAATCGGGCCGCTTTCGACTGGGATAGGAGATTACAAGTTTACACAACTAAGAAATCTTTAGGCGAGCATTGACATGGTTGATACCAACAAGATCCTTACAGTCTCATATGGCACGTTCTCGTGCACCCTTGAAGGATTCGATGATTCCTTCGGCACGATGAAGGCGATCGCCGAGTATTTTCGGGATCTCGCGGCGGATGACCGCTACTTCGGGGCCGAACCACCGACCCCCGACGCCGAAATGCTCGCGCGCATTGCCGAGAAAGAGATCGCTCGCCGCGTCGAAGCCCGCATGGAAGAAAACAGCATTGTTCTGCGTGCAGATCACGGCTCGATCCTTCCCGTCGCGGCCGCCGCCGTTCAGGACGCAGCCCAGGAACCGGCCAAAACACAGGCTGAGACAAAGGTTGAGACACAAGTCGAAACCCCGGACGAGGCACGCACCGAGCCCGCCGAGCCCGAGAACGAAGCTCCAGTCCAGTCGCAGCCACAAGCCGAACGCTCGCAGCCTGAAGCGCCCAAAGCTGAACCTGCAACCGATGCGCCTTCTGCGCCGGTCGCCCCGGTTTCCGAAGACGATCTGACCGTTCAAAACAGCCAACCCACCGCGTTCCAAGCTCCGCTGGAGGCTGCTCCGGCTGAAGGGACGCCGATCGCAATGGCTATGGCTCCCGTCAACCTGACACAGGACGCCCCCGCTGCGGCGCCCCTCGCCGATATGCCCGCTCAAGATCAGACCACCGAGGTGGAAGATGAAGCCGAGGCAGAGACCGACACCGACATCGCAATTGACGCGGTTCAGACCGACGCGCCCGCAGATTCGCCAGTAAAAGCGCACGAAGAAGAGCTTTATGACGACGACTCCGGTGACATCACTGGCGACGTTTCTGGCGAATTCGCACCGCAAGCCTTCGCCAATCCCGCAGAAGCCGCCATCAGCGATGAGCCAGCCGACAGCGTTGCCGCCAAGCTGCGCCGCATCCGCGCCGTTGTTTCGCAAAGCGCGGATCCGCTGCTTGCCGAAGATGAACACGCCGACGACTTCCTCGCTGACACCAATGAAGAACTCGAAGCCGCGCTGGCCATCGACGACGAAGCCGAGCTTGCCTCCGACGCCCCGGCAGAGGACGCAAACGACACCACAGACGGCGACATCGCCGCTCTGCTCGATCGTTTTGGCGCGGATGAACCCGTCGAAACCGAAGCCCCCGCTGACGTTGCCGAGGCGCTCATCACACCGCCCCCAGCCGACGCGATTGCCGAGGACCACAGCGACGATACGGACACCGATCTAGACGACGACCTCGCGGTTGACGATAGCAACGACGCGCTTTTCGACCCGGAAGAATTCATCGCGGCGGACGACGGCGCAGACGACACGTTTGACGCCGACGATAGCCTCGACACAAGCGCAGAGGCGCCCGTCATCGGCGAACACCTCGCACCTGCGGAAGAGCCTGAGAAAACAGGCTCGATTCGCGCCCGTATCATCAAGATGAAGCGCAGCGTCTTTAACGCTGCCATCGCCTCGGGTGATCTCGAAGAAGAAGCCGAAGTGGCGCGCGACGATCCTGCCGCCGACACCAGCCTCTCCGCCGAAGAAGAAGCCGAGCTGCGCGATGAACTCGCCGCCGTCGAAGCCGAACTCGAGCTGCCGCAAGACGATCAGGCCGCTGATCTCACCGGTTTTGAAGACGACTACGAAGAAATCGACGGCGACGACGACCTGAGCGAACGGTTGCATGGCCTGCTCAACCCTGAGGGTGGCGATGCCGCCGAAGCTGACGACAGCGCAGACGACTATGCTCCTGTCGCCGATCTCGATGGCTCTCTTGATGCCGATGCAGGCCTAGATACTGGCACGGATACTGGCCACGACGACAGCCTCGCCGCTGCCGACGGTGGTGATGACAATGGCGACAACATCTTTGGTGCCGCCGATGATGACGGCCTCGACGAAAACGACTACGCCGCCGAGCAGGGGCAACAAGGCGCGCAAAACGCCTTCAAAGCGGATGCCGAAGACGAAATGGGCCGTATTTTCGCCGAAGCCGACAACCAGATGGACGAGGAAACCGGCAAAGGCCGCCGCAACGCCATCGCCCACCTGCGCGCCGCCGTTGCCGCCGCCAAGGCCGAAGAAAGCGCCGGCAAGTCGCTGAACGACAAAGGGCCCGACACGGTCGCCTACCGCGATGACCTCGAAAGCGTGGTGCGCCCGCGCCGCCCCGAGGCAGTCAAAACCCGCACGCGTCGCCCGGAACCCTCGCGTCCCGCTCCGCTCAAACTGGTTGCCGAACAACGCGTTGATGTCACCGAAACCGCGGCCCAAGAGCCCGTCCGCCCGCGTCGCGTGGACATGGCCGACACCGGCGTAAGCGAAGAGCCGGTCGCGGAAGGCGAATTCGCCGATTACGCCGAAAGCGTTGGCGCCAACAGCCTGCCCGAACTGCTCGAAGCCGCCGCTGCCTACCTCTCCTTTGTCGAAGGTCGCGAACAGTTCTCCCGCCCGCAGCTGATGACCCAAGTGCGCAAGGTCGAAAAAGACGAGTTCTCGCGTGAGGACGGGCTGCGCTCTTTCGGGCAACTGCTGCGCGAGGGCAAGATCGAGAAGCTCGAAGGCGGTCGCTTCAAAGCATCCGAGAGCATCTCCTACCGCCCCGACGCACGCTACGCTGGCGAGTAACCTATTGGGTAAAAAGTAGAAAACGGCGCCTCCTCACCGGGGCGCCGTTTTTTGTTTTGCCGTTTCTTGCGTTGAAACTCAGCTTAACGCCAGAGCAACACGCGCCGCAGCGCAAGGCGGGGTGAAACCCCGCCCTACGTATGTGGCGTTACACCTTTTGCTGGGTGTATTTTCTAAGCTCTTTACGCGCCACCTGACGGCGGTGAACCGCGTCGGGCCCATCGGCAAGACGCAATGTGCGCACCTGCGTCCACGCAATCGCCAGCGGCGTTTCCTGGCTCACGCCCGCGCCACCATGCATCTGCACGGCATCATCCAGAACCTGCAACGCGGTCAACGGTGCCACCACCTTGATCATCGAGATCCAAGGCGCCGCTTCGCGCGGATCGCCCTGATCAATATACCATGCCGCCTTCAGACACAGCAGCCGCGCTTGCTCAATCTCGATCCGCGCATTGGCCATGATGTCATAATTGGCCCCAAGATGCGCAATCGGCTTGCCGAACGCCTCACGCTCCAACGCCCGCTTGCACATCCGCTCAAGCGCGGATTCGGCTTGGCCAATGGCACGCATGCAATGGTGAATCCGTCCCGGTCCAAGCCGCCCTTGCGAAATTTCGAACCCGCGCCCTTCACCAAGGATCATGTGGTCCACCGGCACGCGCACATTGGTAAACCGGATGTGCATATGCCCGTGCGGCGCATCATCCCGGCCATAAACCTCCATCGGACGCAGAATTTCGATTCCCTCGGTCCCGGCAGGGATCAAGATCATCGAATGCTGCTGGTGACGCGGCGCATCGTCGCCGCCGGTCTTCACCATTGTGATGTAGATCTTGCAGCGCGGATCGCCCGCCCCCGAAGACCACCACTTCTCGCCGTTCAGCACATATTCGTCACCGTCGCGCACGCAAGACATCGAGATATTCGTCGCATCGGACGAGGCCACGTCCGGCTCGGTCATCAAATAAGCCGAGCGGATTTCACCTTCCAGCAGCCGCGACAGCCACTTTTCCTTCATCCAGTCCGCGCCATAGCGTTCCAGAACTTCCATGTTCCCGGTGTCCGGCGCGGAACAGTTGAACACTTCGGCGCCAAGCGGCGTCTTGCCCATTTCCTCTGCGAAATAGGCGTATTCAACCGTAGAAAGCCCGAACCCGCTCTTGCTGTCCGTCAGCCAGAAGTTCCAAAGGCCTTGCGCCTTGGCCTTCGATTTCAAACCTTCCAAGATCTCGGTCTGGCGCTCTGTGAACGTCCAGCGGTCGCCTTTGTTGATCTCCGCGTGGTATTCATCTTCAAGCGGCATAACCTCCTCACGGATCATCGTGCGCACTTTTTCCAGCAGCGGCTCGATCTCCTCGCGGATGCCAAAATTCATGTCCATATTGGGTATCTCCTCTCCTCGCGTCTCGGCCCAGATAAGATGCCGCGCCTTACCAAGAGTAAAGACCAGCCTTCAAATGCCGTTACGTCCAAACCGGTCATTCGCCACGTCTCAGGCATGTCGCGGGCTCGTCTTAACCCGCGACATACCACCAATGTTACACGTTCGCGCCATATTGCCCGCATTACACATTTTTATTTCGAATTCATCATCGTGCGGTGACCTGTCCCCGGGTTGCCGCACATTTTTCTCTGCCGTTCACAGGCAGATCCAACTCCAAGCGATGACAGTTAGTCGATTAGTCGATAGCGTAAATCGCCACCCTCACGGCCGACTTAAACCGCGCGCCCGTGCCGACAAACAACGTGTGATTCACCCAATCATATCGCGGGTCGCCAGTTTCAAGCCGCGCATGGGTGCGCATGTAATAGGTCTCAGGAGCCACCTCCTCGCCCCGCACCAGCGCCGCAAGCACCTCAGGCGGGCCAAAACGATACCCGTAGTTGATGATTTCTATCACCGCCCCGTCGTCCGTTTCCAAAGCATAGCGGGTATCAAGCTCGGCCATCCCGCCTTCGAAAATCGTCTGCCAGTCGGCGCCGACATTCAAAACCTTGCCGTTCAATCGCGCGCCCGTCACCGTGCCGCCGATAATCGGGATAATCCGCCTCTTCCCGCCGCGCCCGTCACCCAATTCACGGATTGGCCCCAACTCCACATCTATCGTGCAAACGGGCGAAAGGGTCGGTTCAGGAAGCTGCATCACGGTCTCCATGCGTTGCATTCCCCCGCACCCTAACCGCTCTTTTCGCAAAGTTACATGCCCCACCCGGACCCGGCACCGGGACGCCAAAGACACCAAAAAACCGACCGCAGCAAACCTGCCGCGTGCCTTTGAAGCAAAAGCTGTTCTAATTTTCCTGATGGGATCGTCGCACTTTCCTGTCGGAAAGTAATGGTGCGGTCGAGAAGACTCGAACTTCCACGGGTGTTACCCCACAGCGACCTCAACGCTGCGCGTCTACCAATTCCGCCACGACCGCACTGTCTGAGGCTTGGTGAGGGGCCGTATAGCGAAGCATACCGTCGTTGTGAAGAGGAAATCCTCTATCGCCGCATGAATCTGGCAATGGTGTCTTTGCCCACAAATTTGACTGTGAATTTACCCATGAAAAAGGCGCCCCGAAATCAGGGCGCCTTGTAATCATCTTATGGGTCGCGCTCCGCTTAGTCAGCAGCAGGCTGCGCCCCTTCCAAAAGGCTCATGCCTTGCGAGGCAAACCCCTGCGTGGCACCGCCGTTTCCGGTCGTGGCCGACACGGGCTCGGGCTGGGTGACCGGGGCCACCGGCGCAACGGTGTGACCGTTCATCATCAGCGCGGCTCGCTGGATCAACCCACTCCGCTCGGGCTGACCGGGCGCAAACACCGGCACGGCCTGAATGGCTGAAGCATACCAATCCATCGCCAAATCCTTGCGCTCGCTCGTGCCGATTCCGGACACAAGGTGATGGCCCAGAAGCTCGCCATAGGCATCCTGCCCCAGCGCATTCAGAACCAGAGCCGAGGCAATCGCGACGCCCATGTCATCGGTGCGGTATCCAACCGAGAGACACACTTTCGATGTGCCCATCAGCTGATCCGCACTCATCCCCGTGCCACCGATAAAGCCCGACACGTTTTGAATGATCGCGGCCCGCGGTAGCGTCGAAAGCTGTGCCGCCTGCCCCTTCAAAAGCGCCCCGAAGTCGCTGCACTGCTTGGCGATCTGAGCCGGCGAAAAGCCTTGGATTTTCGCGGCCATCGCCTGCCCCTGATCCATGGCATAGCCACGGGCAAGGCAGAATTGCTCACCCAGCGCCTGATTCGGATCGACCATACGGGCCTCGGTCACGAAACCGCCGTTGGACGAGGTCACAAGGCTGATCTTGGCGCAATGCGAGGCCAGCGACACGGCTTGCGGTGCGCTCGGCGCGGCAAAGGTCGGCAGACCGGGTTGCGTTGTCACCGGCGCGGCCGAAGCCACCTGCGATGAAAACGCCGGCGCTGCGGCTTGCTGTTGCTGTGGCTCTGATTGCATCGCCGGCTGCACCTGCTGCGGTGCCGGCGCCGCCGCCATCGTGCCCAGCATCTGATTGCGGGTGTCCAACAAAAGCGCGCGAAGCCCGTGCGGCGATGTCGACACCAACTGCGCCACACCCGCCCCGCCAAGAACCGCTTTCTGATAGGATGTCACCAGAATGCTGCGTTCAAGCTCGGACAGCTTGCCGGTCACCGGAAAGTTCATAAACGCCTGATATTGCGACACACCTCGGCGCGAATTGCGCCCCAGAACACCGTCAGGCCGCCCCACATTCCATTGGAAGTGGTTCAGCGATGTCTGCACCTCGCGGTTGGCCGTGCGCTGTGCCGACGACATCTTTGCCTTGGGTTTCTTGGTCGATTTGTAATAGCGTTTTTTCTTGTATTTCTTGCGCTTGTGCGCCTCGTTGACAATGGCGCCACCGACAATCGCGCCGACAATACCAGCCGCCAGATTGTTATCCGCCCGCGCCGGAGCAGGGGCTGTCGTGGTCAGAAAACTCGCGGAGACAAGGCCCGCAACAAGATATTTGATCGTCATACTGGTTCCTTTCAATGATATTCACCCGGCACCAGCTTCAAGCACTTTTCGTCTAAATATCGCTCGTGGCAGCGCCTTGGAAAGGGTGATCCCAACAAAATATACTGAAATATGGCCGTAGCGGAGTGTGGAAGGCAAGAACAAACTGGGAATTCCACTGGTGGTATTCCTGCCTTTTCGCGGCAAAATCGGCTGGAATTGTGCATCAAACACACGAAAAACTGAAAACCGCCCCATTGCATCGCACCGGCGCACAGCACAGTTTGGCATCCGAAACGCACTCAAAAAGGCCCCGTCATGACCGACCTGTCCGAAACACCGCCCGATACCCTGCGCATCGACATCGTCTCCGACGTGGTCTGCCCGTGGTGCATTATCGGCTATCGCCAACTGTCCCAAGCCATCGCCGACACCGGCACCAAGGTTCAAATCCTTTGGCACCCGTTCGAACTCAACCCGCAAATGCCTCTTGAAGGCCAGAACATGCGCGAGCATCTGGCCGAGAAATACAGCGTTACGCCCGAAGACAGCGCTCGCAACCGTGAACAGCTCACCACCCTTGGCGCCTCCCTTGGCTTCACCTTCAACTTTACCGATGACAGCCGCATGGTGAACACCTTCCGCGCCCATCAGCTGATCGAACTCGCCGCCGCGCATGGCAAACAGACCGAGATGAAACTCGCTCTGATCAAGGCCCATTTCACCGACGGGCGCGATGTCTCCGACCTCGACACGCTCACCGCCATCGCGGGCGACCTCGGGCTTGATACGGCCGAGGCCCGCACCGCGCTCGACTCCGGGCGCTTCGCCGGTGATGTTCGCCAGATGCAGGACTTCTGGGCGCAAAAAGGCATTCGCGGCGTGCCCGCCATGGTGTTTGACCTCAAACATCTCGTCACCGGCGCCCAAGGGGTTGAGAATTACACCAACATCCTACGCCAACTCGCTCCGGTCCCTGCGACGGGCTAATGCGATGCACGGCGTCCTTGCATTCCCCATCAGGATGATTGAGAAAATCGCCAAAACCTTCCAAGGACACAGGTAAAGGACGCCGCCATGACCCCCACCATCGACCCCAGCAAATTTTCCAACCTGTCTATTGCCCCACAAGATGACGGCGTCTGGATCGTCACGCTGAACCGTCCGGCCAAACGCAACGCGCTCGACATCCACACGGTCGAAGAAATGGTTGAGTTTTTCGCCACCGCCCCCCGCGCCGGGGTGCGTGCAGTGGTCCTCGCCGGGGCTGGCCCGCATTTCTGCGCCGGGCTTGATTTGATCGAACACCACGACCAAGACCGCAGCCCCGCCGACTTCATGCATATCTGCCTGCGCTGGCACGAGGCGTTCAACAAAATGGAATACGGTGGCGTTCCGGTTATCGCCGCCCTGCAAGGTGCCGTGGTCGGCGGCGGTCTGGAACTGGCCAGCGCGGCCCATATCCGCGTCATGGACCAAACCGCCTATTTCGCTTTGCCCGAAGGACAGCGCGGCCTCTTCACCGGCGGCGGCGCCACGATCCGCGTGACCGACCTTGTCGGCAAGGCGCGGATGATCGACATGATGCTCACCGGCCGCGTCTATCAAGGGCAGGAAGCTGTCGATCTCGGCCTTGCGCAGTATCTCGTTGACGGCTCCAGCCTCGATCGCGCCATCGAAATCGCCCGCCGCTGCGCCGAAAACCTGCCGCTGTCGAACTTTGCCATCTGCTCGGCAGTCAGCCACATGCAGAACATGTCCGCAATGGACGCCGCCTATGCCGAATCGGTCGTCGCCGGTGTGGTCAACACCCAACCCGACGCCCGCGCCCGCCTCGCCGCCTTTGCCGACAAAAGCGGCGCGCGCGTGCGCCCAAATAGCTAGGCCGCCGATGGTCGACTGGAAAATCTCTGACGGCTTAACCGACTACGACACCGCGCTTGCCTTCATGGAAGCGCGTGTCGCCGCCATTGCTGCGGGCGAGGCGGATGAATGCGTCTGGCTGCTCGAACATCCGCCGCTCTATACCGCCGGAACCTCGGCCAAGCCCGAGGACCTCACCGACCCCGACCGCTTTCCCGTGCACGAGGCCCGGCGCGGCGGCCAATACACCTATCACGGACCGGGACAGCGCGTGGTCTATGTCATGCTCGACGTGGGCAAGCGCGGCCATGACGTGCGCGCCTTCGTCAAACAGCTTGAAACATGGGTCATCGCGACCCTTGGCCGCTTTAACGTGACTGGCGAAATCCGCGAGGGGCGCGTCGGCGTCTGGGTCACCCGCCCCGAAAAACCGCCGCAACCCGATGGCTCCCCGCGTGAGGACAAGATCGCCGCCATCGGCATCCGCCTGCGCAGATGGGTCTCCTTCCATGGCATTTCGATCAACGTCGAACCCGATCTTGAGCATTTTTCCGGCATCGTGCCCTGTGGCATCACCGATCGTGGCGTCACCAGCCTCGTCGATCTCGGTCTTCCCGTCACAATGGACGACCTCGACCTCGCCCTGCGCGACACTTTTGAGACCACCTTCGGCACGGCGGTTTAAACTGCCCCCACACCACCCCAACATGCGACAATTCGATCAAAGCTTTGCCTTGTGCCACCTCTACCCGCCTCTATATCATGAGACGAACGAAACGTGAGCACATGCTAAAGAGGTAGAAATGAAACCGATTCTCTCCACCATCGCCGTCGCTCTTCTTGCCCTTGCCGCACCGGCCTTCGCCGAAAGCCACTCGGCGGGCGATGCCGAAAAAGGCAAAAAATCCTTCAAGAAATGTAAAGCCTGCCACATGATCGCGCCCCCGAAGGCGACCCGATCATGAAAGGCGGCAAAACAGGGCCGAACCTCTATGGTATCGTCGGCCGCGTTGCGGGCACCCAGGATGGCTTCAAATACGGCAACGGCCTCAAAGAAGCCGCCGCCGCCGAATTCGTTTGGACCGAAGAGGCGCTCGCCGAATATATGACCGACCCCAAGAAATGGCTCGACGCCCAAGGCTACGCCAAGAAGTCCAAAATGGCCTTCAAGATGAAAAAGGGTCAGGCCGACGTTGCGGCTTATCTCGCCACACATTCGCCGGCTCCGGCTGCGGATGCTCCGGCGTCTGAATAAGCGCACGTGCATCTGCCTCCTTGGCAGGCGGACATCGCAAATCACCCAAACGGGAGGCCTCATCGCCTCCCGTTTTTCTTTGCTTTTGGCAGGTTTGACTGCCCCGCTGCGCGCCAATCCCGGCCCGATTGGTGCAGAATCCTGCGCCGCTTTTGCCCTGCCCGCCCGCCTCCGCACGGCGCAGCGCTTGGCGCGACCCGCGTCAAATCGCCCCCATTGCGGGCCGTTTCGCACAGCCCTTTTCTCGGCCCAACCGGCCAAGCTGCTGCGAAACAACCACTTTTCTGCAATCCGCTTTCAAGGGGTGCGACAAAATAAATTGATCCAGATCAATTTCAGACGTTGCTCAGACCTGCCTCGCATTCTAAAACCAGCATTGAACAGTTGTGCGTCGCATCAGGCGCCGCACCCCCAAGACATGCAACAGGAGGCATCGCATGGCAGACGCAGCCATTCACGGCCACGCACATGAAGACAACCGCGGTTTCTTTACCCGCTGGTTCCTGTCAACCAACCACAAAGACATCGGGCTTCTTTATCTCGTCGTCTCTGCCTTCGTCGGCCTCATCGCCGTTCTCTTCACGGTGTTCATGCGCCTCGAGCTGATGCACCCTGGGGTGCAATACATGTGCCTCGAAGGCTTCCATCTGTTTTCGACCCCTGAAACCTGTTCTCCGAACGGGCACCTCTGGAACGTGTTGATCACCTATCACGGCGTTCTGATGATGTTCTTCGTGGTTATTCCGGCGCTGTTCGGCGGTTTCGGCAACTTCTTCATGCCGTTGCAAATCGGCGCGCCCGATATGGCCTTCCCGCGGATGAACAACCTGTCGTTCTGGATGTATGTGGCGGGTGTTGCGCTTGGCGTCGCCTCGCTCTTTGCGCCCGGCGGCAATGATCAACTCGGATCTGGCGTCGGTTGGGTGCTCTACCCACCGCTCTCCACATCCGAAGCAGGCATGTCCATGGACCTCGCCATCTTCGCGGTGCACGTCTCTGGCGCCTCCTCGATCCTTGGCGCGATCAACATGATCACCACCTTCCTGAACATGCGCGCGCCCGGCATGACCCTGTTCAAAGTGCCGCTGTTTGCATGGTCGATCTTCGTGACCGCATGGCTCATCCTTCTGGCCCTGCCGGTGTTGGCTGGCGCCATCACCATGCTGCTGACAGACCGGAACTTTGGCACAACCTTCTTTGATCCGGCCGGTGGCGGTGACCCGATCCTTTACCAGCACATTCTCTGGTTCTTCGGTCACCCCGAGGTGTATATTGTGGTGCTGCCCGGCTTTGGCCTTGTGTCACACGTCTTTGCCACCTTCTCGCGCAAGCCGGTGTTTGGCTACCTGCCCATGGTCTGGGCGCTGATCGCGATCGGGGCCATCGGCTTCGTCGTCTGGGCGCACCACATGTATACCGTTGGCATGTCGCTCTCGCAGCAGTCGTACTTTATGCTGGCCACCATGGTTATCGCGGTGCCGACCGGGGTGAAAATCTTTAGCTGGATCGCGACCATGTGGGGCGGCTCGGTTGAATTCAAAACCCCGATGCTCTTCGCCTTCGGCTTCCTGATCCTGTTCACCGTTGGCGGCGTAACCGGCATCGTGCTCAGCCAGGCCGGCGTCGACCGCGCCTATCACGACACCTACTACGTCGTGGCGCACTTCCACTACACCATGTCGATGGGGGCCGCCTTTACCATCTTCGCCGGGATCTACTTCTACTTCGGCAAGATGACAGGCCGCCAATACCCCGAATTCTGGGGCAAGGTGCACTTCTGGATGTTCTTCATCGGCGTCAACCTGACCTTCTTCCCCCAGCACTTCTTGGGCCGTCAGGGCATGCCGCGCCGTTACATCGACTACCCAGAAGCCTTCGCTTACTGGAACTACGTCTCCAGCTGGGGCGCATTGCTCAGCTTCTCGTCGTTCCTGCTGTTCTTCGGCATCATGTTCTACTCGCTGTTCCGCGGCGCAAAAGTGACCGAGAACAACTACTGGAACGAATACGCCGATACGCTGGAATGGACCGTGTCCTGCCCGCCCCCCGAACATACGTTCGAAATCCTGCCCAAGCAGGAAGACTGGGACAAAGGCCATAGCCACTAAGGCCCGGCATCGAAACACACTGCAAAGGGCTCCGGATCAAACCGGGGCCCTTTTTCTTTCCGCTCCCGGTTTCCGTCACGCCCCGCGCCTTTTATCTTTCCCCAGTCACTCCCGCGCGGCGCGCAGCTGCCCTTTCAAGTCCCACCATCACTCAAAGCTTGCCCATGCCCTACCGCTGGACCACCCCCGCTCCGAACACCCACACGCTCACCCTCTGGCCGTGGCGCTCGCTGCCGCTGCGCGGCTTTGCGGTGATCATCATGATGGCGTTTCTCTTCATCACCGTGCCCCTCTACGGGCTGCTCGGAACGGTGTTCTTCTGGGGGCTGCTGCCCTTCGTGATGCTCGCCCTCGCCGGGCTCTGGTGGGCGCTGCGCCACACCTATAAAACCGCCGAAGTTCTTGAGGTGCTGACACTCACGCCGAACCACGCCGCGCTCACCCACCAGCCCCGCAAAGGCCCGGTGCTCGATTGGGACTGTAATACCTATTGGGTCCGCACAGAGATCCATGTCACCGGCGGGCCGGTGCCGCATTACATCACGCTCACCGGCAATGGCCGCACGGTCGAACTGGGCCGCTTCCTGTCCGAAGACGAACGTCGCGCCCTGTTTGTCGAACTCAACGCGACGCTCGGTAAGCTGAAAACCAACACCTAGAGCCGCCTCACGCTGACGGCTTGGGCATCTCCACCCGGTTCACCGCGCCGATCTTCCAACCCTCTGGCCCTTTGATCATCTCGTAATCAAAGATGTGAATTTCGCCGTGTACATCGCGGTAAAGCACCCGCTGCCACAGCTTGCCACCCTCTTCCCGCGCGTTCAAAAACTGCATGTCCGCCGGGTTCAGCAACACGCCATACCCCTGTCGGACCATCATGCCGAAATTCTCCAGCGTCTGGAAAATGCCTTGAATGCCGGGGCTGGCATAGCCAAAAGCCGCCGCAAAATCACCGGCTCGAAACGCCTCGATCTGCCCGCTGACCGTGGCCTCTATGCCGCCACCTTGCGCGCGCGCAGAACCGCCGCCCATGGTTGCGAAAACCATCACCAATGCAATTAAATACCGTGCCATGTCAGGGCTCCCTTCGCCCCGACCCTAGCACATATCACAGCCCGCGCTGTTCACAGCTGCGTAGGGTGGGCGCGAGCCCACCTCCCGCATTCTGCTCAGACCAACTCGCCCGCCAATGCCTTGGCGATCAACGCGCGCGTCTCGTCCACACCGTAAAGCGCTGCGAACCCGCCAAACCGCGGCCCCTGACTCGCGCCCAACAGCACCTCATAGATCGCGGTAAACCAGTTGCGCAGCGGCTCAAACCCGTGAAGCTTGCCCACAGCGAAAACAACCGATTGCAGGAACTCCTCATCCCCGAAATCCACCTCGGGAAGCGGGTCTTCATTGCCCATCGCCGCATTCTTGCGGGCAATGACGTCCAACGCCTTGTCAGCATCGCCAAACGCCGCCGCCAACTCTTCCAATGCCGCGCGTTCCTGATCGCTGGGCGCGCGGAACACCTTCTTGGGCTTCACGAAGTCATTGTAATAGCGCACAGCAAACCCGGCCGCCGCATCCATCCCCGGATGGGTCTCGGCGCTCGCCTCGGGTGCATACTTGTGGATGAACCCCCACAGCGCCTCGCGGTCTTCCGCCCCCGATACGCTGGCCAGATTAAGCAACATAGCAAAGCTCACCACCATATCGCTCTCGGGCACATCGCCGTTGTGGATATGATAGACCGGGTTGTTCAGCTTCTGCGTCGCATCCTGCTTGGCATAGGCGCGCAGCTGCTGGTGGTATTCATCCATCGCCTTGGGGATCACGTCAAAATACATCCGCTTGGCGGTCTTGGGCTTTTGATACATGAAATACGACAGGCTCTCGGTGCTGGCATAGCTCAGCCACTCATCAATCGAAATCCCGTTGCCCGAAGACTTCGAAATCTTCTGCCCCTGATCGTCCAAAAACAGCTCATAAGTGAAATGCTCCGGCGCGCGTGCGCCCAATGCCCGGCAAATCCCGTCATAGATTGGCGTGTTGGTCGAATGATCCTTGCCGTACATCTCGAAATCCACGCCCAACGCCGCCCAACGCGCCCCGAAATCGGGCTTCCATTGAAGCTTCACGTTGCCGCCGGTCACCGGCAGCGTCCATTCCCGCCCGTCCTCGTCGTCAAAGGTGATCTCGCCCTTCTCCGCATCGACATTCTTCATCGGCACATACAAAACGCGCCCCGTCTCCGGATGGATCGGAAGGAAGATCGAATAGGTCTGCCGCCGTTCCTCGCGCAGGCTCTTGAGCATGATCTTCATCACATCGTCATAGCGTTCGGCGGCGCGCAACAGCACCTCGTCAAACTGCCCCGAGCGATAGAACTCTGTGGCCGAAATGAACTCGTATTCAAACCCGAAGGTGTCCAGAAACCGGCGCAACATGGCGTTGTTATGATGGCCAAAGCTCTCATGCGTGCCAAACGGGTCCGGTACGCTGGTCAGCGGCTTTTGCAAGTGCTCCTGCAACATGTCCTGATCCGGCACATTGCCCGGCACTTTGCGCATCCCGTCCAAATCGTCCGAGAAACAGATCAACCGCGTCGGAATGTCGGACATCAGCTCAAACGCCCGGCGGATCATCGTCGTGCGCAGAACCTCGCCGAATGTCCCGATATGCGGCAGGCCCGAGGGGCCATAGCCGGTCTCGAACAGCACATACCCCTTCTCCGGTGGCTGCTTTTCATAGCGTTTAAGCACCCGGCGCGCTTCCTCAAAAGGCCAAGCTTTGCTGGTAAGGGCGGCGTCGCGCAGGTCCGACATTCTGGGTATCTCCGATTCTTCCCGCCAGATTCATTGTGGCCGGGTCTGCGTTTCCTATTGTTCCACCGGGCAGAGGTCAATATTTACAAGCTCAACCCCGGCCACAAAGGATACCCGCGATGAACGATCAACTCCCCCACCCGCTCAGCCCGCAGGATTGCCTTGTCGCCGTGATGATCGCCATCTCGGCCTCTGACGAGAAAATCCGCACCTCGGAACTGGTCAAGATCCAGTCGGCGGTCAACAACCTCCCCGTTTTTGGCGATTATGACATCGACCGCATCAAGGTCATGTCGCAAACCGTGTTCGACCTGTTTGACCAAGAAGACGGGCTTGATGCGCTCTTCGGCCTCGTGCGGGACAACCTGCCCGAACACCTGTTTGAAACCGCCTATGCGCTGGCCTGTGATGTGGCGGCGGCGGATGGCTCTATCGGAAACGAAGAAATCCGCCTCCTCGAAGAGATCCGCTACGAGCTAGAGATTGACCGCCTGCACGCCGCCGCCATCGAACGTGGCGCACGGGCGCGACACATGACCGTCTGACCGGGCGCGCACGGCGTTGTATCGGGCCAAACCTCTAACGGCATTGCTGTTGGTCGGCGCGATGTGGATCGCGTCCAGCTGGGCCTACTATGCCCTGCGCAGCGCCTTGGCGCTCGAAAGCGGCTATGACGACGCGCCAATCCTCTTCGCCGCCTTCTATCTGGCGTGGAGCGGTGCGGCCTTGCTGCTGTTTCGCCCAAGCCTGTCACCCCACATCAGCCCGCGCCGCCTCATCGGGCACGCTATAGCGCTCGCACCGGTGCTTCTGGCCTATGCCGGCTTCGTGGTGTTCGTCCTGCCGCTCTTGCCCCCGGTTTCAACCCTCCGTGCGCCCGCGAACCCGCCCGAGTTCATGTTTGCCTCGGCGTGGTATTACCTACCCAAATCCATCGACATCCTGTTTCAGCAGATCCTCGTCGCGGCCCTTGTGCTCAATGCGGCACGGGCACGGTTTTCGCTGCCCGCCATTTCGCTTGGCATGGCTGTGCTGTTCGGCGGCTTCCACCTGACGCTGATCTTTGACGGCTTCACGTCGCTCTATGTCGCCCGCTTCACGCTCGCGGCGACGGCCTTCGGCCTGTTGATCCCGTTTCTTTATCTGCGCCTGCGCAACGGCTTTCGCTGGGCTTACGGGCTGCACTGGTCGTTTTATGCGCTCGACGCCGTGGTAACGCATCTCTTGCTCGCCGTGCCGCCATGGCTGGCCGCGATAAGCTGACCAGGCAGCAGCACCGGCAACACCCCCAAACCGCGCGGCGCCTCTCGCACACAATCGAAACGCTTTCAAAATGCACGGCCAAAGACTAGGCTCGCTCAATTACTTTTTTGTTTTCCATAGCCAGAGCGAGATTTTCAATGATCCTTGGACACGCCTGCAAACCGCTGCAATTCTTCTTCGCACTGGCGCTGATCGTCATTACCGCATTCGCTACGCGATCAACCGCCCAGCAAAACACCACGTGGACGATGAACCCCAACGTGCCGCACGCCACCGCGGCCAAGGGCAACCACTACCCGACGGTCTTCACAATCCACCACCTGACCTCTGAAGGCGGCCATGTTCAGGCACGCGTCAACAAACCGGGACAACCCGAATGCTATGCGCTGTTTGACTATGTGTGGACTTTCGCTCACCCCTTGGACGTTGTGCGCCAAGGCGACATCATCAGCGTGAAAATTGAGCTTAACGCCAACCCGGCTTCAAACTGTCCGCCACCGCTCGACCCGAATATGGCCGTCACTCCGCTGGAAGGTGCGATCAACAACACCGCAATCGCGGGAGAGTTCACAGCCGGCGACCGACAACTTGTTCTCTGGCACCCCAAAACGCCCTCTCATCTCGGGCGCATCGCCTTGCCTGCCAAAAAGGGCGATGTGCTTTCCTTGAAAGTCGATGACACCCGCACATCTCATGGCGGGAATCACAATGCACAGCGTGGCGGCTTCAAAATCCTGATGGGCTATCGCGGCGCGGTTTACGAAGCCTATTACCTATTCTCAAACCAACAAAACGCGTCCGCCGATCCTTTCGTGCAAAAAGGTTGGACAGCCCTCGGGAAGCAAGATCGCTGGTGCACTGCCGAGCTTGAATGTGGCGGCGCGATTCCCGCCTGCACCCCGACCGGTGCCAACGCAGGCAAAACCATTCAGGACCGGCGCACGCACAACAATTGCGTCGCGCAGGGGTGTGGCGATCCCAACCGCCCCCAACAGGTCAATCAAACCTATGTGTGCAAATAAAACCCGGCTCGACAGACGCCACTCGGTGCGCGTAAGCACTCCTCAAACACCGTAAAGCGCGCCCCAGCGTTCAATCAGCTTTTGTTGCAACTGCTTGGCCCGCTTGTTCCACCCGCGCGACCCCTGCGGGCGCTCGCGGTCATTGCGCTTGATCTTGGCCCGCTTGCCCTCATCCGCCGCAAAGATAGCAAAGGCAAGCTCGGTCCCGTCGGCGGCGGTCATATACCCCGCCAACCCGCTGACAAAATTCAACGTCCCGGTCTTGGCATAGACCTTGATCGGGTGCCCCTTGTTCACCTTGCCATTGGAATGGCGCATGGCGATCGGCTTCAAAATCGGCTTCAAAACGCCGTTGCGATGCACCTTGACCAAGCCCTTGGCCAAATCGCTCGCCGTCAGGCGCGACGCCTCTCCAAGGCCTGAATGATCCACCAGCCGCGCCCGCTTCATGCCCAGCGCGCCAATGCTCCAGCGGTTCATCTCCCCCGCGCTGCCCTTCAGGGTGCTGGCCTTGCCCCGCCGCTTCACCGTCGCAGCAAGGCCGACCATCTCGGCTGTCAGGTTGTTGGAGTATTTCAACATGCCGCGCAGGATGGACCGTAAACTCGGGCTGGCCAGCGTCGCCACCGTCGTGCCCTTGGGTGCGCGCGTCAATTCCTTGGGCCGCTTAAGCGCAATCCCTTGCGACCGCGCAAAGGTCTGAAACACCTGTCCCGCGTACATCTCGGGCTGGCGCACAGGAAGCCAGCGCGACCCGCCCTTGCCCAAGGCCTTGCTCGCCACGGTCCAGTGATCAATGCCGTTTTTGGAGTCATAGGTGTAAACCGGCAGGCTCCGGTTGACGATCCGCATCCGCGCCACACTCACCTCGGGGCGGTATTTGTTTGACCGCGCGTCCATCGTGGTAACCCAGCCGCTGCCGCCGCGCTTCCACTCGAAATGAACCCGGTTGTAATTCAGCGTCAGCCCCGAAATCGCCGGGTTATACCCCACGTGATCGGGCTGCCCCTTGTCGATCTGCTTCAACTGCGCAAGCGCACCACCCCAGACCTTGAAATCGCCCCGCACCTCGCGAATACCCGCCGCCTTCAGCTTCTGCGCCAGCGCAGCAAGCCCGTCAGTGCTCAACGTCGGATCCCCCCCGCCCGCCAGCACAAGATCGCCCCGCAGCACGCCGTTCTGCACCGGCCCCGTCGCGATCAACCGCGTGACAAACCGGTGCTCCGCCCCCAGCGTATCCAGCGCATAAAGCGCCGTCACCGCCTTGGCGACGCTGGCGGGTGGCTGGGCAAGATCGCCCTCGCGCTCTTCCAGCAAAAGACCGCTCTTCGTGTCGGCCACGGCAAAGGCCACGCGCCCACCCAGCTTGGCTTGTTTAACAAGCACGGCGGCGTCCGGGGCCTGAACCTTGATCGCGGCCTTGACCGCGCCTCCGGCCTTGCCTGCCTTGCGCGCCACTGGCCTCAACGAGGTTCTGGGCGCATCCGCCCATGCGGCTGCACCGGTGCTGGTCAAAAGCCCCGCGGCAAGGAAAAACCGTCTCGAAATACGTTTGGTCATGTTCGCGACTTAACCCAATCGCGCGCGCACGGGCAAGCGGGCAATATGTCCCTCACCCCGGTTTTACCGGGCACAAGCGTCTCCCGGCACATGTTTTAGCCAGCACCAATGCCACCCGGCACCGGCATGCGCCATCAACCGGCCTATTCCGCAATCGTGGCCTTGGCTGCGCGGCTGTGCTTCCACAACCCACGCGCCCGGATTTCACTTGATGATATGTCCATCATCGGCACGTTCACGAAACACCACCGCGGGACATCTCCCCGCGCCAATACCTGCGCCTGCCGACCACTCAATCGGGCTTTGCGATACACATCCGCCGCTTTGGCATTGCGTGCCGAAATCCGCTGACCGGGGCGCGCCAATACGCCCACCGGCACCGTCTCCATGATCCAGCGCCAATCCTGCCACTGATCCAACTGATGCAGGTTATCCGCCCCCATCAACCAAACAAATTTGACCCCCGGATAGGCCCGGATCAACGCCCGCAACGTCTCGGCAGTATACCGCGTCCCGGCCCGCGCCTCGAAATCGGTGATCTTCACGCGCGGATGCATCATCACCGCCCGCGCCTTCGCCAAGCGATCTTCCATTGGCGCCGGACCGTGCTCCTTAAGCGGGTTGCCCGGGCTGACCAGCCACCACAACTCATCCAGCCCAAAGCGTTTCAAGGCTTCCCGGCTGATATGCGCATGGCCCGCATGGGCCGGATCAAACGACCCCCCCAGCAAACCCACCACGCGACCCGCGCGTGTATATGGCATCCCATTTCTCATCGCGCCGTTGTCACCCCCCACATATACCCATGTCAACGCGAAACCCGGCCTTTCACCTTTCTTGAAATACTCATCCGACCAAGCCGCAACATGCAAAAACGCTTCGGCTTTTCTCCCCCAACCCCGATTGCCCCCACAAGCCGCACAAGCTATTCAGGCGCCTGACACGTAAAACCAACCGCACTGACGAGGGTACACCCATGGCTTCCAACCAATATGTCTATCACATGCAGGGCGTCTCCAAGACCTACCCCGGCGGCAAGAAATGCTTCGAGAACATCCACCTCAGCTTTTTGCCCGGCGTGAAAATCGGCGTGGTCGGCGTCAACGGCGCCGGTAAATCGACCTTGATGAAAATCATGGCCGGGCTGGATACGGATTTCACCGGCGAAGCTTGGGCCGCCGAAGGCGCCAAAGTCGGCTACCTGCCACAGGAACCCAAACTCGACGAAACGCTCTCGGTGCGCGAAAACGTCATGCTCGGCGTCGCCAGCAAAAAGGCGATCCTCGACCGCTACAACGAACTCGCCATGAACTACTCGGACGAAACAGCCGAGGAAATGGCCACCCTGCAAGACGAAATCGACAGCGCCAACCTCTGGGATCTCGACGCCCAGATCGACGTCTCGATGGAGGCGCTGCGCTGCCCGCCGGATGACGCCGACGTTGCCACCCTCTCGGGCGGTGAACGCCGCCGCGTGGCGCTCTGCAAACTGCTGCTCGAAGCGCCTGAAATGCTGTTGCTCGATGAACCGACCAACCACCTCGACGCCGAAACCATCGCTTGGCTGCAACAGCACCTGATCGACTACAAGGGCACCATCCTGATCGTGACCCACGACCGGTATTTCCTTGATGACATCACCGGCTGGATTCTCGAACTCGACCGCGGCCGCGGCATTCCCTACGAGGGCAACTACTCCTCATGGCTCGAACAAAAGGCCAAACGGCTTGAGCACGAAGCCCGCGAGGACAAGTCCAAGCAGAAAACGCTTGAGCGCGAACTCGACTGGATGCGCCAAGGGCAAAAAGCGCGCCAAGCCAAGTCCAAGGCCCGGATCAACGCCTATAACGAACTGGCCAACCAGTCCGAGCGCGAAAAACTCGCCCGCGCCCAGATCGTCATCCCCAATGGTCAGCGCCTCGGCTCCAAGGTGATCGAGGTCGAAAACCTCAACAAGGCGATGGGCGACAAGCTACTGATCGAAGACCTCAGCTTCTCTCTGCCCCCCGGCGGCATCGTCGGCGTGATCGGCCCCAACGGCGCGGGTAAATCGACACTGTTCAAAATGCTCACCGGCAATGAACAACCCGACGCCGGCAGCATCGAATACGGCGATACGGTCGAACTCTCCTACGTCGATCAATCCCGCGACGATCTCAAAGACGGCGATTCGGTCTGGGAGGCGATCACCGGCGGCGCCGAGATAATCGAACTGGGCGACGCACAGGTCAATTCCCGCGCCTATTGCTCGGCCTTCAACTTCAAAGGCGGCGATCAACAGAAAAAAGTCTCCCTGCTTTCGGGTGGTGAACGCAACCGCGTGCACATGGCCCGCCTGTTGAAAGAGGGCGGCAACGTGCTGCTCCTCGATGAACCGACCAACGACCTCGACGTCGAAACCCTGCGCGCCTTGGAAGACGCCCTCGTCGATTTCGCCGGCTGCGCCGTGGTCATCTCACACGACCGCTTCTTCCTCGACCGCATCTGCACCCACATCCTCGCCTTCGAAGGCGAGGCCCATGTCGAATGGTTCGAAGGCAACTTCGAGGACTACGAGGAAGACAAAAAACGCCGTCTGGGCGCCGATGCGCTGGAGCCGAAGCGGTTGAAACATAAGAAATTTACGCGATAAGGCGCAAAACGGCGCGCCGTTTTGTCGCCAGCGCGAGGCAGGGTGTTTGCGTGGCAAACACCCGTTCGCGCCCCGTTCAAATACCTCGCGCGGGCCACGCCACCCATATCAAACACTGTAGGGTGCTGATTCGGCGGAACTCTCGTACACTTCGACCTCACAAACGATGCGCCGAATGCAAACCCTACACCGCGCCGTCTTCGGTGCGCACGTCCCGATGTACTGAAGAATACCGCCACGCCTCCGGCGTCTCCACCAGCCCGTGCTTTACCGGATTGTCCCAGCAATAGCGGACCGCCGCCGCAACATCGCGCTCGCTTCGCAAATGATGCTCCCAGAAACGCCGTTGCCAAATCCCGGTCTCTCCCTTTGCAATCTTGCTCGCCGAACGTCGTAGGGTGGGGTTCCACCCTACCGCCATCGCGCAACGCCCTAGAAAATCTTGATTTTATTGCCCCCCACCGTACCGAATACCCGCTGTCCCCCGCCGGCAACTGCCACACGCAGTGCATATGATCCGGCAACACCACCCACGCCAGCGCCTCAAACGGCCGCTCTGCCATCGTGGCCCGCACCGCTGCACGCAGCCGCAATATCTCATCCACCAACAGCGACCCGCCCCGTTCGGACAAGCAAACAGTAAAGAACACCGGCGCGCCCGGAATGCGCAATCTGCGATAATTCGACATGCCCCAACCCTAGAAGCCCCATGGTTAACGCACGGTAAAGCCCGCGCTGCCCCCCAAGCGCCAATCCGCCACAAATTATCCACCTACCGAATTCTCTTGCTTTATTCCGCGCCAGCCCCCATATGCCTCCCTGCAGACGTTATTCTATTTCGACCCACTGTCTCCCTTCAAACGGCGCTCAGTCCATCGATCCAGACCGACTACGCCGAGTTGCCGCACTACCGCGGGCAGCATTTATAGGAGACTACGGATATGGCCACTGGCACCGTAAAATGGTTCAACACAACCAAAGGCTTCGGCTTCATCGCACCTGAAACTGGCGGCAAGGACGTTTTCGTCCACATCAGCGCCGTCGAGCGTTCGGGCCTGACCGGCCTCAGCGACGATCAGAAAGTCACGTTCGACATCGAACCTGGCCGTGACGGTCGCGAAGCTGCGATCAACCTCGCGCTGGCCTAAGCCTTTTTGACCTCGGCATGCCGGGGTCATCACTGGTTTCGAAACGCGGTTCCCGACAAGGGGGCCGCGTTTTTCTTTGGTAAAACGCTTTTTCTTTAGCAAAATCCTCTGCCCGCCGCGCTGCTCAAGGATTCACCAGTGATCCGCCAATGCAACAACCACATCTAACGTTTGCGTGCGCTGCGTTGAGTAATTCTTCACTTTGCGCTAACGATTCTCTAGATAAACAAGTGCATGTCATATCCGGGGACCAACCATGATTTCTCGCCGCACCTTCCTTGCCAGCACCGCCGCGACCCTTGCCGCGCCGCATGTTGCGCAATCCTTTGAACTCAATCCGATTTTCACACCGCAACCGGTCAAGATCGGCCCGGCCTATCAACCGGGTCAATTGCTGATCCTGCCCAAGGCGCATTTCCTCTATTTCGTCACCGCACCGCGCACCGCTCTGCGCTATGGCGTTGGCGTCGGCAAAGCCGGGCTTGAATTCACCGGCACCGCCGTCATTCAGGTCAAAAAAGAATGGCCCACATGGCGCCCCACAAACGAAATGATCGAGCGTGACCCAAGGGCCTATGCCAAGTTCAAGGGCAACGACTATGTTCAGCCCGGCGGCCCCGGCAACCCGCTTGGCGCGCGCGCGCTCTACCTGTTCCAAAACGGGCGTGACACCTACTTCCGCATCCACGGCACCACCTCGCCTAGCTCGATCGGGCGCTCGGTCTCCAACGGCTGTATCCGCATGATCAACGAACACGTCAAAGACCTCTATACCCGCGTGCCCGTCGGCACCAAGGTCACCGTGCTCTAAAAAGCGCCTCAGTCACATTCCATCCAAGCCCCGGTTCACTGCACCGGGGCTTTTCTATTTGGTCATAGGCCGCGCCCCCGCCGCCCCTCCCTGTCCCGTACACGGCCTGCCCTATATAGTGGCAAAAACTATTCCGGCCCCCTGCAAGTTGTGCCATAAAGCGCCTTAGACAATTGGTGGCGCTTGTCAAAAGAGCCCTGAACCCGGCGACAGCGCGCGAAAAAATTCGGGTGAACGTAACTTGTGCCGGTATTTGCAGAGGTAGGACTAAAAACATGAACACAACCGCCGCCCAGACCCGCGCGATGTTTATCGGCACCTGCCGGATGCATGACCCTGTCAACGCGCTCCAAAACACCGAGGGTCTCATGGCGCGCTCGACGCCGCACCGCTTCCACACGCCGGCCCAGACTCTCCAGTTCGTCCGCCACATGGCCGGGGCGCCGCAATACCGCCCGGACACGATCCATCTCGTCTCGGACCATGCCTCGACAGAGCTTTTCGTCAACGGCACGTCGCGCGAACAGCTGTGCCGACGGCTCGAATCGCTTGCGACTCTCTGGGATACCTTCCGTGTTTTCGTCATCGAAATCTGCGCCTTGCGCGAATTCGTCGCCACCGTGGGCCGCAAGCAGATGACGGTGAACACCTTCGCCAAACGCGAACAGGAACGCTATGCAGACCAGATCACAGCCGAGGCCGAAGCAGGCATATCGCTGCCCCTCCTGCCCATCGAAATGGAGCGGCTCTCGGAAAAGGAAACTCACCGTCTGATGAAGCAGATCAAGTCGACGCTCAAAAACAGACCCATCATCTGGGTCAGCCACCAACGTCCGCCGGACCTGCCTCAATACGAGGTCGCCAACAACGTGCGACGCGCCTTGGCCGAGATCGTCCAATCCGGCGCCAACCAGCTCGGCGACCGCTTCTTTGATCCGACCGAGGTCGCCCGCGAGATGGGCGCCGAGGCGTTCTTTCAAAAGGACGGCACCGACATCGACCACATGACGCCCGAAGCGGCCAAGGTCATGGCGGCACGGTATCACAAAATGATCAACGAGGCGCACACCGAGGCCCGCAGGCAAGCCGCTCAGGCCAAGAAAAAACCGGGACTGGGAGCGTTGCTCAAGGGTAAATAAGACGACCACCCAGCCCTCCGCACCAACCTTCCGGCGGTCGGTATCTCGTCTTTTCCAGCCCCACAGCTACCGGTGCAGCCGCCGCACGAACCGGGGCAACTGCCTTGCAGCCCGGCCGCCACCCCACTCACGTCTCTGTCGGAACCGGCCTTGGCCGCCCGTCATCGTCGATCGCCACAAAGGTGAACACCGCTTCCGTCACCTTCTCGCGCTGCCCCTCCAGATGGCGCAAAGCCCAGGCTTCGGTGGCAATCGCCATCGACGTGCGCCCGACCCGGCTGACCCGTGTGTAGACGCATAGAATATCGCCCACACCCACCGGCCGGATGAACTTCATCGCATCCAAAGCCACAGTCGTCACCCGCCCGTTGGCGCGCTCTGATGCGGTGATGCCGCTGGCAATATCCATCTGGCTCAAAACCCAGCCACCAAAGATATCGCCGTTCACGTTCACATCCGCCGGCATCGCCTGTGTTCGCAGGGTCAAACCGCCCTGCGGCTCGTCATTTGCCATAAGTCATCCCTCGTTGATATGCGCCGATATGCGCTTACAAACACTTAACACGCGCCACTTGTTAACACTTATGAAAGGAAATTCGCCTAGTTTCACGCTGTTTCCGGCGGAAAAATGCTTTGCCCGGCGCACGTCCCAAACCTGCCTTAATTCGATCACATTCGTGGCTAGGGTTGTCCGCATCGCGCTTGTAACGAGGCGTCGTCTTAAAGTCTGGGGTGAAACCTCGGATATTCGATCGCGCCTCACGTGATGGTGCCCATGGGAAGGAAGACACAAAATGGCGTTTTTTTCGGTGCTTCTCTCCGGGCTCGTGGCTGTCATCGCCTCGCTTGTGGCCCTCTTCGCCTATGACGTCAGCTGGTCACATGCCCTCGTCATCTATCTGGTCTTCGCGACCGTTCCGATGGCCTTCATCATGGCGGCACTCTATATCAACGTTTTGATCCAAAACACCTTTGGCACAGCCGGCACCATGCAGGAAGCCCCGCGCACACGTTGATCCGCGCCTCCCCGAACGCCCCTTAGAGACCCGCCTCAGGACTTCAAAACCCTGTCCGTCAGGTTCAGCCGCCCGGCAATGATTGGCTTGACCACAGCTACCAAATCCGGCTCCGCCTCGAGGATCAGCTCAAGCTCGTCCAGCCGGTTTGCCGCAATCAACTGCAACACATCCGCCCGCACGCTGCCATCCGCCCGCCGGGGGAGCACCGCAACCCCCTGCACCAACTCCGCCTGCGCCTCGGGCACCAGCGCGCGCAGCGCCGCCGCATCCATATCCGTCTCGGCAAAGGCATAGATCCCCACGCCCCTGGCCGGCAGCGCATAAGTGGCCAGCGCCACATCGCCCACACCGCCCGCGGCCAGCGTCGCCTTCACCGCCGCACCATCGCGCTCAATCCGGTCCTCGGTGCCCTCGCCATCGGACCAGTTCATCAACCGCCGTGTCACGAAATTATAGGCCCGCTTGCCCGTCGCCATCCAAATCCGTGTCGGCAGCGCCTTTTGCTCAAGCATCTTGCGCTCCGCCGGGGTCAGCAGATGCGGTGCAAAATTGCGCTTCTGTTTCAACAAATGGCGCAGATCCTCGCGCGCCATGATCCGAAACAACTTGCCTTTGCGGCGATGCACACTGGCCAGTTGGAAATCAATCACCGCCGCCCGCCCGTCCGGCGCCATGAGCCAGTTTTGCGGCTTGGCAATGTCGTTATGGGTGACGCCGCGCCGCCGCATCTCGCGCAGCAACCGCTTGGCATCGCGAAACCACAAGGCCTCGCTCGGTCGCGCCAATTGCAACGGTGTTCCGTGCGACCAACTGCGCAAAAGCCCCACCTTGTCGGCGCGAAGCAATTCCGGCACCCCCTCGATGCCCTGCACCGCGCGCAATCCCCTGATCTCGCGCCGCGCCAGAAACCACGCCAATGGCCGCGCCCACCACGGCACCTCGTCCAGCTTACGAAGCGCCACCTTGCGCTCCGGTGCCTCCGCCAGATGCCCCGAGATCGTCTCCGAGAACACATCCCGTTTCAGCACCGTTTCCGGCACAAAGGTCAGCGAGGAAGGCGAGTTTTGCATCAGCGTCTTTCAAAAAGAAATCCGGGGCCGTGATAGCCCCGGATCATGTCACAAGTCCACTTGAACCTTAGTCGTTGGCGCTCGACCAGCCGGATACCGCCTTGACCTCAAGGAAATCTTCGATGCCAAAGACACCGCCCTCACGGCCATTGCCCGACTGCTTCATCCCGCCAAAGGGCGAGCCCGCCCCGCGCGGCTGACCATTCATTTCAACCATGCCCGAGCGCAAAGCCTTCGCCATCCGGTTCAACCGCGCACCGTCCTGCGTCTGAACATAGTTGGTCAGACCGTAAACCGTGTCGTTGGCCATCTCGATCGCTTCTTCTTCCGTATCGAACACCGAAATCGACAAAACCGGCCCAAAGATTTCTTCACGGTAAATCCGCATGTCGGGCGTCACATCGGCAAACACCGTCGGGCGCACGAAATAGCCTTTGTTAAGCCCCTCGGGACGCCCGGTGCCACCGGCAACCAGCTTCGCACCTTCGTCGATCCCGGCCTGAATAAGGTCCCTGAATCTTCTCCCATTGCGTGGCGTTCACCACCGGGCCGATATGGCGGCCTTGGTCATGGGCGTTGCCCACCGAAACCTGCGCAGCCGCCGCCGCCGCTTCTTCCACAGCGTCGTCATACTTGGCGCGTTCAACCAGCATCCGCGATGGCGCGTTACAGCTTTGGCCAGTGTTGTTCATCATATGCATCACACCGCGCTTCACCGCTTTTTCGTCGGCATCGGCAAACACCACATTGGCACCTTTGCCGCCCAGCTCAAGATGCACTTTCTTAAGCGTATCCGCCGCCGATTTCGAAATCAGCGTGCCGGCACGGGTCGAGCCGGTAAAGCTCACCATATCAACGTCTTTATGCGCCGAAAGCTGGCTGCCAACACCCGCGCCATCGCCGTTCACAAGGTTAAAGACACCAGCAGGGAAGCCCGCCTCGTCCATCATCTCGGCAAACAGCATCGCATCCAGCGGCGTCTCTTCGGACGGCTTCAGGATCATGGTGCAACCGGCAACCGCCGCCGCACCCACCTTGAGCGTGACCTGATTCATCGGCCAGTTCCACGGCGTGATCAGCGCGGCAACGCCGACCGCCTCATAGATGATCCGGTCGTCCGGCGCGTGGTCACCCAATGGGCGCACAAAATCAAACCCCTTGGCCGCGCGGATGAAATTCTTGAGGTGGCTCATGCCCGCGCCCGATTGCGCCGTGCTGGACAAATCAATCGGCGCACCCATTTCGCTGGTGATCGCCTGCGCCATCTCTTGGCTGCGGGACTTGTAGATATCGACCAGCCGCTCAAGACAGGCAATCCGCTCTTCCTTGGGCGTCGCCATCCAGCCCGGCAGCGCCGCCTTGGCGGCGGCAACGGCGGCATCCGTATCGGCCTGCCCGCCCAGCGAAATCACGGCAAACGCCTCTTCCGTCGATGGGTCGATCACCGGGTGATCACGCCCTTCAACCGGGTTAACCCAACGACCATTGATATAGAACTGACGCTTCTCGATCATGCTAGTTTCCTCTGTTTCCCTTGGCCACACCCGCGACCAATCTTCCCAATTCCCGCGCACTCTGTCATTCCCCTCGACCACCTGCAAGAGAGGGGGTGAAAAACGCCGCGACACACCCTAGGTTCTAGGCAACCGTCAATCCACAGCCGAAAGGAATCACTCATGGCTTTGCGTATCAATGACACCGTTCCCAACTTCACCGCTGAAACAGATCAGGGCACGATCCAGTTTCACGATTTCATCGGGGACAACTGGACCATCCTGTTTTCCCACCCCAAGGATTTCACCCCGATCTGCACCACCGAATTCGGTGCGGTTGCACAGCTTGCCGATGAATGGGCCAAGCGTGACACCAAAGTGATCGGCGTCTCTGTTGATGGGGTCGAGGATCACAAGAAATGGAAAGGCGACATCGAAGGCTTTGCCGGGGCCCCCGCGGGCTTCCCGATTATCGCTGACGAAGACCTCGCCGTCTCCAAAGCCTTCGACATGCTCCCGGCCGAGGCCTACCTCCCCGATGGCCGCACCCCGGCGGATTCCGCCACCGTGCGCTCCGTCTTCATCATCGGCCCCGACAAACAGCTCAAGCTCTCGATGACCTACCCCATGACCATCGGGCGCAACTTCGCCGAGGTCCTGCGCGCACTCGACGCGCTTCAGGCCACCTTTGGTCAACCCATTGCCACACCCGCCAACTGGGTCAAAGGGCAGGACGTCGTGGTCGCCATGTCGCTCAATGACGCTGATGCCAAGGCGAAATACGGTCGCCTCGACATCAAACTGCCCTACCTGCGCTTCACAGACGATCCCAGCTAAGCGCAGCCAGACAGCAATACACCACAAAACGATACGACAGGGCCTCGCCACTTCGGCGGGGCCTTTTTTGGTCCCGAACACAACGCAGGGGTCTCGCCCATCCCGGCGAGACCCCTGCGGTCCCTGAGCTCAGAGACGACCCGCGAGTGGGTTCCGTTGTCCGCATGATCGCCCCAATCGTCCCACCTTGCCCCCGCCTCGGGCGGGGTCGGTGAAACGCTTGAAACGAAAGGCTCCGTGTGTGGCCTGCCCCGCTTTACGCGCGCGTCAACTTGATGGGAGTGATGTAGGGGACGCAGACGCGAAAATAAGGGGGAATAAACCTGAAAATACGTCGCTGACGCGCGGTCAACCGCATTCGCTAAAAACGTGTCAAACCTGCGATGCGATTAACCGGATAATCACGATACGGCTCTAAACCGGTGATATGCGTGCATATACCCAATATGGCCTGCTTGGCTTGTGTTTGCTGTTTGGCTTTCTGGCGGTCCCCGTGCTGACCCTTGCCAGCCCATCCGCACAATTTGGCGGGCCTGTTCCGGACGGGCCTGTTCTGGTCGTCGCCCCGCCTTGGTCCGACATTGACGAAATGATCGTTCGGTCCGGCGGGCAGGTGATCGGCCCGCGCCGCGCTGCATTTGGGCAATATGGCGCTTTCCCTGATGCCGGCTTTTCCGAACGGCTCAAATCGAACGGCGCTTGGTTCGTGTTGAACGGCGCCACATCATCACTGTTTTGCGGAGGGGCGCTATGACAGCCAAGACTGACCTTTTCGAATTTCGGCGCCGCCCGTTGCGCCTCCTCGCCGTTCTCACCGTGTTGGCCAGCGCCCCATCCATTGCCGTTGCCATCTTGCTGGGGGCGAACGTGGTCCTGTTTGCTATCGCCTCCGGGGTGTTAAGCGTGATTGCAATGGCTTTTTACGGCCTCGGCCTCACCTTGCCGTCGCGGCTGGGCGTTTCTGCCGCGCTTGTCGGGCAATGCGCCATCTTCACCGCCTCCTTCGCCGGACACCCTTGGCAAGTCGACAGCCATATGGCGTTTTTCGCGGCCCTCGCCGTGATCTCGCTGCTCGCTGATCCGATTGCCTTGGTGTTTACGGCTGCGGTCATCGCGGCTCACCACCTGTCGCTGACCTTCCTCCTCCCTGCCTTGGTTTACCCCTCAAGTGATCTTGCCGGGAATATTGGCCGCACCATGCTCCACTCGGTCATTGTTGTCATCGAAACCATCATCCTTGTAGTTGCCGCGCACAACACGCGCAGACGCATCAATACGATCGACAATGACAAGACGGTGCTGTCCGAAACCATGCAAACGCTTGAGCGTGAAAAAAGCACCATAGAAGCCAAAGACCGCGCCCAGAGCGATGTGGTCAATCAATTGCGTGGGGGTCTTGGCCGGGTTGAAAGCGGCGATTTGACCGTCACACTCGATCGCCCCTTTCCAAATAAATACGAAGACTTGCGCCAAAGCTTCAACGCCGCAATCGCCGCTCTGCGCCATGCGGTCGCCGAGGTGATCGACCTGTCGGGACAAATCCGGCTCAACTCGAATGAACTTGCCGGTTCGTCCAGTCAGATCGCCCACAGCACCGAAGAGCAATCCAAAGCCGTGGGCGACATTTCCGCCTCTATCAACGAGATTTCCAGCACGATGCAAGCCGCCTCTCTGCGCACCTCCGACACGCAATCGCGCTTTCAACGCACCCTGTCGTCCACCACGGAAGGCGCCCAAGCCTTTGAACAGGCCCTCGATGCCATGCGCGCTATTGAAACCTCATCCGGTGAAATCAATAACATCGTCGCCCTGATCGAGGATATTTCCTTCCAAACCAATCTTCTGGCGCTCAATGCCGGGGTCGAAGCCTCGCGCGCCGGCAAGGCCGGTGCCGGTTTCGCCATTGTCGCCTCCGAAGTGCGCGCTTTGGCCCATCGCTCCTCCGAGGCGGCCAAAAGCATCAACGCCCTGATTCAGCAAAGCAAATCACAGGTGGTCAACGGCACCTCTCTGGTGTCCTCCATTGGCGACACGCTCGGTCAAATCGTGGACGAGGTCAAAACCGCCTCCGACAACATCTCCGAAGTCGCCTCCGTCGCCGAAGAACAATCGCAATCCGTCGCGCGCATCCAAACCGCGATTTCCACGCTTGAGCATGTCACACAAAGCAACGCCGCCCGCTCGGAAGAATCGCACGCCGCTACTGTAGAGCTGGATCGTGTGGTCGATACCTTGTTCAGCGGGCTTCAGGAATTCGCCGTCGCCGACGCCAGCACCTCAAACGAGGGCCAGCTTGACGATAACTTCCTTGCGCCGCCGCCCGCCATAAAACGCACCGCACCCTAACCGCCGCCAGACAGCAAAAAGGCCCCGGCGCAAACCGGGGCCTCTCTATTCTTTCAAAGCGGGACAGATCAGTCCTCGGCTTCGTCCTTCGTGGCTTCTTTGCCGGTGTCCTGATCGACAACTTTCATCGACAAACGCACTTTGCCGCGATCGTCAAAGCCCAGCAATTTGACCCAAACTTCCTGACCTTCTTTCAGAACGTCGGACGGGTGGTTCAAACGGCGGTTCTCGATCTGGCTGACATGCACCAGCCCGTCACGCTTGCCAAAGAAGTTCACGAACGCGCCAAAGTCGACGATTTTCACAACCGTGCCTTTGTAAATCGCGCCTTCTTCCGGCTCGGCCACGATCGAATGGATCATGTCATAAGCCTTCTGAATCGCTTCTCCGTTGGGCGAGGCGATCTTGATGATGCCATCGTCGTTGATGTCGACCTTCGCGCCCGACACTTCAACGATCTCACGGATCACCTTACCGCCCGAACCGATCACTTCACGGATCTTATCGGTCGGAACCTGCATCGTTTCGATGCGCGGCGCATGGACCGAGAAATCACCAGCGCCCGCAAGCGACTTGTTCATCTCGCCCAGGATATGCATCCGGCCATCCTTGGCTTGCGCCAGGGCTTTCTCCATGATTTCCGGTGTGATCCCGGCCACCTTGATGTCCATCTGAAGCGAGGTGATCCCGTTTTCGGTCCCCGCCACTTTGAAGTCCATATCGCCAAGGTGATCTTCGTCGCCCAGAATGTCGGACAGGATCGCATAAGACCCGTCTTCTTCAAGGATCAGACCCATTGCAACACCGGCCACTGCCGATTTCAGCGGAACACCCGCGTCCATCATCGACAAGGAGCCACCGCAAACCGACGCCATCGAGGACGAACCGTTCGATTCCGTGATCTCCGACACCAACCGCAGCGTATAAGGGAAGTCGGTCGCCGACGGCAGAACCGCCTGAAGCGCACGCCATGCCAGCTTGCCGTGACCAATCTCACGACGGCCCGGGCCCATTACGCGGCCAACTTCACCAACCGAATAGGGCGGGAAGTTGTAATGCAGCAGGAAGTTGGATTTGAAGTTGCCATGCAGCGCGTCGATGAATTGCTCATCGTCGCCGGTGCCCAGCGTGGTCACAACCAGACCCTGCGTCTCGCCACGGGTGAACAAAGCCGAGCCATGCGTCCGCGGCAACAGGCCGGTTTCGCAAACGATCGGGCGGATCTCGTCGGTCTTACGACCGTCAATCCGGGTGCCGGTTTTCACCACGTCACCGCGCAGGATACCCGCTTCCAGCTTCTTCATAGCCGAACCGAGGTTGCCATCTTCCAGCTGCTCTTCGCTCAGCTTACCCATGATCGTTTCGCGTGCGGCGGCAACAGCGGCGGTGCGCTCCTGCTTGTCGGAAATCGCGAACGCGGCGCGCATTTCTGTCTCACCAGCGGCTTTCACGGCGTCATACAGCGCGCTGTAATCCGGCGGAGTGAAGTCGAACGGCTCTTTCGCCGCATCTTCGGCCAGATCAATGATCAGATCGATCACCGGCTGGATCGCCTCATGGGCGAATTTCACCGCGCCCAGCATTTCCGCTTCCGAAAGCTCATAGGCTTCGGATTCAACCATCATGACGGCGTCTTTGGTGCCCGCCACAACCAGATCAAGACGTTGATCAGGGTTGTTGCGCAGGTCCTGCATGTCGTCGACTTCCGGGTTCAGGATGTATTCGCCATCCTCGAAACCAACGCGGCAACCGGCAATCGGCCCCATGAACGGCGCGCCCGACAGGGTCAGCGCGGCACTGGCGGCGATCATCGCAACCATATCCGGGTCATTGACCAGATCGTGCGACAGCACGGTGCACATCACCAGAACTTCGTTTTTGAAGCCGGGAACGAACAGCGGGCGGATCGGACGGTCGATCAAACGCGCAGTCAGAGTTTCTTTCTCGGTGGGCCGTGCCTCACGCTTGAAAAAGCCGCCCGGAACTTTACCGGCGGCATAGTATTTCTCTTGGTAGTGAACCGTCAGCGGAAAGAAATCCTGCCCCGGTTTTTGTTTGCGGGCGAATGTCACGTTGGCCATGACCGAAGTTTCACCCAATGTGGCGATGACCGAGCCATCCGCCTGACGAGCAACCTTGCCCGTTTCCAGAGTGAGGGTTTCTTCGCCCCACTCCATGCTTTTCGTCGTTACGTTGAACATGTATCGTTTCCTATCTGGAAGCACTCCCGGGCGTTCCCGGGTCTCCCGTTTTCATAGCGGCCCCATTGCCGCCGCCCCCTATCCTCATGCACGCGCCCGGGGGCTATCAAGGCGTCACGTCTCAGATGCTGCGGGCTATAGAGGAGTTTGCCCCGTTTGGAAAGGAAAACCCCACCGGACCAGAGCACGGGGCTGATCCTCACCAAACGGCGCGGCCTGTGTCTCCCTCGCAAAAGCCGGCCCGCCCATGCAAACCCGTCATTCGTTTGAGAGCATTTTGCGCTCTGCGCGCTCCAACCGCGCCAGCGCCTCCTCCGCACTCGCCGCCTTCGACCAGATTTTCATGCACGACGCCGGCGACCAAGGAAGCGCCGCCCCCGCCATCCAGTGGCGCAGCGGCGCCGGCAGCGCATCATAGGCGCGCATCGGGTCGCCCCGGCGCCAACGCCGCTTTATCGGCACCGCACCGCGGTTGTCGTGGCGCCGCATCACGCCGCCTCGCGGGCATCCCGCCAGAGCGGGAACGGATCGTCAGCCCCGGCAAATCCCGCCAACCCGTCGCTGCTTTCAACCGGCGCAAGGCATCCGTCCAACTGTGCCTTCAACCGGGGCCAGTCAATCCCCGCGCCGATGAACACCAACTCTTGGCGCCGGTCACCGAACGGCTCCTGCCAATGATTGCGGATATACTCCAGCGCCTGCGCATGATCGGGCCAGCGCTCCTCCGGGATGGTCGCCCACCATTTGCCCAATGGCTTCACCGTCGAAAGCGCACCGGCCAGCGAAAACTCCGCCACCCAATCGGGCCGCGTCGCCACCCAAAAATGCCCCTTTGCCCGGATCACCCCCGGCAATGGCTCGTTCAGCGCCTGATGAATCTTCACCGGATCAAACGGCGCCGCGCGCGATACACAAAGGACGCAATCCCGTATTCCTCGGTCTCCGGCACGTGATCGGCAAAGCCATACAGCTCCTTGGCCCATGCCGCATGCTCATGCGCGCGCTCAAAATCAAACAGGCCGGTGTCCAGAATGCGCTCCACGGGCACCTCGCCGAAATCCGCCTCAACGATCTTTGCATCAGCGTTCAGGCTGCGAATGATCTTGCGCGCCGCGTCCACCTTCTCCTCGCCCGCGATCGTCACCTTGTTCAACACGATGACATCGGCAAACTCGATCTGCTCGGTCAGCAGGTCCACAAGCGTGCGCTCATCTTCTTCCCCAAGGCTCTCGCCCCGGTCGTTCAGAAAATCGTGGCTGGCAAAATCGTTGAGCAGGTTGCAGGCATCGACCACTGTCACCATCGTGTCCAGCCGCGCAATATCGCTCAGGCTCTGCCCCTCTTCGTCGCGAAACTCGAAACTCGCCGCCACCGGCAGCGGCTCGGAAATGCCCGTTGATTCAATCAGCAACGTGTCAAACCGCCCCTCATCGGCAAGCTTGCGCACCTCAACCAACAAATCCTCGCGCAGCGTGCAACAGATGCAACCGTTCGACATCTCGACCAGCGTTTCGTCGACTTGGCTCAGCTCGGCACCGCCCGCGCGTACCAGATCGGCGTCGATATTCACCTCGGACATATCGTTGACAATCACCGCCACGCGACGCCCTTCGCGGTTGTTCAACACCCGGTTCAAAAGCGTGGTTTTCCCCGCTCCCAGAAAACCGGAAAGAACGGTGACAGGCAGACGTTGATCGGATTGGGGCATGAGGTTTGATTCCCTGTTTGGCTGATTACAGGTGAATGTTATATTATAACATTACACCTCAAGCCAACCCCAAATTCGCACCCACCATGCCGCCCCGGCCCAACCTGTTCGATCGGACCGGGAATAGCTTAACGTATGACGTTACTTTTTGCCCTTACTGGCCTTGGCCGCAGCGGCACGGGCGCGGTTTTTCTTGCTGCTGGACTTGCCCTTGGGCGGCGGTGGCCCCTTCAAGGACTGGCTCGGGTTCGCGGCGCCCTTGGGTTTGGGTTTCGCTCCTCCGGGGCGGGTCGGGGTTGCATCGCCCCCCGCGCGCGCGCTTTACCGTGCCCGGCATCCCTCGGCTTGGAATCGCCCGGCTTGGCTCCGGGCGCTCCGGGCTTGCCCTTTCCGGCACCCGGCGCTCCGTGGCGCGGCTTGCGCCCGTCCGGTTTTGCACCCGGCTTGGGCTTGCGCGGCTTCGGCGCGGGCGCATCGTTCCACTCAACCGGCGGGGTCGATTTTGCGGGCTTCTCCGCTGGCGCCTTCGCCGGTTGCGGCTTGGCCTCGTCGCGGGTTGGCGCAGCGGGCCGCGCGTCGGGCTTGGCCCATGCTTTATCAGCAGGAGGCTTGCCGCCCCCGCCATAGCCGCCCGGCTTTCCACCGGAATGACCACCGCCAAAACCACCGGGCTTGCCGCGCGGCTTACCCCCGGCTTGCCACCGGGCTTCCCACCCGGCTTGCCGCCAAATTTCCCCGGCCGTTCCAACACCGGCGCATCTTTCAATTGCTCCAGCGTCGCCCCTTCTTCCAGCGTCATCGCGTCGCCAACGGCGGCCAAAAACCCGGCCACGCTGGTCTCTTTGATCTGCACAAAGGACTGCGCCTCCTGCACCCGGATCGCGCCAATATCATCCTTGGTCAATTCACCCGCACGGCACAGCATCGGCAAAAGCCGCCGCGGCTCTGCCCCTGCCGCGCGCCCGCCGGAAACGGCGAACCACACGCTCGGCCCGAACTCCACCCGCGGCGCGGGCTTGGCATCGACATCGCCCAATTCCTCCGGCGCTGAATGCTGCGCCCGATAAAGCCGCAGATACGCCGCCGCCAGTTGCTCAGGCCCGAACCCGCTAACCAGCTTCTCAACGGTTTCCGCCTCGGCCTCGGCCACCGGCTCGGACCAGCTGCTATCGGCAAACATGCGGTCTTCATCACGCGCGCGCACCTCTGCTGCCGACGGGGCCGTGCCCCAATCCGCGCTCAACTTCGCTGCGCCCAAAATGCGTTCCGCCTTGCGCCGGTCCTTCTTGGTCACGATCAGCGCGCTCACCCCCTTGCGCCCGGCCCGACCCGTCCGCCCCGACCGGTGCAGCAATGTCTCATGCCCGCGCGGCAGCTCTGCGTGGATGACCAGATCAAGGTTGGGCAAATCAATCCCCCGCGCCGCCACATCCGTGGCCACGCAAACCTGCGCCCGCCCGTCCCGCATCGCCTGCAAGGCATGGGTCCGCTCGCTCTGCGACAGCTCCCCCGACAGCGCAACAACCTGAAACCCGCGGTTCGAGAGCCGCGTGGTCAGCCGGTTCACCATCGCCCGCGTATTGCCAAACACAATCGCATTGGGCGCATCAAAGAACCGCAAACAGTTGATCACCGCGTTCTCTGTGTCGCGGTCCGCGACCATCATCGCGCGGTAATCAATATCGGCGTGCTGCCCCTCTTCCGACTTGGTGACAACCCGCACCGCGTCGCGCTGATACCGCTTGGCCAACCCGTTGATCGACGCCGGAACCGTGGCCGAAAACAACAGCGTCTGCCGCCCCTCTGGAGACTCGCCAAGGATAAACTCCAGATCCTCGCGAAACCCGAGGTCCAGCATTTCGTCCGCTTCATCCAACACCACGGCCCTAAGCCCGGTCATGTCCAGCGACCCGCGCATGATGTGGTCGCGCAAACGCCCCGGCGTCGCCACCACCACATGCGCGCCCCGCGCCAAGGCGCGGCGCTCGTCGCGCATGTCCATCCCGCCAACACAAGACGCCGCCACAACGCCCGCCTTCGCATAGAGCCAGCTCAGCTCGCGTTTGACCTGCAACGCCAATTCCCGCGTCGGTGCGATCACCAACGCCAATGGCGCGCCCGCCGCGTCAAACCGCTCCGCCTCGCCCAACAGGGTTGGTGCAATCGCGATGCCAAACCCCACGGTTTTGCCCGATCCGGTCTGCGCCGACACCAACAGGTCGCGCCCCTCCAGATCCGGATCCAGAACCGCTTGCTGTACCGGGGTCAGACTTTCATATCCGCGCTCTTGCAGCGCATCACTCAGGGCTTGTTTCACGTGCGGCCTTCTTTCCTAAATCGTTTCGAAACGCGCTTGGAGTCCAAGCCTTGTCGAAGCGCCCATACCACTGATGGGTGTCGCGCATTTCGACTTTAACCTTGCATCAGGTCTTTTCGAAACGCCTTTGCGGCCACCCGTCGGGCCGCCGCTCTAAAAAAACAAAATCGCCCGCTTGGATCAAGCGGGCGATCTTCTGTTCCATCGGGAACCGAGTTTTACCGGCGCAGGCCGAGACGTTTGATAAGGTCCGCGTAACGCGCCTCATCCTTGCCTTTCAGGTAATCCAACAGCTTACGACGCTGGGCAACCATCTTCAGCAGGCCACGGCGGCCGTGGTTGTCTTTCTTGTGTGTCTTAAAGTGCTCGGTCAGCGTTGCAATACGCGAGCTCAGGATGGCAACCTGTACTTCGGGCGAACCTGTGTCGCCCTCTTTGGTGCCAAATTCCTTCATAACTTTTGCTTTTTCTTCAAGCGTGATCGACATCGGGATCTCCTTTATCTCAAAGGGTGAAGGGCACAAGCCGGGATGTCGTCCAGCAGGGTCTATGGGAGAGCGTCCAGGTTTTTCCCGGACGATGCGCGCGTATAGAAGGATTCCCACGCAATGGAAAGCAAAATCTCATAATTGCCCCGCCCGCAGCCCGCGTAAATACGCCGGCCTAAACCACCCCGTCCAACAATCCTGCCGCCGATTGCGGAACAAGCGCGATATCAGCAAGGCTCATCGCCCCGCCATCCACCACCGACAAAACGATCTCGTCATTCAACAGCACATGGGTCAGCGTCTCATCCTCGCGATCCGCCTCAAGGCTCAGCGCATAATCCGCCCCGCCTTCGCTGTCGTCATAAAACACCACAAGCGAATCTTCTCCGATCTCAAAATCGGTCAGCGTCGCGACCTCGTCTAGCGCCCAGTCGCTCACCATGATCGTGTCCGCGCCTTCACCCGCCGTCACCATGTCGCCGCCACCCGCCGCGATCACATCATCGCCCGCGCCACCGTTCAACATATCACCGGCCCCGTCGCCAATCCCGATCAGAACGTCATCGCCCTCACCACCAAAAAGCGTATCCGCCCCGGCCCCACCATCCAGCGTATCTTCGCCCAGAAAGCCGTGCAGTGCATCACCGCCCGCGCCACCATCGAGCAGGTCGTCACCGTCACCCGCTTCCAGCGTGTCATCCCCCGCGCCGCCATCCATCTCGTCATCGCCGACATGGCCAAACAGCACGTCATCCTCCGCGCCGCCGAACAGCGTGTCGTTGCCCAACTCGCCATGCAGCGTGTCTTCACCCGCACCGCCAAAAAGCTGGTCATCCCCCGCCGCGCCACGCAGATGATCGTCGCCCGCCGCGCCGTCGACACTGTCGTTCCCGGCCCCCCCGCTGATCAGGTCATCACCCCCGCCACCGACCAAGGACGCATCCCCATCACCGCCGGTGATCAACTCGCCAAAATCAATGAAATGTTCGGCCTCTTGCGGGTTGTCCAGCTCTGCATCACCGTCCGCATCCCCCTCCCGCTCACCCGAGAGAGATCCGTCAACGCCCACGAAAACCGTGGCACCAACAAGGGCCATACCCATCAAACCAGCCAGAAAAAGCATTGCATTCGTTCCCAAGACACGCCTGCGCCATTCTCGCTCCGGGCGCGTGTTCGGTCAAATTTATAAGGGTAAACTGGTTAACGCCGCGTTAGAGCCCGAGGCCGTCAGGGCCCGCTCGCTCAAACCCGGCTCAAACCCGACGCGCCCCCGCGCATCACTCGGCCCGTTCGATTTCCTCGACCAGCCGCGCGGCCCATTCCCCGATGATCGGCAGGAACTCAAATTGCGACGCCCACCAGCCGACGATCGACACCAATATCGTCGCCCCAAGGACCGAGCCGAGGCCAAACGCCAACCCCCGCCCCAGCGAATACAAAAGGATCCGCCAGCGCGAATTATGCAGGGTGATAAACCGATGCGAGTTCAGCCGCTCAACCTCTTGGGTCAATTGCTGGATCGCCTGTGTCTGATCGGCCAACCGGTCGGGCTGCCTGTCACCTGTCTCGCTCAAAACCACCGCTCCGGTTGCTGCGTATAGGCAATATAAAGCGGATGTTTCGGATGACCATCCTTGGTTAACCCAAGATGGTAAATCTCTCGGCCACTGTCGCGCAATAATGCCTCAACCGCTGGCCCGCGCTGTAAATGCGCGCCATGCGTGCCCCAGGCGGCGATGATCTGATCGGCCCAGCCACAGCCCTCGGTGATGGTCGCGTCATTCAATGGTCCCACCGGATCAGCGGCCGCGCGCATCTTGCGCGGGTCGGTGTCGCGCCATGCGAAAATATTGGTCACGCGAAACCCGCCAAACCCCAAGGCCCGCGCCCGCCGCTCGCACCGTTCAACCGTGGGGTCGTTCTGCACCTCGGTCGCGGTCGACGGGTTCAGCATGATAAACAACACCTTGCGCCCGGCCTCGTCCCACACCCGCGTCAGAGCATAGCGATAAGCCTCGCACTCCGAATAAACGGCGGTCGAGGGCGCATCGCCCTTGGTATGGGTCCGCGTGATCACCCCCGCTCACCCGCGCCAGTCGAAAAAGCCCGGCCCCGCCAGCTTCAACAAACGCTCGGCCATTTCCCGGCCGATCTCCGCACCATCCTCGATCGCGCCCTCGCTGGCATCGGCCAGCCGCTCGCTGCCGTCCGGTCGCAATATCTCCCCGCGAAGCCGCAGCGTGCCGCCGCTCAGCTCGGCCAGCCCGGCAATCGGCGTCTCGCACGACCCGTCCAGCGCCGCCAGAAACGCGCGTTCCGCCGCCAGCCGCTCACCGGTCTGCCGGTCATGGATCGCTTCCAGCATCGCCCCGACCCGATGGTCACTGCCACGCCGCTCGATCCCGATCGCGCCTTGCGCCACGGCGGGCAACATGTCCTCCACCTCGATCGGCGTCGCGGGCACATCTTCCCGCCCCAGCCGGTTCAACCCCGCCATCGCCAGAAACGTCGCTTGCGCCACGCCAGCCCCCAGCTTCTTCAAACGGGTCTGAACATTGCCGCGAAATTCCACCACTTCAAGGTCCGGTCGCACCACCTTCAACTGCGCCCGCCGCCGCAGGCTCGACGTGCCGACAACCGCCCCTTTCGGCAGCGCGCTCAACCCGTCGAAATCCGGCGAAATGAACGCATCGCGCACGTCTTCACGCGGCAGGTAGCATTGCAAAACCAAACCGTCCGGCTGCTCCACCGGCATGTCCTTCATCGAATGCACCGCAATGTCGATCCCACCGGCGACAAGCTGCTCCTCGATCTCCTTGGTGAACAACCCCTTACCGCCGATCTCCTTCAACGGACGATCCTTGGCAATCAACGCCGCATCATCGCCGCTGGTGCGGATGATCACGATCTCGAACGCCTCGGGCGGCAACTCGAACGCCGCGCCCAATCGCGCCCGCGTCTCATGGGCCTGCGCAAGGGCAAGCGGCGATCCTCTGGTGCCGATCTTGAGGGGCGAGGCGGGGCTGGGCAAAGCAAATGTCATGCCCCCTGTTAGTGCGCGCATCCCGCGCTTTCAAGCACTAGACCCCGCCATATGCCATTCCGCACCATTCCGCCGCCCACGCTGCCCACCCCGCCCTAGCCAATCAAAGCAGCAAGCGCCGCAAAGGCGGCCACCCCGACGCACATCGTTGCGATCACATGATTGCTCACCACCGCAACGGCCAATGCCACGGCCGCCGCCAGCCACATCTCAACCGGCTGCCCGGCCAATGACGCCGCGACAAGGCTCACCACAATCAGCCCCGGCACATCCTCAAGCACCCATGCGTGGCGCGACGCCTTGATCCGCGTGCCGGCAAACAGCCCGGCCAGCCGAATTGCAAACGCCGCCACCGCGAGCATGACAATCAACACCCAATGCGCTGTGCTCATAACGCTTTTCCCTCCAGCCGCCGCCGCACATAAGACGCCAGCAACCCCGCCAAAGTCCCGGCCACTATGGCATAGGCCTTGGGCGACCCTGCCTGCACCACGGCCACCGCCACCGCGAAGGCCACAGCCCAAGGCACAAGGTTCACCCGCCCCCGCCACAACCCCCGCGCCATGGCGATAAACGCCGCGGTAAACGCAAACCCAAGCCCGAACCGCTCCAAATCCGGCAAAACCGCACCCAGCACAGCCCCCAATGTCGTCGAAACGCTCCAGACGCTGATCATCACCAGCCCCGATCCGATCAAAAACGCCGCCCCGACGGTTTCGGACTTGGCCCGCTCCGCCATCGTCAACGCCCAGTTCTCGTCGCCCGTCACGTGAATAGCCAACAGCTTGGCCCCAAGCGACAAACCCTCCAGCACCTCCGAAAGCGTCGCCACAATCCCAAGATAGCGCAGGTTAAGCGCCGCCCCCGCCGCCACCGCGCCCAGAACCGAAGACACCCCCAAAACCGGCGCGGCATCGGCAAACTGCTCCACCGCCACAATCTGTGACGACCCGGCATGAACCGCAGCACTCATCACCCCCACAGCCCACCACGCAAACCCGACCTGCGCGGCCAGCAACCCAAAGGCAAAACCGTAAATGGCCGCTCCGGCGGCAAGGGGAAGAATAGCAATGGCACCTTGTCTCATTCCAATGAGGTTAGGCGCAGACCGCGACACAACAAAGTGACAAAATGCGCGCTTCGTGATTGAATACCATCACATTCCAGCAAAATCTGAGCGCCCCCTCTCATGGACCCAACCGACCGCAAACTGCTCGACACCCTCCAACGCAACGCCAGAACCTCGATTCAGGGCCCTCTCTGATCTGACCGGCTTCTCTGCGGCGTCGGTGCAACGCCGCCTCAAGGCCCTGCGCGACTCCGGTGCCATCCGCCGCGAGGTCGCCATTCTCGATCCCAAACAGGCCGGCCTCGGCGTCACCGCTATCGTCTCTGTCGAACTGGAACGCGACCGCCTCGATCAAATCGACGCCTTCAAACGCAAGGCGCGCGAAGACCGGCAAGTCACCCATTTCTACTGCATCGCGGGGGATTCGGATTTCATCATGATCGTCATGGCCAAAGACATCGCCGATTACGAAGCCTTCACCCACCGCTTCTTCTTCGCTGACAGAAACGTGCGCAAATTCCGAACCTCCATCGTCGTCTCAACCGAAAAATCCACCCCCGAAATCCCCCTCTAAAAACCCCGATCAAAACCCCCGGCACGACCGCGCTCCCAAAGGCTCACCCCCCACGCGCCCGCTTCATCTTTCCCCAAAACCGCATGCTCCCCCGCTTGCCCCACAGGCTACGCCAGAACCTCCCGCGCAAGCCCCCGCCAGTGCGGCGGGTGGGTGGGTGGGGCCGCACTGGCGGGGGCGTCCTCACCACCTGCCCGCCCGGCGTGGACCAGCGCCCCAATCCCAGCCGCAGCATTGTAATCTCGTCATAATAGGCCATGCTCATTCCCTCCGGTGTTGCCCGAAAGACCAAACAGCATCACTCCTGCCACCCTGTTGTCAGGAGCCCGTGCTAAACTGGCAGCATTCAACAACCGCCAAGGCCCAAGCCCATGCCCCGTTCCGACCGCCTCTTCGAACTGATCCAACTGCTGCGCGCCGCCCCCGCGCCGCGCACCGCCGATAGCCTCGCCGCCGAACTCGAAGTCTCCCCGCGCACCGTCTACCGCGACATGAGCGCGCTTCAGGCGATGCGCGTGCCCGTCGAAGGCGCCGCCGGCCTCGGCTATGTGCTGCGCCGTGGCTATGACCTGCCGCCGCTCAACTTCGACCTTGAGGAAACCGAGGCCCTGCGCGTCGGCCTCGCCATGCTGGCCCGCACCGGCGACAGCGCCCTGCAACGCGCAGCCGCCCGCGTCTGTAGCAAGATCGACGCGCTGCACGGTCCCGCCGACTGGCTCTTTGTCGCACCATGGGGCGCGCCGATGGATGATCCCGCCCGTGGCTGTATCTCGATCTCGACCTATCGCGCCGCCATCCGTGACGCCCGCAAACTGCGCATCACCTACAAAGACACCGACGGCGCCATGACCGAACGCACCGTGCGCCCGGTTGTGCTGATCTATCACCTCAATTGCACGATGCTCGCTGCGTGGTGCGAATTGCGCGCCTCTTTCCGGCACTTCCGCACCGACCGGATCTATGACTGCACCCCGCTCGACGATCTGTTCGAGGATCAGGCCGACACCCTGCGCAGCCTCTGGGCCGATACCGAGGAAATCTCCGGCACCACCCCGCCGGACCCGGACCCCACGCCGACCCCGAACCCCACGCCAACCCCGGATGCCACGCCAAACCCACCCCCGGCGCCCAGCCGCGACATCCCCACCCCTTGACATCTCGCCACCAGAAAGGGACCAAGCCGCAGCAAACAAAGGAATGACGCACCATGGCCGAGCAGAAGACACTCCTCCGCGCACTCGCTGGCGAAACACTGCCCACACCGCCGATCTGGATGATGCGTCAGGCCGGGCGCTACCTGCCCGAATACCGCGCCACACGGGCACAGGCGGGCGACTTCCTCAAGCTCTGCTACAACCCCGAACTCGCCGCCGAAGTCACCCTGCAACCGATCCGCCGCTACGGCTTTGATGCGGCCATCCTCTTTGCTGACATCCTGCTCGTGCCACAGGCGCTGGGCGCTGACCTGTGGTTCGTCACCGGCGAAGGCCCGCGCCTCTCGACCATCACATCACAGGCCGATTTCGACGCGCTCAAACCCGCCAGCGATATTCACGAGGTCCTGAACCCGATCTACGAGACGGTCAAAATCCTCACCCGCGAATTGCCCGCTGAAACCACCCTCATCGGATTCGCTGGCGCCCCATGGACCGTGGCCACCTATATGATCGCCGGTCGCGGCACCCCTGACCAAGGGCCCGCCCACGCGCTCAAATCCGAAAACCGAGCGCTGTTCGAAGCCCTCCTCGCCCGCATCACCGAGGCGACCATCGACTACCTCTCGTGCCAGATCGACGCCGGCGCCGAATGCGTCAAGATTTTCGACAGCTGGGCAGGCTCGCTCAAAGGCGACGACTTCGCAAAATACGCGCTCGAACCCACCCGCCAGATCATCTCGGCTCTCAAAGCCCGTCACCCCGGAATCCCGTCATTGCCTTCCCGCGCGAAGCGGGTGACGCCTATGTCGGCTTCCACAAAGCCACCGGCGCAGATTGCGTCGCGCTCGACAACTCCGTCTCGCCCGACTGGGCGGCGGCCAACGTGCAGGTTGACGGTTGCGTCCAAGGCAACCTCGCCTCGCGCCACATGGTCACCGGCGGCCAACCCCTGATCGACGAAACCCGCGCCATCGTCAAAGCCTTCAAAAACGGCCCTCACATCTTCAACCTCGGCCACGGCATCACCCCCGACGCCGACCCCGAAAATGTGCAACTGATGATCGACACAGTCCGCGGCGGGTAAAGGGCCCGGCGCGGCAAAGGCCGCTTGGAAATCACAAGGGCGCATCCGCGGGCCAACCGGCTCGAGGCGTCGCCAAGACTGCAAAGTCCTTGGACAAACCCGCCTCCATCACGCCCGCGTTGTCTCAACGCCCAAATACGTGTAAAAAACCGGGATAGCTTACGAGATTTATCACGGAGTCCATGACAATGGCGATTACCGAAGTTTTCACCCGAACGTTTCGGGACAAAGTCGACCGAAAAGGCCCCGTCTTGGGCACGTTGTCGTTTATCGTGTTTGCCCTGAGATATCCGTTCAGATCCGCTCACAGGGCCTCCCGGCGCGCAATGATGAACCTGCCAACGCGTCGCCAACGCTTTGAAGAGATCTACGGCAAGCGGCTGTGGAAAAGCACCGAGTCGGCAAGCGGCAGAGGCTCGGAGCTGGACAGAACGACCAACCTGCGCACCAAATTGCCAGAGTTGATCGAAAAATACGACATCAAATCAATCGTGGATGCGCCCTGTGGCGACTTCAACTGGATGCGTTTGGTGCTGGAAAAGGTCAACGTAACCTACACCGGGCTGGACATCGTCGATGACCTTATCAAGGACAACAATGAAAAATACAGGTCCGACAAGGTCGACTTCGGACGCGCCGACATTTGCGAAGACAAACTCCCGGCCTGCGATCTGTTGATTGTCCGCGATTGCCTCATCCATCTGTCCTATCGCGACATTGATGCCTTCCTGAAAAACATCCAGGACGTCGACTATAAATATCTGCTGGTATCCTCCTACGTCGGCGATAGCGAAATCGAGAACAAAGACATCACCACTGGCGACGTGCGGGTGGTCAACCTGTTCAAACACCCGTTCAATTTCGACAGAGACAAAGTGCTGGACGTCATTCTGGACGTCCGAAAAAGCACAGCACGCGTCAACAGCGAAATCCTGCTGCGCAAAAGCGATGTGCCCGTCGGCGTGGCTGAAACGGCCGTTTGATAGCTCCACGTTTCTGATGAGTTGAGCCTTGCGGCATTCCATTAACGCCGCAAGGCGTTTGACCTGAGCCCCTGAATCTCCTCCAGATTTGTGTAGAGTCCGGCCAACAAAAGGACGGACAAATGAAGGCACGATTTACGGACGAACAGATCATAGCGATGATCAAGGAACAGGAATCTGGCGAGAAGACTGCTGATGTATGTCGGCGGCACGGGATCAGCTCGGCGACGTTCTACAAATACAAATCGAAGTATGGTGGTATGGAGCCGTCTGACGCGAAGCGGTTGCGAGCGTTGGAAGACGAGAACGGCAAGCTGAAGAAGCTGTTGGCAGAACAGATGTTGGACAACGCAATGTTGCGAGACATCAACTCAAAAAAATGGTGACGCCCGCCGTGAAGCGGAAAGCTGTGGCGCACCTGATGGAGCAACATCAGGTCAGCCAGCGGCGGGCGTGTGATGTGCTACAGATTGATCGATCCACGATACGATATCTGTCGCGACGTGGCGATGATGCTGAACTGCGAGATGCCATCAAGCGCGTTTCGAGGGAACGGCGTCGGTTTGGTTGCCGTCGGATCCATGTAATGATTGCGCGAGAAGGCTTTGAGGTGAACCATAAGAAGGTCAGGCGTATCTATCGCGAGGAGAAGCTGCAGGTGCGGCGCAGAGGCGGCAGGAAGCGCGCATTGGGTACAAGAAAGCCGATGGTGCTGCCGGATGGCCCAAACCAACGCTGGAGCTTGGACTTTGTATCTGACGCGCTGACGGATGGTCGCCGCTTCCGCATCTTAGCGGTCGTGGATGATTACAGTCGAGAGAACCTGGTGCTGGTTGCGGACACATCATTGTCGGGCCAACGGGTTGCGCGTGAGCTGGACCGCATCATCGCTGAGCGTGGCATGCCAAAGACGATTGTCTCGGACAATGGAACCGAGTTCACCAGCATGGCGATCCTCAAATGGGTGCAGGATACCGTCATTGATTGGCACTACATCGCGCCAGGCAAGCCCCAGCAGAACGGTTTCATCGAAAGCTTCAACGGCAAACTCAGAGATGAATGCCTCAACGAAACACTGTTCGGCACATTGCTGGATGCAAGACAAATGTTGGAACAATGGCAGGAAGATTACAATTGGCGCAGACCACATTCAGCCTTGGGCAACCTGACACCGATGAAATTTTTGCAGAGAAAGGCAATGGACAAGATGGCGGCTTAACGCCAAAGATTTAACCCTAAGGACTCCGCGCAAAGATGGAGGGAACTTGGGGCGCAGGTCACGTTCAAAGCGCACGCGAGCACGCAGCTTTGAAACGCGGTGGCCCGCACTGCCAAGCGCAGACCGTGTAGCCGCGGCCAAACGTAAAAGAGCGCCGCGGGAACGAAGGGCTGGAAGAACGATCTTTGCGCGTTATGTCATTACATTTCAGAATCTGAAAAACGGCTCAAAGCGGACCTTGGCTCGGGTCGCAGTGAATGACTACCATTTACGCTTTCTTTAAATCCTTCAGTAACCGCTATGGTTTGGATCGTGATTTATCGAGTAGGCACGTGTGACCTGTGTACAGGCCTACCCCCGCCCAGTCTTGGCACCCGAGCTGCGGGCATTGATTACTTCAATGTGAACCAATCCACGGTTCATCAATTATTTGAAGATTTTTTTGAGTAGATCGTCATAGACGGGCAAATGATGCTTAAGAAACGAGGCCATTTTCTTTATTGCTTTTCTTCCCAGCTCTTCAGCGTCAATTTCGCTTTCTTCCGCTTTGGTGTACTCCTTGGCTGTTTGAACATCAGCAAAACTGAGGTGCTTCCATTTCTTAATCGCGCTTGTCCGACGACCAATTTTAATTTTTCCTTCGTCAACTTTCTCCAAGACTTTCTTGTAAACCTCTTCGCGAACATCAACGTCACCTGGCCCCAGTACAAAAGTGAACCGTAATCGCCCATCCCCCCAGTCGGCTAATTCAAGGACCATTAGTGAGCCACTCTTAACCCAATCGGTGTCTCCATCTTGAAATCCGTCGAGTGCTGCCCACTCTGACACTCCAAAGCGCAACAACCTTGTACTGGATGTGTCTGGCACCAAAGTAAAACCTGTCGCGTCCTTCACCGCCGTTACAAGCTCGGCAGGATTGTCTCTAATCCAATCGATAACCTCGGCTTGCAGATCCGGCCAATATTCATAGAGCGCTTCTAGTGCTTCTCTATGTTTTGCCCAAATACTCTTGGCCAATCGCGCCAAATCTTCGTCGTTCACCAAGTGTCTCCTAATCATAGCTGAATAGCTTCTATAGAGTTCAGCTGCCTCTCCTGTGTACTCTCGCGCTTGAAGCTCAAGGTCTAAACGGTTGATGACATCAAATACGCTTACGGGTATCCAATTCTTTGTGTTTTCTTCAGAAGGACTTGTGGCATCTAAGGTCAGAAAGACAAAGGCCCGCTCCCAGTCTTCATCGGGATAATCTGCAGTTATCTGATTGTAGTATTTTCGCAGTTGATGTTTGCTTTCGGACGCATCCACCTTCAGCTCCACTGTCACAACCAAGCCTTTGGCTTTACTGCTAAAAGCCGTTGAAGGTATTTCGATCATGAAATCGATATCGGATCGTTCACGATAGACCAAAGCGCCACTGAAATCCGAGCAGTGAATATTGAGCGGTTGAATATCGATCTGGCCATCTTGAGCTTGTGCGACAACCTCCTGAAGAAATCCCTTCAGAAGATGATCCTGAAAAGGGTGAGGCCGATTGGGGTCAAGAATAAAACTTAGAAAATGTGCATGCCGGATCTCTTGACGCACCATGCCGATTGCTTCGAATGGACAGAATTTGGAAAACCTGTTTTCAAACTCTCGAAACAGGTTTGCACCTGACCCGATCAGAAGTGCCTCAATCGCCTTTGACTTTTCGAAGTTGGAAAGAACTTTGTCATTTTCGGAATCATCCAATTCGCCATGGTTCATCTTTCGCTTTCCATCGCTGCAACACGTACGAATGCATCACTTGCTATAGGTGGCCGAGCATTTTCGACCCTATCCAGGTACCTTAATCGAGTTTTTTGCAGAAAGAACTTTATGACGGAAGTGCTGTGAAGTCCACATAACGGCCCTACGCACATTGTGCAGCGAACTTCCACTTCTCGCCTACCCCCCCCGAACGCCCCATTAACCTAACAGGGCGTTAACACATTCAAGAATCCGATGTCATACGCATTACAGCCGGATGTCAGCCGGAAGTCACCCCCGCTAAAACCCGGCCAAAACCGCCGTTAACTTCTCAAAGCCGGAAGCCCCACGCCGGTGCTTTCAAACCCGCCATCGGCTGCCAAAACCTGTCCGGTAACAAAGCTTGCCTTCTCGGAACACAAGAACACGATCGCCTCGGCAATTTCGCGCTCGCTGCCATAGCGGTTAAGTGGGATAGCATCATGATAAGCATCAATAATTTCCTGACTATGCACTGCCATAGCCAGTTTGGTGCGCACCGGTCCGGGGCATATGCAATTGGCCCGCACCCCCCATTCACCCCATTCCGCCGCCTGCTGCTTAGTGAGCTGGATAACAGCCGCCTTCGACGTGCCATAAGCCACCCTTAAAGTCGACGCCCTCAGCCCGCTGATAGACGCGATATTCACGATCGCCCCCTTGGTCTTTTTCAGTTCAGAAACAACAGCTTGACTGGTCAAAAACGTGCCATCCAAATTGGTTTCCATCACCCTGCGCCACATGCTGAAATCGCACTCATCAATCGGCCCGAACTCCGCCACACCGGCGTTATTCACCAAGGCATCAACCCGCCCGAATTCCCCCTGAACCCGCGCCAGCATGGCCGCAACCTGATCGCCCTTGCCGATATCACACTCCACCGGCAAAACCCCGTCCAGCGCCGCACTCGCCGCCGCCAATTCCGAGGCGTCCCAGTCCACCATCGCAACCTTCCACCCTTCTTCCAAAAAGAGCTTCACCGTCGCCAGCCCGATCCCGCGCGCCGCCCCTGTCACTATCGCAACTTTCATCACTGTTCCCCCTCATTCATCTTGCTAAAAAATATCTCTGAGCGTTGGGGCTGCCCCCACGCCTCCCAAATATCAACCTTACAACCGGTTGAAATTCATACCCATTTCGCCATCGGCGGCAGGCTCATCAAAACCGCATTGGCATCATGCCCGGTTTCCAACCCAAACTTGGTGCCCCGGTCATAAACAAGGTTATACTCCGCATACAGCCCGCGATGAACCAACTGCGCGTCCTTCTCTTCCGCGCCCCATTCCATGCCCATCCGCCGCTCAACCAGCGGCACAAAGGCGGGCAAGAATGCGCGGCCAACGTCTTGGATCAAGGCAAAATCCGCCGCCCAGTCACCGCTGTTATGGTCATCAAGGAAAATCCCCCCCACACCCCGCGCCCGCCCGCGATGGGGAATGAAAAAATACTCGTCCGCCCAAGCCTTTAGCCGCGGATAGAGCGCCGCATCATGCCGGTCGCAATGGGTCTTCTGAACCCCATGAAAATGCGCCGTGTCCTCCTCATATTCCAGACAAGGGTTCAAATCCGACCCTCCCCCAAACCACCACCCATGCGGGGTCCAGAACATGCGCGTATTCATATGAACCGCCGGGCAATGCGGGTTTTGCATATGCGCCACAAGGCTGATCCCGCTGGCCCAGAAACGCGGGTCTTTTTCCATGCCGGGCAAGCCCTTACGCGCCGCCATAGCCGCCTGCGCCCGTGGTCCCAGCTCACCGAACACGGTCGAGATATTGACCCCAACCTTCTCGAACACCCGCCCGCCGCGCATCACACTCATCACGCCGCCACCGGCGTCCGACCCGTCCTCGCTCGACCGCTTGGTTTCGCTCACCTCAAACCGCCCCGGCGCTTCGCTTTGCATCGGCCCCGCGTCCAGCTGATCCTCCAGCGTTTCAAACGCCTCGACAATCTCATCGCGCAGGCTGCGGAACCATGCGCTCGCGCGAGCCTTCTCGTCTTGCATCTCATTGGTCATAAAGCGAAAATCCTTTGAAAGCGTCTCAATGCGCCGGCGCTGTCACCGGGTCGAGCAAGGTGCGCCCGCCGTCCACGGTCAATACCTGCCCGGTCATGAAACCCGACCCGTCCGAGGCCAGAAACTGCACCGTTTCCGCCAGCTCCCCCGCGCTCGCTATCCGGCCCAGCGGCGTGCCTTTTTCGATCACATCGCGGAAGTCCGGGCTCGCCTTCAACTTCTCCTGCATCGACGCGCTCATCACCGAGCCCATCGCAACCGCGTTCACTCTGATCCGCTCTCCGGCCAAGGCCACAGCCAGCGCCCGCGTCATCTGTTCCAGTGCCGCGTTCGAGATCGACAAAGCCATCAATTCCGGGTGGGTCCGCGTCGCTAAAATTGAGCTCAGATTGATGATCGACCCAACCGCCCCTTTGCTCTGCCCATCGGCCTGTTTAATCATTCGCTTTGCCACAACCTGGCTCAACCGCAGCGACGTCATCAGGTTCTGCTGCATCAGCGTATCAACCGCGTCATCATCGGGGTTAAGCGGGTCCGACCGCACCACCTGCCGCGAGGCGTTGACCAAAACGTCAACCCGCTCAAATGCGTCAATCGTGGCCGACAACAGGTTCGCCAAGGTCAGCTTTTCGCGCAGGTCCCCGGCGAAAAAGCGGATCGGGCCATCTTCCTCAACCTCACCCACCTCGCGGCGCAGCCCGTCTTCGTCCATATCGGCGAACATCACATTCGCGCCCTTGTCGACAAAATGGCGCGCAATGGCGAGGCCAACACCATTGGCGGCCCCCGTCACAATGGCAGTTTTTCCGGCAATCGAAAGCGACATGGGTGGCCCCTATCTGATTCTCATCTGAGGTTAAGGAAATCAGCGCGTCTTGCGAGACGGTCTTGCCGCGACGAAAATCTTGAACCGGCCATCACCGTCCAGCTCTTTGACCTCGCGAAACACCGACCCAAGCGCCTGTTCATACGGCAGGTGGCGGTTCGCCACCATATAAAGCCGCCCGCCGGGCGACAAAACCGAGGCCGCCTGACGGATAAACGCCTGCCCCAACTCCGGCACGCCCTTGCGCCCTTCGTGGAACGGCGGGTTCATCACCACGGCATCCAACGGCACCTCGGGTGTCCACCGCATTGCATCGGCCCAATGAAACCGCGCGCGTTCATCGCCGACGTTTTGCTTGGCGCACTCCAGAGCAAGATAATCTGCTTCAACCAGATCCAGCGTCCTGACCTCGTCGCGCTTGAGAATCTCACTGGCAAGAAACCCCCAGCCCGCGCCGAAATCGGCAACCTTCCGGCCCAGCTTTTTCGGCAATGCCGCGATCAACAACCGTGACGCCGGATCAACCGCATCGGCTGAAAACACCCCCGGCGCGGTTGTGAAACCGTCGCGGTTTTTCGCCAATGCCCCGGACTCGGCCCATGCGGCAAACGTCCCCGGTGCGGCCTTGGCAACAAAGGTTTTGCCATGCGCTTTTGAGTAAGCCTCGGAACACTCGGCCAATTTGCGCATATCGCGGAAAATGCTGTCGACCCCTTCGGTCTTTTGCCCATCGACAATCACGCAACCGGCCAAATCCACCGCCTGCGCCACCATCGCACGCGCCTCGGCCTTGGCACGCGGCAGGATCACCAGCGCAAGCACAGCGGCCTCTGGCGCTGTAACATCCACCTTGAACCCCGCCGAGCGGAGCGCATCCACATCCGGCTTCATCCGCGCCACCAGCCGCAACCGCTCTTTGGGCAACCCGCTCAGGTCATCGCCCGCCGCCGCCCCGAACACCGCGATCTCTCCGGCATCGGGCAACGCGAAAACGCCACTCTCAAGGTATAGGCTCAGTCGGGAGGTGCTCATAACAGCACCATCGCACGCACGCGGCTCATTCTTTTTCCATCGTGCATTGCAACGGATGCTGGTGGCGGCGTGCGAAATCCATCACCTGCGCCACTTTGGTCTCGGCAATCTCGTGGCTAAACACGCCAACCACGGCGATGCCCTTTTTGTGCACGGTCAACATAATCTCAAACGCCTGCGCATGGTTCAGGCCAAAGAACCGCTCAAGAACGATCACCACGAATTCCATCGGGGTGTAATCATCGTTCAAAAGCATAACCTTATAGAGCGGTGGCCGCTTGGTCTTCGGGCGCGTTTCCACCACAACCGAGGTATCCCCCCCGTCATCGTTATCCGCGTCATCCGCCATGATATGCTCAAGCGTTTTCATTTGGGTCCATTCATTTAGGTTTGGCTCCATGAGACGATCTATATAACCTCTGAGACAGCCCAGAAAAGGGGGCGTCTATGCCAGAAAGGTCGCAATGCCAAGAAAACTGACCACAATCGGCTTCGATGCGGACGATACGCTCTGGCATAACGAACGCTTTTTCCAGATCACGCAGGAACGATTCGCCGGGTTGCTGGCCGATTATGCCGACCCCGATCACCTCTCTGAACGCCTGCTCGAAGCCGAAAGACGCAATCTCGGGCACTATGGCTTTGGCATCAAGGGCTTCATGCTCTCGATGATCGAAACCGCGCTCGACGTCACCTCTGATCGTGTGCCCGGCACCGTCATTCACGAGATCATTTCCGCCGGCCAAGACATGCTGCGCCACCCGATCGAGCTTTTGCCCCACGCCCGTGCCGCGGTGGAAACGCTCGCCGCTGACTTCACCCTCGTTCTCATCACCAAAGGCGACCTGCTCGATCAGGAACGAAAACTGGCGCAATCCGGCCTTGGTGAAATGTTCGACGCGGTCGAAATCGTCTCGGACAAAACCCCTGAGACCTATCACGCCGCCTTTACCCGCCATGGCGACGGCCCGGCACAGGCTATGATGGTCGGCAATTCGATGAAATCCGATGTCCGCCCCGCAATCGACGCCGGAAGCTGGGGCGTCTATGTGCCCCACGGGTTGGAATGGGATTTGGAGAAAGCCGATCCCCCGCTCGGCGCATCGCGCTACGCCGAATTGGTCGATCTGGGCGAACTCGCAGGCTTCGTCGAAGCGATCGGCTAGAGCCTACGCGCGCCGGGCCGCATTTCTAACCCGACAAGGCTCACTCAACCCGCACGCCCTGCGCCCGCAACACATCCTGCACCGCTGCGATCTCCACGTCGGCCACATCACATCCGCTTTGGACGGCCTGCGCCGCAGCCACGCCCGCGCCTTGCCCGGCAACCGCACAACACGCCATGTTACGCGTCGCGGCATGGGCCATCTTGTCACCGCCAATCGCCCGTCCAGCCACAAGCATCCCCTTCACCCCCTTGGGCAACATCGCACGATAAGGGATCTGCATGTAACGCCCGGTCGTCGGAATGATCAAAACACCATAACCGTCGATGAACTCGGGATAGATCCCGATGCTGTCCTCGAACCGCCCCTCTGCGCGGACATCCTGCTCGACCATGTTATAAACCGCGTCGATCTTGCGGCTGTCGCGAATACCGATGCTCATGCCGAAATTCCTCAACCGCATCGCCTCACACCCCGGCGTATAGCGTTTCAGCGCCTCAATCGCGTGCATCGCCTGTTTGCGCCCCTCGATTTCAAACCGGGTCAGACTATCAGGGTCCACCCCGTCCACCCCCGCCAGATGCACAAGGTTCATATACGACATCTCACCGCTGTCATGCACCGCGCCCCATGTCCCGCCGATGGTGTTAAGATGCGCCGGTAGCACCCCGTCGCGGATCGCCTGCTCAAACGGCTTGGCAAGGAACGGGCTGAACATATCGTCCTCCTTGCCATCGGTTTCCACCTCCCACTCGCCGGTGGACCAATCTTTATAGGTCTGCGGATCGGCCTCGACGCCACGCATGAACGCCGCCTTGTCCACGCCCGCGACGTGAAACATCACGCTCGCCGCCTGCACCTCCTCAAGCGGTGTTTTGATCGTTGGCGCACCGGCGCGAAAGGCCACATCCGCGTCCCCCGTTGCGTCGATAACCACCTTGCCCAAAATGGCTTCACGCCCGGCTTTCGACTCCACGATGATGCCGGTGATCCGCTCCCCCTCCATCACTGGCGCAACAAAGGCGCGGTGCATCATCGGGTGGATTCCGGCCTCCTCGACCAACGCATCCGCAACCAGCTTGAACCCTTCACTATCAAGCTCATAGCTCAGCGACTGGCTCTCCGGCACCGCCGCACCCATCGCCTTGGCCCGGTCCTCAAACTCGCGGCCAATACCGCCGGCCTCGACCGTCTGCTCGTGGCGATACCACGCAAATCCCTCAACCCCGACAACGGTAATATTGCCGCCGAAACAGCCGAACCGCTCGACCAAGGCGACGCGCACACCGGCCCGCGCCGCCGCCAGCGCAGCAGCAAGCCCACCAGGGCCAGAGCCGACAACGATCACATCGGTTTCATGGATTACAGGGGTTTCGCGGGCGGGTTCGTGAATGCTGTGTGTCATCGGGGCGTTCTGGCACATTCCCGCGTCGGGTTCACTGGCAAAGACGACACCCAAGCCGCAAACGCGCTCCCCCGCTCACCCGATGATCTCGAACTTCTCGACATCAACCAAACCACGGTCGGTGATTTTAAGCGCAGGGATCACCGGCAGCGCCAAAAAGGCAAGCAGCAAGAACGGCTCTTCCAACGTAACACCCAGCGTTTTCGCGGCATCGCGCAAGCCAACCAACTCGTGGCGCACCACCTCGTAAGGCTCAAGACTCATCAACCCCGCGACGGGCAATGCCAACTCGGCCAATATCTTGCCACCCTCGACCACGACAAACCCGCCTTCGATCTCTTGCAAGCGGTTCGCCGCCAGCGCCATATCGTCGTAATCGGCTCCCACAACAGCGATGTTGTGATGGTCATGGCACACGGTCGAGCCTATGGCCCCGCGCTCCAATCCAAAGCCTTTTACAAACCCGGTCGCCATATTGCCGTTCTTGCCATGCCGCTCCAGCACCGCGATCTTGATCAGGTCGCGCGCCACATCCGGGCGCTTGTCGCCATCCTTGATCGGGATCGTCTCGTGCAGATGCTCGGTGATGATCTTGCCTTCCAGAATGCCGATCACATCCGTCTCTTCTCGGTTGCCACCGGTGCGGAAATTGCCGGCGGCCACTTGCCGCGCTTTGACCGAATTCCGCCCCACCGGCGCAATCACCTTGCGCGCGGCAAACGCCTCGTCGCACAGGACCACACCGCCAACCATCACCATCTCGGCGTCACAGGCCTCAAGACTGCGCAGCGCGACAATATCCGCCCGTTTGCCCGGCGCGATCTGCCCGCGATCTTTCAAGCCGAACGCCTCCGCCGCTGACAGGCTCGCCGCGCGGTAAACCGCCCTCGATGACACGCCAAGAGCAATCAGACTGCGGATCATATAATCCAGATGCCCGTGCTCCCCAATGTCCAGCGGATTACGGTCATCCGTGCAAAGACAACAATAGGCGCTGGTGAAATCATCCAAAATCGGCGCCAGCGCATGCATGTCTTTCGAGACCGAGCCCTCGCGGATCAGAACCCGCATCCCCTTGCGCAGCTTCTCGCGCGCCTCCTCGGCGCTGGTCGCCTCATGCTCGGTCCTGATCCCGGCCGAGACATAGGCGTTCAAATCCTTCCCGGATAGCAACGGCGCATGCCCGTCGATATGCCGCCCTTCAAAGGCGTGCAGCTTCTCCATCGCCTCGGGATCGCGGAAAATCACACCGGGATAATTCATGAACTCTGCCAGCCCGATAACACTCGGATGATCCTTGAGAGCGGCCAATTCCCCCGCGCCAATCCGCGCCCCAGCGGTCTCCATCTCGGTCGACGGCACGCATGATGACAACTGAACGCGAATGCTCATCAACGTATGCGCCGACGCCTCAAGGAAATACTCAATCCCCGGCACGCCAATCACATTGGCAATCTCATGCGGATCGCAAATCGCCGTCGTCACCCCGCGCGGCCCGACACAGCGGTCAAACTCATAGGGCGTGACCAGCGAACTTTCGATATGCAAATGCGTGTCGATGAACCCCGGAACCAAGGTCAAGCCGCTGACATCAATCACCGTCTCACCCTCATACGCCGCCCCGATCCCGGCGATCACACCATCGACAATGGCCACATCCCCGGCAATCCGATCGCCGGTGACCACGCAAAATACCTCGCCCCCGCGCAGCACTTGATCGGCAGGCATCTCGCCCCTCGCGACGGCAATTCGGCGTTCCAGTTGGTTCATTTCATCGGTTCTCCGGCAACATAGGTTTGCTCAATGGCACGATCATCGCCCAAGATCATCAAAAGGAACAGCTCCTCGGCAAGCGTATCCACCGTCTCCGCTCTCAGCCGCATCTCTGCCGTCGCTTGCGCGTTCAACACAACCACATCCGCATCTGTGCCCTCGTCCAGCGTGCCAATCCGCCCGTCCAGCCCAAGCGCGACCGCATTGCCCCGTGTGATCCAATGAAACATCTCAAAGGGATGCTTTTGCTGGCGCTGCAACTGCAACACCTTATAGCCCTCGTTCATGGTTTGCAGCATGGAATAGCTCGTCCCGCCGCCAACATCCGTGGCAATCGCCCCCTTGATCCCACGCTGGCGCAACCCGCCATCATCATACAGCCCGCTGCCCAGAAACAGGTTCGATGTCGGGCAAAACACCGGCTTCGCCCCGTTCTCGGCAATCGCGCCGATTTCGCGGTCGGTCATATGAATGCAATGCCCCAACAGGGTCTTTGGCCCCATCAGACCATAGTGTTCATAGACGCCCATATAATCCGGCGCATCCGGGTAAAGCTGAGCGGTAAAGGCGATCTCATTGTGGTTTTCATCCACATGGGTCTGCAAAAAACATCCCGGATGCTCCGCCGCCAATGTGCCCGCCGCCTCCAATTGCTCCGGCGTCGATGTGATCGCAAACCGCGGCGTTATCGCGTAATGTGCTCGCCCGACACCGTGCCATTTTTCGATCAACGCCTTGCTGTCGTCATAACTCGATTGCGCCGTATCACACAGCGCGGGCGGCGCGTTGCGATCCATCATCACCTTGCCACCGATCATGCACATGTTGCGCTTGGCCGCTTCGGCAAAATACGCCTCGACCGAGGTCGCATGCGCCGAACAATAAGACGCCGCAGTCGTCGTTCCATGCGCGGTGAGCAGATCGAAATACGCCGCCGCCATCCGCGCCGCATGTCCCGCATCCGCAAACTGCGTCTCTGCCGGAAAGGTATAATTCTCCAGCCAATCCAAAAGCTGCTCCCCCCACGACGCGATCACCTGCACCTGTGGGAAATGAATATGCGCGTCGATGAACCCCGCCATCAGCAGGTTTGGCCGATGGTCCACCTCCTCTGCGCTGCCCTTCAAATCACCATAGCTGCCACGCCGCTCAATGACCCCGTCGCGGATCAACAACGCGCCATCCTCGATATAGGTGAACGCGCTTTCATCTCCGCCAGATGGCTCCGCATGAAAGCTCAACACCCGCCCGCGTAGCAATTTTGCCGTCATAGCGCCGCCTCCATACCCTGACGTATGTTTGCGAAGACCTCAATCGCCAAAAGCACCTCACTCACCACATGTGCCGCAATCACTTCGGGCCGTTTGTCTCCAACCCCGACAAGCCCCATCGGACAGACAAGCCGCGATACCTCCGCCAAAGGCTCATTTGCATCCGCCCAATTGGTAAACTTCGCCCGTTTGCTCTTGGACCCGATCATCCCGACATAGGCCGCATCGCCGCGCTTCAACGCCTCTGCCGTGATCAGAAAATCCAACGCGTGATCATGGGTCGCAACAACAAACGCCGCCCCGCGCCCCGCCTTGGCAACTTCGCTTTCCGGCAATGGCGTCAATACCTTACCCGCGCAATCAACCTGCGAAAGCTCCGCCTCGCGACTGTCAATCAAGCGCGTCGAAACCGGCAATGGCGCCAGCGCCGTTGCCAAAGCACGCCCCACATGCCCGGCTCCGAAGATCAGCACCTCGGCCATACCACCCTGCGCCGCGCGCTCTGCTGCCACCAACTCAGCACGCAAACCGGCGTCAACCAACGCAAGCGTCAGCTCAACGCGCCCACCACAGCACTGCCCAATCTCGGGGCCAAGCGGAACGTTCATACGCGCAAGCCCCTCGCCCCGCTGCAACATCTGCCGCGCCTGATCCAGCGCCATATACTCAAGCTGGCCACCGCCAATGGTGCCCTGCATCGCCCCATCAGAGACCAGCATCTCGGCCCCGACCTCGCGCGGCGACGACCCCTCAACCCGCGCAATGCGAACCCGCACCACCTTGTTGTGCTGCGCAAGGAACCCGGCAACCGTCACGACAGGCCCCGCATCCGCTCGACAGCCATCAATACCCGTTCCGGCGTCGCCGGCGCGTCCAACCGTGGACATTCGCGGTAATCCGCCACGCTCGCCACCGCCATCGACAGCGCCTCAAGCACGGAAATCGCCAACATAAACGGCGGCTCCCCCACCGCTTTCGAGCGTTTGATCGTGCGCTCCGGGTTCTCCGACCATTCCGCCAGCTTCACATTGAATTCCCGCGGCCGGTCCGACGCCAGCGGGATCTTATAGGTCGATGGCGCATGGGTGCGCAGCCGCCCCTCGCTGTCCCACCACAATTCCTCGGTCGTCAGCCAGCCCATGCCCTGTACAAACGCGCCCTCGACCTGACCCAAATCCAAGGCCGGGTTCAACGATTTCCCCACATCATGAAGTATATCCACGCGGTCCACCTGATACTCTCCGGTCAACGTGTCGATCGACACCTCAGAACAGGCCGCGCCATAGGCGAAATAGAAAAACGGCCGCCCCTGTCCGGTCGCCCTATCCCAATGAATTTTCGGCGTTTTATAGAACCCCGCCGCCGACAATTGTACCCGCGCCATATAGGCCGATTTTATGAAATCTGCCCATGCGATCTCTTCCTCGCCCACCTTCACACAGCCGGGAAGGAACGCCACATCATCCTTCCACACGCCCTTGCTCTCACAGGCAAACTCTACCAATCGCGCCTTGATCTGCTCGCAAGCATCCAGCGCCGCCATGCCGTTCAGGTCGGTCCCTGATGACGCCGCCGTCGCCGAAGTGTTGGGCACCTTCTCGGTCGTTGTCCGGGTGACTTTCACAAAAGAAAGATCAACCTGAAACGCCTCGGCCACCACCTGCGCGACCTTGGTATTCAGCCCCTGCCCCATCTCGGTCCCGCCATGGTTCAACATGATCGAGCCATCGTTATAGACATGCACCAGCGCACCGGCCTGATTGAACCATGTCGCGGTAAAAGAAATCCCGAATTTCACCGGCGTAAGGGCTATTCCCTTGCGGATAATCCCCCCTTCGGCGTTATGCGCCCGGATCGCCTTGCGTCGCGCCTGATAGCGGCAATCGGTTTCCAACTCGCCAACTATACGCTCAAGTATGTTGTCACTCACCACCTGATGATAGGGCGTCACATCTCGCCCCTCGCCATAGAAATTGGCGCGGCGAATTTCCAAAGGATCGCGGCCAAGGGCATAGGCGATCTCTTCGATCATGCGTTCTCCCATAACCACGCCCTGTGGGCCGCCAAACCCGCGAAACGCTGTGTTGGACACGGTGTTGGTTTTCATCGGTCGCGACTGCAGCCGCACATTGGGATAGTAATACGCGTTATCGGCATGAAACAGCGCCCGGTCCGTCACCGGCCCCGACAGGTCCGCCGCAAATCCACAGCGCGCAGCCAGCTCGGCATCAACCGCCTCGATCCGGCCCTCGTCGTCAAATCCGACCGCGTAAGTGGCTAGAAAATCGTGCCTTTTCCCGGTCGCGCTCATATCCTGATCGCGGTCGGGGCGAATTTTCACAGGCCGGTCAAACCGTTTTGCCGCAATCGCCGCGACACAGGCAAACAGGTTCATCTGGCTTTCCTTGCCGCCAAAGCCGCCGCCCATGCGCCGCACGTTCACCACCACCGAATGTGACGGCACGCCCAAGGCATGCGCCACCATATGCTGCGCCTCGCTCGGATGCTGGGTTGAGACATGCACAACCACATCCTCGTCCTCGCCCGGCGTGGCAAAGGCGATATGCCCTTCAAGGTAAAGATGCTCCTGACCGCCGATCTCCATACTACCGCGTATTGTATGGGCCGATTTCGCCAACCCCTCCGTCGCATCCCCAAGCCGAAGCGTCAGCGGCGCGGTCACATGCGGCATATCCCGCTCAAGCGCATCTGCCACCGAGATCACCGGCGCATCCGCCTCGATCTCCACCTTTGCCAATGCAGCCGCCCGCCGCGCCGCATCGCGGCTTGTGGCGATCACCGCAAACAACGGCTGGCCGTGAAACTCCACGCGCTCTTGCGGGAAAATCGGCTCATCCCCTGCGCCCACCGCGCTGATCTGGTTTGCGCCCGGCACGTCTTCGGCCGTCAACACGCCGACCACGCCCTCGGCCGTCTCGACCGCGCTCAAATCCATCGCCTTGATGGTGCCGCAAGCCACGTCAGACACCCCGAGGTAGGCATGCAAGCTCCCCACCGGCTCGGGAATATCATCGCAATATTCCGCGCGCCCCGTCACATGCTTGACCGCGCTCTCATGGGCAACCGAGTCATGCGCACCGCCCTTTATGGCGCGTGTCTCACTTTCGCTCGCGTCTTTCATGCGCTTTCCCTTTCCAACTGCGCCCTGTCGCCTGCGCCCTTTTCGGCCCAAAAACGCCGGATCAGGTTTTGCGCCGCCAACATGCGATACCCGGCCGAAGCACGCCAATCGCTCAGCGGCTCGAAATCCTGCGCCAACGCCTTGGCCGCCGCCTCAAAACTCGCGGCGTCAAACGCCTGCCCGACCAACGCCGCCTCTGCGGCCTGCGCCCGCTTCGGAACGCCCGCCATGCCGCCAAACGCCAGACGCGCCGCCGTGATCCGCCCGCCCTGCACCGTCACCGCAAAGCCCGCTGCGACCGACGAAATGTCCTCGTCCCGACGTTTCGAAATCTTATAGGCCGCGTGGTGAACGCCCGCGTCCGGCAATGGCACGACGATCGCCTCGACAAACTCGCCCTTTTTGCGGTCCTGCTTGCCATACTCGATGAAAAACGCCTCCAAAGGCAGCTCCCGCCGCTCCGTTCCGAAGCGCAAAACAACCCGCGCGTTCAACGCGATCAGAACCGGCGGCGTGTCCCCAATGGGCGACCCGTTGGCGATATTCCCGCCCACGGTCCCCGCATTGCGCACCTGCCAACCAGCGATCCGGCTCCAATAAGGCGCCAAATGCGCAAACGCCTCGCAGAGCACCGGCGCCGCATCGGTATAACTCACCCCTGCGCCGATCCGTATCTCTCCGCCCTGCGTTTCAATCTCCTGCAAGCCCTGCAACTGGCCAATGAATATCGCCGGAGAAATCTCGCGCAGGAACTTGGTCACCCAAAGGCCCACGTCCGTCGCCCCGGCCACAATCGTGGCGGTCTCATGCTCGGCATAAAGCGCGGCGAAATCATCCACATCGGCGGGCAAATACCCGTCCAAAAGCGCAACCCGCGCCCCATCGCGCAACGCGTCAAGCCGCGCTGCAACCTCGGCACGCTCGGCCAACAACGGATCACCCTCCGGCCCTGCAATCTCTCCCGCGGCCATCGCCGCGCGGATGATCGGCGCATAGCCGGTGCAGCGGCACAGGTTGCCCTGCAACGCCTCTTCCACCTGCGCCTCTGTCGGGCGTGGAACCTCCATCCACAGCGCATAAAGCGCCATCACAATGCCCGGCGTGCAAAACCCGCACTGGCTGCCATGATGCTCCACCATCGCGCGCTGCACCGGGTGCAACCCGCCATCTGCGCCGCGCAGATGCTCAATCGTCACCACATGGCAGCCATCCACGCTCGCCAGAAACCGGATACAGGCGTTCACCGGCTCATAGCGCAACTGACCGCCCGTCAACCGCCCCACCAACACGGTGCAGGCGCCGCAATCACCTTCGGCGCAGCCCTCTTTGGTGCCGGTCAACCGCTGATCATTGCGCAGAAAATCCAGCAAGGTATCGCGCGCTTTCACACTATCCAGCCGGCGTTCTTCTCCGTTCAAAAGAAACCGTATCTCTGTTCTCACCTGCATCGCCTACTCCACACTCGCCATTTCGGCCCCTGTTGCCGCGCGATACCAGCGCACAATCGCCAGACGCTCGTCCGGCTCGATGTAACTCACGTTCGCGGGCGGCATCGCCACGCTCATCCCCGCCTGAAGGTAGATGTCTTTGGCATAGCGCGCCACCTGTGCCTCGGTTTCCAAAACAACCCCCTTGGGCGCATGCAGTATCCCGTCATAGCCCGGCTCCTCTGCATGACACATCGAACAGCGCCCGGCGACGATGTAATAGACACCCTCGAACCCCTCGGCCTCGGCGAATTTCACCGCACCCGGTCCCATCACCTCTTCCTCAGGCGCGGGCATATCCGGCCCCAAGGTCGACAACCACACAATCGCCGCGAACAACGCCGCCGTCGCGCCCCATGTCCACCACGGCTTGCCCTTGCGCGCATGCATCGAGTTGAAAAAATGCCGGATCGTCACGCCCATAAGGAACACCAACGCCGCGATAACCCAGTTCCACTTGGTCGCAAACGCCAGCGGATAGTGATTGCTCAGCATCAGGAAAATCACCGGCAACGTCAGATAGTTGTTATGGGTCGAGCGCAGCTTGGCAATCTTGCCATACTTCGGGTCCGGCTTGCGCCCCGCTTTCAGGTCCGCCACCACCACCCGCTGGTTCGGCATGATGATGAAAAACACATTCGCCGTCATGATCGTCGCCGTGAACGCGCCCAGATGCAACATCATCGCCCGCCCGGTGAATATCTGGTCATAGCCCCAGCCCATCACCACCAACAACGCGAACAACAACAGCATAAGCAGCGTCGGCTTTTCACCCAACCCGCTCTTGCACAGGAAATCATAGACCAGCCAGCCAATGGTCAGCGACGCCGCCGAAATCACGATCCCCTGCCACAGCGCCAACTCCGCCTTGCCCTGATCAATCAGGTAAAGCTCGCCCCCGGCCCAATAGACGATCATCAAAAGCGCCGCACCGGAAAGCCAGGTGGAATAGCTCTCCCATTTGAACCATGTCAGGTGCTCGGGCATCGCCTCCGGCGCGACAAGGTATTTGCGCACATGGTAAAACCCGCCGCCATGCACCTGCCATTCCTCGCCGTCTGCGCCGCGCAAATCACCCTCGCGGCGCAAACCCAAATCCAGCGCGATAAAGTAAAACGATGACCCAATCCACGCAATCGCCGTGATGACATGCACCCACCGCACCGCAAACCCGGCCCAGTCCCATAGGATCGCCGTTTCAAACATGCCGAACTCCCTTATTTCGTCCGTAAAACCCTAAAGGCTGACGCTTTACCCTTGAACCATTGGAAAAACCCGATCACTTTCAATTAATCCCTGAAAATGACAGGATCGCACGCGCCATGTCCTATATTGAGAATATCCGAACATTCGTGCGTGTCTATGAATTGGGCTCCATGTCCGCGGCGGCACGCGATCAACGGATCTCGCCCGCGGTGGCCTCTTCGCGGATTTCTCAGCTTGAGGAGCACCTCAACGCGCGGCTCTTCCAACGCACCACGCGCAAGCTCAACCCGACCGAACAGGGGCGCATTTTCTATGACGGGGCCACCCGCGTTCTTGATGCCGTGGCCGAGGCCGAAGCCGGTGTCGGCGCCGTCACCCGCGACCCGCGCGGCACAATCTACACCGCCGCGCCGCTTGGCTTGGGCCGGCGTGTCATCGCCCCCGCGCTGCCCGGTTTTAAATCCGAATTCCCGTTGATTAACATTCGCTTACGCCTGTCCGATCGCAAGCTCGACATCACCGGCGAAGGCTTTGACGTGATGTTCATGCTCGGCACGCCCGAAGACAGCTCCCTGCGCATCCGCAAGTTCGCCGATTGCCCCCGCCTGCTCTGCGCCGCGCCCTCCTACCTTTCCAATCGTGGCACCCCGACCAGCCCGGAACAGCTCACCGATGGCACCCATGATTGCCTCAACCTGCGCTTTCCCGGTGCGCGCGAATTTCAATGGCCGCTGCAAACCGGCGACGGGGTCCAACGCTTTGCCGTCACCGGCCCGTTTGAGAGCGATGACGGCGATGTGCTCACAAATTGGGCGCTCACGGGTCAGGGCATCATCCTCAAACCCACCTTCGAAGTGGCCGAGCATCTCGCCTCCGGCGCTCTCGTCCCCGTGCTGCCCGACACGCCGCCCATCCCGGTGCAGCTTGCCGCGCTCTATACCCATCGCCGTAAGCAAGACGCCAAAGTACGCCTGTTCCTCGACTACATCGGCCCCCGCATCGCCGCCGCGTTAAAGGCATCCGCGCAACCGTCCTGACACTATGCTGTCAGCAGCCCTCTGCTAGACCACGCCGATCATTAACCAAGAGACGGCGCAGCAATGCAATATGACCTCGACATGGCCTCTCCCCACCGTGCGCTCTTTATCAGCGCCCGGGCCTACCTTCTGTCCCACCCCGGCGTTGTTGAAACCCGCAAACCCCGGATCACCAGCTTTGCGCTTGGCAAACAGGCGCTCTGCCACCTGCGCACCATGCCCTACGGCATCGACCTCGGCTTTCTCCAAGGCGCCATGATGCAAGATGTGCCCGCCCGCCTCACCGGCACTGGCAAGCGCTTGCGCGTCCTGTCGTTACAGACCTTCGATCGCGATTTGGTTGCCTATTACGTCAAACAGGCCCTCACCCTCGCCGGTTAGCTGCCGCGATAGGTCGAATACCCATATGCCGACAACAACAGCGGCACGTGATAATGCGACTCCGCCTCGCGCATGCCGAACCGGATCGGCACTTCGTCAAGAAACAGCGGTGCGTCCCCCGCCTGCCCGCTCTTGCGCAGGTACGCCCCGGCGTAAAAGACCAACTCATAGGTTCCCACCTTGAACGCCTCCTGCGGCAGGATCGGCGCATCGGTGCGGCCATCCGCGTTGGTCACTGTCTCGGCCAAAACCTTCCGCCCGCCGTCGGTCAGATCATAAAGCACAATCTTGATGCCCTCTGCCGGACAGCCCCGCGCCGTGTCCAATACATGCGTTGTCAAATATCCCGCCATGCCATGCCTCCTATGCTTGGCCCCACTCTGCCCGCATTTCTGCCCCGACCCAAGCCTCCAGACAGCCGATCACTTTCAAACCGGACCTGAAAATCGCGCCTGTTTTCTTTCTCGGCAAAAATACGCGTTTCACCATTGGCCTCGCGCGCGCAAATGTCCAACACCCTTGCGCACCCTTGAAGCGCCCCGCCTCTGGTCATATCATCTTACCAATTCAGCAAAGGGCGCAACATGCCGTTTCAACCGATCCACCCGGAAAAACTCTCAACCACTGTCGTGCGTCAGATCGAACTGCTGATTCTGCGCGGCATTCTCCACGCCGGAGAGCGCCTCCCCTCCGAACGCGAGCTCAGCGAAAAGCTCGGCGTCTCCCGCCCGTCCCTGCGCGAAGCCATTGCCGAGCTTCAGGCCTCCGGCCTGCTGACCTCGCGGGCCGGGTCGGGCATCTTTGTGGCTGATGTGCTTGGCTCGGCCTTCTCGCCCGCCCTCGTGCGCCTGTTCAGCGAACATACCGAGGCCGCCGCCGACTACCTCAGCTTTCGACGCGACATGGAAGGCCTCGCCGCCGAGCGGGCCGCCCGCTATGGCTCCGATCTCGACCTGCAGGTGATCGACACAGCCTGCCAGCAGATGGTCGCCGCCCACGCCGCCACGCCCCCCAATGCCGAAAAAGAAGCCGCGCTCGACACCGCCTTTCACCTCGCGATCATCGACGCGTCTCACAACGTGGTCATGCTGCATATGATGCGCTCAATGTATGACCTGCTCAGCGGCGGCGTGTTCTATAACCGCGCTCAGATGTTCCTCGAACCATCCGGGCGCGCCGACCTGCTCGACCAGCACAAGGCGATCAACGCCGCCATTCAACTGCGCGACGGCATCGGCGCCCGCGCCGCCGTTGAAACCCACCTCGACTACGTCGGCGCCGCCCTCGCCGCTCAGCGCAAGGCCGAGCAGAACGACATGATCGCCCGCCAGCAATCGACCACGCCGGGCCCGGCCCTCAAACAACCCGCTGACCGGACGGCCTCGGGCTTGCCCGCAACCACGCTATCTCGTTGAGAATACGTGAAGAAAATGTGAATTTACGATTTCTAAAGAGCTTTCGGGGCATCGTGTCAAAACCGCTGTCTTACGGAGCTTTAAATGACAATCGATGTTACCTTTCCCTCCGAGCAACAACTCGGTTCCTCGCCCAATTTGTTTGACATCGGAATTGTCGACGGGTGCGAAACCGAAGCTTATGATCGGTTCACACGCCTGACCACCCTCACAATCGACGTGCCGATCTCGCTCATCTCGATCGTGCAGGAGGAAAAGGACCGCCAGTTTTTTACCAGTCAGATCGGCCTTCCCGCGGTTTGGGCCGAGAAACGTCAAATCCCGCTCAGCCATTCTTTCTGCCGGTTGGTCAAACGTGACAATTGCCCGCTGATCGTCGAAGACGCCTCGGATGACACCCGCGTACGCGAGAATCTTGCAATCCCCGATCTGGGCGTGCGCGCCTATCTCGGCGTGCCGATCCATGACGCCCTCAACGACCCCATCGGCGCACTCTGTGCGGTCCAAAGCTCCCCGCGCAGTTGGACACCGGCGGACATTGAAATTCTGCTCAGCTATGCCGCCTGCGTCGATGAACAAACCCGGCTGCAAACCGCGTTATTGGTCCACACCATGTCTTGTTAACGGCCCGCCACCGCAATCCCGCGTCCAAAAAGAACCAGAGCATCCCAAATGAAAACCCCGGAACCGTTTCCGGTCCGGGGCGCTTCTTTTCATTGTACCGGGTCAAGCCCCCACCGTCTGCAATCAATGCAGCTTGGTTTGTACATCCGCGATGGCGTCGTCGATCAGCTTGTTGCCGTTCGCCGCGGTCATCTGCTTGGCGATCACGTCCTTCGCCGCAGCAATCGCGACGTTAACCGCCTGATCGCGAACTTCCTTCACAGCAGCAGCTTCGGCGCTGGCGATCTGATCCTCTGCCGCGGCCAACCGGCGCGCAATCGAGGTCTTCAGATCTTCCTTGGCCTGCTCCGCCGCAAGACGCGCTTCTTCTTTGGCGTGGGCCACGATCCGCTCGGATTGCGCCGCCACTTCCTTTTGCTTGCGCTCATAGGACGCCAGAACGCTCTGGGCCTCTTCACGCAGCTTACGCGCCTCGTTCAACTCGTCCTGAATGCCTTCGGCACGCTTGTCCAACAAGCCACCGATCATGCCGGGCACCTTGAAATAGACCAGCACAGCAAGGAACACGATGAACGCGATCAGAACCACGAAATCCGTGTTGGCCAGCGAGACAAACGCCCCGCCACCAGCAGCAAACGCCGGGCTTGCCGTCAAAAGGGCGATGAGTGTTGCTATGCTCCGCATGTCTCTTACCCCTTCATTCTGGCCGTGACGGCCGATGTGATCGTCTTGGCATCGGCTTTGCCGCCCATCGCCGCAACGATGTCTTTGGCTGCGTCTTTGGCCACGACTTTAACCGCGTCCAATGCACCGGCACGGATCTCTTCGATCACCTTGCCGCTTTCCGCCGCCTTGGCCGCAATCTGAGCGTCCGCCTTGGCGATTTCCGTATCCAGATCAGCCTGCATCTCGGCCTTGGCTTCCCCGACGATACGGTTTGCTTCCGCCCGCGCGTCTGCCAATGCCTTGTTATAGGCGTCTTCAGCGTCCAGAGCCTTCTGCTTCAGGTCTTCTGCCGCTGCAATATCATTGGTGATCGTGCCCTGACGCTCTGCCAACACCGACGCAATCCGCGGCAGTGCTACGCGCGACAAGATGAAGAAGATCACCACAAGCGCGACGACCAGCCAGAAAATCTGGTTGCCCATCCATTCGCCGCAAAGCTGCGGCATACCGATCGCGCCGCCTACCTCGTTAAGGCAGGCACTGGTCACTTCGGCCCCATTTGTTTGGGTTGCCATGTCGTCGTCCTCCTCGAACCGGGATTACATCGGGTGGACCGTCTATTTACGGCCCACCCGAGCGTAAGGATGGTCCGTAAGGTTTAGACGGCGAACATCAGCAGAAGCGCGACGAGGAACGAGAAGATCCCCAGAGCTTCCGCAAACGCGATGCCGATGAACATGGTCGCGGTTTGGCCACCAGCAGCCGACGGGTTACGCAGAGCGCCCGACAGGAAGTTGCCAACAACATTGCCCACACCGACAGCTGCGCCACCCATACCGATGGATGCCAGGCCTGCGCCGATGAATTGACCCATTTGTGCGATATCGCCTTCCATTTGATTTCTCCTTACGTTGGAATTGCGTTCATTTCAGTCGTTTCGGGGGTGCGCCAACCGGCGCACCGTCGTTTGGTTCGCTCCGACCCCTTAGTGGCTCGGATGCAGCGCGTCCTTCAGGTAAACGCACGTCAGAATGGTAAAGACATAGGCCTGAATAAAGGCCACCAGCACCTCAAGCGCATAGATCGCCGAGATCGCAAGGATCGCGAAAGGCGAGATCGCCAGCAGCGCGGCAAAGGCCGCAAACACTTTGATCACGGCGTGGCCGGCCATCATGTTGCCCGCAAGCCGGATCGAATGGCTGACCGGGCGCACGAAGTAAGAGATCACCTCGATCAGAGCCAGAATGGGGCGCAACACCAGCGGCGCGCTCGACACCCAGAAGAGACCGAGGAAGCCAACACCGTTTTTCACAAACCCGATGATCGTCACAGCGAGGAAAACAGCAACCGCCATAACCGCGGTCACGGCAATATGGCTGGTCGTGGTAAAGGCCATCGGCAACAACCCGAGGAAGTTGGCAAAGACAATGAACAGGAACAGCGTCATGATATACGGGAAGTATTTCAGACCATCCTTGCCGGTCACGTCCTCAACCATCTTATAGATAAAGCCATAGGCCAGCTCAGCCACCGACTGCGAGCGCGACGGCACGATGGCGCGGCGCGACGTGCCAACCACCAGCATCAGGAAAATCGCCACAATCGTCAGCGCCATCCAAAGCGTCACGTTGGTCACGGTAAACAACCCAACCGGGCCGTCACCGAACAGCGGCTTCACGATGAACTGGTCCAGCGGATGAAAAACCAACCCCGAGCCACCTTCGGCACCATGGGCTGCGGCTTCTGTGCTGTGCGTATCGGTTGCCACGGTCTAAACCCCTTCGTTTTCGTCTTCGTGCGGGCTTTCGCCCAATTCTTTCGCCTGAAACTCCTGCGCGGTTCGCATCATGACGCGGACACCGGCAATAAAGCCCAGCAATGTAAACACCACGAGGAAGATCGGGAGCGTCCCGAACAGGCTATCCAGCCCGTACCCCATGCCAAAACCGATCAGAACACCGGCCACCATCTCGATCACCATCCGCCACCCCTGCTGGGCCTTGGAATAGTGCTCGTCCTGATGGCGGGTTACGTCCTCTGCCTTTTTGGCTGCCGCGATCTTCTCTTCAAGCTGCTTTAGACGCTCTTCGGGACCGGGCTCGGACATGGGTTTCCCCCCACCTGACGATTGCGCCTTTGCTATGTGGGGCGGGGTGCAGAGTCAAGCACGCAGACTCGCGGCCCCCTTCCAGCGCAAGCAATTGTTTTTAATCGCATATTCACCAAACCAAAAACACCAGAACGCCGCACCACACCCGCTGTTAGCGCCAACGCCGTCGCATTGGTATATTCAACCAAAAGGTTGACGATTTTCTGTGATGCGCGCAAATGGGCGCATGAGCGACACGCTAGATGCCACTTTTGCCGCGCTGGCCGATCCCACGCGCCGGGCGATCCTGACCATGCTTCTCGAAGATGACATGGCGGTCACCGACGTGGCCGACCCGTTTGAGATGAGCCTCGCCGCGATTTCCAAACACCTCGGCATCCTCACCCGCGCCGGGTTGATTTCGCAGGAAAAGCGCGGGCGCGTGAAATGGTGCAAGCTCGAACCCGACGCCATGCGCGACGCCTCGGTCTGGATGCAGGGCTTTGGCCAATTCGAGCCGGTCAACCTCGACGCATTCGAGCGGTTCCTGGCGAACGAGCTGGACGAGGGCGACACCGCCTGACGCTCTGCGCTCTCAGTGCTCCTCATCCTTGAGCAGGATCAACAGCGCCACCACCGTCACCGCCACCCCGACCAGCACCAGCCCCGGCGGCACCGCATGGCCCAGCGCGAATTCCCACACGATCACCCACGACGGCGTAAGATACGTATAGGCCATCACCTTGGCCGACGGCAGGCGCAGCGTCGCAAATTGCAGCAACACAAAGGTCATCGCGCTGGCAAACACCGCGATATAAACCAATGTGATCCACACGATCCCCGGCAAAGCCGCCCAATCGGTGGCGCGAATATCGCTCCAGCCATAGGCGGTCACGACAATTCCCCCCGCGACCAGCATGCCAAAGGTGAACACCACCGGCGCTTCTCCCCGGTTCAGCAAGCGCACCAATGGCGTATAGAACGCATGCGCGATGCAGCCGACAAAGTAGATCGCCTCGCCCCGCCCGATCTCGAACGCCCGCAACGCCGCCCAGTCACCGCGAAAAATCACCCAGATCGCGCCCAGCGCCCCAAGGCTCAAGGCCAGCGCCATGCGCGGCGTGGTGACTTGGCGCAATAATACATAGCCGACCGCCGCCGTGATCAGCGGCGTCAGCGTGAACACCGCCGCCGCCGACACCGCCGGCGCGGTCTTGAGCCCTTCGAACATCAGCACGAAATAGGCCGCAAAGGTGCCGCCAAGCACGAAATACCGCCACGGTGCGCGCGCCGCCTCGCGCGGCAAGCCGGTTGTGGCCAAGGCCGCCGCGCCCACCAGCACCGCCGCCAGCAAGAACCGCGGCGCGTTCAACGCTGCGGGCGCAATATGCGGCGCCGCCATCGCCCCAAGCGAGAATGACCCGGCCACCAGTGCCGAAAATGCCAGCATCGCCAGATGTCCACTCTGCGACGGCGTCATTCTTTTACATCCCGCGTCTCGGCCTGCTGCCCGTCTGGCACCGCCGCAAATGTCCCGTCCTGCATCCGGGCCTTCAGAAACCGCAGCAGCGCCTGCACCTTGGCGGTGCGGTGCAAGTCCATATGCGTGACCAGCCAGAGCGGCACACCCCACTCCTGAAGCGGCGGCATGACCTCGTGCAATTTACCAAACCGCGCCGCCTCGCTGCGCGGCAGAAACCCAATCCCGGCCCCCGCGAAAACGGCCTGTTCATGGGCGCGGTGATCATCCGTGCGGAACGACATCCGCACCTCAGGCAACTCCCGCCGCAGCCACTCAAAAAACGGCGCGCGCGAGTCCAAATTGTCCGGCCCGATAAACGTATGCGCCTTCAGATCGTCTAGCCCCTTGGGCGTGCCATGGCGCGCCAGATAGTCGGGGCTGGCATACATTCCCACCTCCATCCGCATCAGCCGCTGAACCACGTTGTCCGGCTCCCCCGGCGCTTCGGCGCTGGCGCGCACGGCAACATGCGCTTCGCCGTATTCCAGCCGGAACAACCGGTCACCCGATAACAATCGCACGACAAGCGCGGGATGCGCGCATTGAAACTCCGCCAACGCACGCGCCAAAACCGGCGTCACCTCGGCCAATGCCGTGACCAACAATTCGCCCGAAACATCCTCGCCCCGGCCCTTGATCCGCCCGGCCAACTGGGCGAACTGGTCATCCGTGGTGCGTGCCACACGCAACAGATCCTCGCCCGCTTCGGTCGGCGTGTACCCCCGCGCATGACGCTGGAACAGCTTCACGCCCAGCCGCCCTTCCAAGGCGTCGATATGGCGGATCACTGTGGCATGATGCACGCCCAGCACCGTCGCCGCACCGCTCACCGTGCCCGCCTCGGCCACGTGATAGGCGGTTCTGATCTCGTCCCAATTGTCCATCGGCTGCGCGTCTCCTCACAGAATTGCGCCAATCATCGCTTATCTGTTCGGATTTGCAATATAGAGGATCACTCCTCGGGCGCGTCCCGTTTCAAAAGCGATTTCACCTTGCCCAGCGCGCCTTTGACCTTGCCCTGCTTTCCTTCGCCCTGCGTGGCGCTCCCCGGCTCCGGGGCGGCCTCCGGGGCGGCCGCCTTGCCAGCCACCGCCTTCGCCCCGTCCTTCAGAAACCCAGACAGCACCACATCCCAAAACGCATCAAGATCGCCACTGCGCAGCGCCGAAACCTCGCCCTCGTCCAGCATCAGGCGATAGTGGAAATCCGCATCGCCGCCCTTGGCTTTCACAACCCCCGCCAGCGCCGCGCCAAGCAGCTTCTGGGTCGCCCCCGCCCCCTTGGGCACCTTGACCGCCATACCAGCCATCGTCACGCGCCAGTCCATCTCGATCCGCTCGTCGCTCAAATCCCAGCTGTCGGTAACGGCCACATCCACGCGCCCGCCTTCCAGCCATGTCAGCGGCGCGCGCGGCAGGATTTGGCGCAGCTTGTCGGCCTCGACATCGCGCATCCGCCAAAGCGTCTCGCGCCCGCGTTCCGATGTCTTGCGCGTTGCCACCTCAATAGACTGGCCCGCGATCTCGGCGCTCATATTCGAGCGGAACAGCAGATCAAACAGCGCCAGCGAACTGCGCAGCGGGGCCACTTCGGCCATCTTGATGGTCACGGGATAGGCCGGCTTTCCCTCCGGCCTGATCTCCAGCGCCACATCGCTCACGCTCAGCTCATTGATGCGAAACGCGCGCTTTTTCGTCTTCGGTTTCGGTTTATCCTTATCCGGCGCAGGCAGGCTCACATAACCGCTCACCCCCGCGCCGCGCCCAATTCGATCTCGGGCGCTCCGCTCAGCAGGCTCAGCAAAACAACATCCGCCTTGGCCCAATCAGCGCGAATATCAAAGCCCACGCGCGCGCCGCCCTCGCGCTTCGCCGTAACACCGGAAAGCGCCACGCGCCCCATCAAAAGGTTGCCCTCCGCCGCCTCGAACGTCACCACCGCTCCGGTGCGCGCCGCGGCCTTATCCATCACAAACCGCAATATCGGCTCCATGAACAAGAGCGAGGCAAGCACACCAACAAGCGCCAGCGCGCCCAAGCTCCCGGCGACCCAATGCAACAGCTTGCGCGGGATCAACGGCTTGCGCGGTTTTGCGGGCTCTGCGGGCTCCCCGATATTTTGCCGCTTGTTTCGCCGCCGTTCTGCCCAGAGCGCGAACACCCCGCCGAACGCCGCCCCCAAAAGCTCGATCACCGCGCCCAGCAACGCCCCGGCCAGCGCGAAAACCGGCATAAGGCAGGCAATCAGGATTTCACCGAAAATGATAACCAGCGCTTCCATGCCGTACCCTTTCACACCAGAACACCAACAGTTTAGCGCGGACGCCACGCCCCGCAACCGGACATTGCCCCTCGACAGACAGTGCAGAACGCCTATCCTGCGCGCATTCCCGCAAATCAATTGTCAAAGAATGCCCATGAAAGTCACCCGAAACACCCCCGAACAGCTTGTCATCGACCATGTGCCGTGGCTCTTCGGCATTATCCTGTCGGTCTGTTTCCTGCTGTTCCTCGGCATCGGCCTTGCCGCGCTGTTTTCGGCCCAAGACTGGGGCATGGTCGGTTTCGGCCTGATGTTTGGCGTGCTCGGTGGCGGTTTGTGGTTCCTGATGATCGTGCTGTTCGTCAAACGGTTGCAATTCATCTTTGACCGCTCGCGCGACTTGATCGTCATTCGCCGCCGCTCGATCCTCAGCCACAAGGAAGAAACCCACGGCCTCGCCGGCCTGCAGCGCGCGGTGCTTGAATCCACGCGCTCGGACAATGGCAGCACGCTCCACCGCCCGACGCTGGTGTTTTCCGGTGGCAAATACGAACCGCTGCACAGCTACTACACCAACGGCCGCGGCCCGCGAACCGTCGCCAATGCGGTCAACGACTGGCTTGGCGTCAAAGACTAGGGGCGAAACCCAACCGGGCCAATCGGGCCAAACCGGCCAATCGGGCCAAACGGCAAGCGGCCCAAACCGCAAGCAGGGTTGACTCTGCGCGCCCCGCGCCCTAAATCCACCCGCAACACTCCGGGAGTATTCTTTACGCTTCCGGTCCCTTGGGCTTTTGCCCGGGATCGCCCCCCGTCAGCGCGTCGCGCCCACGGGGGCATTTGTCGTTTGGAAAATCGCGCAGAAAATTGCGCGAAAAACCGGACAAAAACTGGACTGTCGCCGCCGCGCCCCCACATGGGTTTGGCATAGGATCAACAAGGTCAAAGGAGACCGCGATGTTTGAAAATCTGTCCGAGCGCCTCGGCGGCGTCTTTGACCGCCTCACCAAACAGGGCGCGCTCTCCGAGGATGACGTCAAAACCGCCCTCCGCGAAGTCCGCGTGGCTTTGCTTGAGGCCGACGTATCCCTGCCCGTCGCCCGCGACTTCGTCAAAAAGGTTCAGGACAAGGCCACCGGCCACGCCGTCACCAAATCCGTCACACCGGGTCAGCAGGTCGTCAAAATCGTGCATGACGCGCTGGTCGACACGCTCACCGGCGAAGAAGACCCCGGCAAGCTCAAGATCGACAATCCCCCGGCCCCGATCCTCATGGTCGGCCTGCAAGGTGGCGGTAAAACCACCACCACGGGCAAGCTCGCCAAACGTCTGAAAGAGCGTGAGGGCAAGAAAGTCCTCATGGCCTCGCTCGACATCTATCGCCCCGCCGCGATGGATCAGCTCGCCATCCTCGGCACCCAGATCGGCGTCGACACCCTGCCAATCGTTCCGGGCCAGAAACCCGTCGACATCGCCAAACGCGCCAAGCAACAGGCGGCAATGGGCGGGTATGACGTCTATATGCTCGACACCGCCGGCCGCCTGCAGATCGACGAAACCCTCATGGACGAGGTCGAACAGGTCTCGGCCGCCGTCAACCCGCGCGAAACGCTTCTGGTGGTCGATGGCCTCACCGGTCAGGTCGCCGTCGAAGTGGCCGAGGAATTCGACGCCAAGATCGGCATCTCCGGCGTTGTGCTGACACGGATGGACGGCGACGGGCGCGGCGGTGCCGCCCTCTCGATGCGTGCCGTCACCGGCAAACCCATCCGCTTTGTCGGCTTGGGCGAAAAGATGGACGCGCTCGAAACCTTCGAGCCGGACCGCATCGCCGGCCGTATCCTCGGCATGGGCGACATCGTCTCGCTGGTTGAAAAAGCTCAGGAAACGATCGAGGCCGAACAGGCCGAACGCATGATGAAACGGTTCCAAAAGGGCCGCTTCAACATGAACGATCTCAAGATGCAGCTGGAACAGATGCTCAAAATGGGCGGCATGGAAGGCGTCATGGGGATGATGCCCGGCATGGGCAAAATGGCCAAACAGGTCGAACAGGCCGGCTTTGACGACAAAATCCTCAAACAACAGATCGCCCTGATCCAGTCGATGACCAAAGTCGAACGTGCCAATCCGCAAATCCTTCAGGCCTCGCGCAAGAAGCGGATCGCCAAAGGTGCAGGGCTTGATGTCTCCGACCTCAATAAACTTCTCAAGATGCAGCGCCAGATGGGCGACATGATGAAGAAGATGGGCAAAATGGGCAAAGGCGGCATGCTGAAACAAGCCATGAAAGGCATGTTCGGCGGCAAAGGCGCTGGCCCCTCGCCCGAAGACATGGCCGCAGGCATGGACCCCAAGGCGCTTGAACAAGCGGCCAAGGCCATGGGCAAACCCGGCGGCCTCCCCGGCTTGGGCGGTGCCGGCGGCATGCCCCTGCCCCCCGGCCTCTCCGGCTTCGGGAAGAAAAAGTAACTTGATGCTTCATCTGACCCCAAATATCCCCGCCGGAGGCTCCCGCACTCTGCATCTTCGCCCAACGCTTGAGGTGGGCGCATGATCTTCGGCGTGATCCCTTCTGACTGGCTCTATGGCCTGCTCGGCGGCCTGATGATCGGCACCGCCGGGGCGATCCTGTTGCTGGTCAATGGCCGCATCATGGGGATCAGCGGCATCTTCGGCAGCATCGTCGACCGCACCGCAGGCGCCAAACTGGCCGAAAACGCAGCGCTCGTCGCCGGGCTTGTCGCCTTCCCGGCGATCTTTGCCGCCACCGGCGCGGCGCCCGCCACCGGCATCACCGGCAACTGGCTGGTGATCGTGCTTGGCGGTCTGCTCGTCGGCGTCGGCACGCGCATGGCCAATGGCTGCACCTCCGGCCATGGCGTCTGTGGCATCTCGCGGTTTTCGCCGCGCGGTATTGTGGCGACGCTGGTCTATATCGGGGCCGGGGCTGTGGCCCTCTACCTGACCCGCCATGTGATGGGGGTGGTCTGATGCGCCTCCTCGTTTCCTTCCTTGCCGGTGGGCTCTTTGGCCTCGGCCTCATGGTGTCCGGCATGACCGACACAACCAAGGTGCAAGGCTGGCTTGACCTGTTCGGCGCGTGGGGCCCCACGCTCGCCTTTGTCATGGGCGGGGCGATCCTGCCGATGATGGGCGCATGGGCGCTCACCCGTCACCGCCGCAACGCCGTGCTCGGCGCGCCTTTCCCACCGAAATCCACCCTCGGCATCGACCGCCCGATCCTGATCGGCTCGGTGCTGTTCGGCTTCGGCTGGGCGCTCGTCGGCCTCTGCCCCGGTCCGGCCATCGCATCGCTCAGCTACGGTGGCGCCCAAGGCCTCGCCTTCCTCGCCGCGATGAGCATCGGCATGATCGGTTTCGGCCTCTGGCGTCAGGGGCGCGGCCAATGACCAGCGTCACGATCCCCACGCTCGAAACCGAGCGCCTCATCCTACGCGAGAACCGCGAAAGCGATTTCGCCGCCGAGGCCGCGTTTTTTGAAACCGACGCCTCGCGCTTTGTCGGCGGCCCCCGCAAACCGCACCAGACATGGCGCGGCCTCGCCATGATGGCCGGTCACTGGCAACTGCGCGGCTACGGTTTCTGGGGCGTCGAGGATAAAGCCACCGGAACCTATCTCGGTCGGGTCGGCCTGTGGTTCCCCCACGGCTGGAAAGAGCGTGAAATCGGCTGGACCCTGATGCCCGCCGCCACCGGCAAGGGCTACGCCACCGAAGCCGCGCTCGCCGCCCGCTCTTACGCCTATGACGTGCTCGGCTGGGACACCGCGATTTCGCAAATCGACCCGGCGAACGAGGCATCCAAAAAGGTCGCCATCCGTCTCGGCGCAACCTTCGAAACCACCCATGACGACCCTGAATACGGTCCGATCGACGTCTGGCGCCACTTGGCCCCGGCTGACATCGTGAACGGCGGCATGGAGGCCTACGCCTGATGCACACCGCTCACATCCCCACGCTGGAAACCACCCGCCTCGTCATGCGCGGCCCCGAAGCCGACGATTACCCCGACTTCAAAGCCACGTTCAGCTCCTATCGCTCGCGTTTCATGGGCGGGCCGCTCAATGCCTACGAAGCATGGATGCTCTACGCCGCCGAAATCGGCCATTGGAACATTCGCGGCTATGGCATGTGGATGATCCATCACAAGGACACCAACGAAACCCTCGGCATGGCCGGCGGCTGGATGCCCGCGAAATGGCCCGAACGTGAAATCGCATGGATCATCTGGCCCGACAAAGCCGGCAAAGGCTACGCCCTAGAAGCCGCCCACGCCGCCCGCCGTTACCTCTATGGCGAAATGGGCTGGGACAGCGCAGTCAGCTATCTCGACCCGAAAAACCTCGACAGCATCCGCCTCGCCGAACGGCTTGGCGCGGTGAAAGACCCCCAAGCCTCAACCATCGACGGCTCTGATGCGGTCTATCGCCATCCCGCACCCGCCGCGCTGTCTGACTCGCAATTGGAACACGGGATCGAAATGGAAATCGCCCATTACGCCGACCCGCTCTTCAAACCGAAAGGATGGGCCATTGACTGATCCCGTATCCCTCGCCGCCGAGCTTCTGAAAGAGCACCGCGCCTCGATCGACCGCCTCGACGCCATTCTCGTCTATACTCTGGGCGAGCGGTTCAAACACACCAAGGCCGTGGGGAAACTCAAGGCCGAACACGACCTTCCCCCGTCCGATCCCTCCCGCGAAGCGGATCAGATCGCACGGTTAGAAGATTTGGCAATCCGGGCCGACCTCGACCCGGAATTCGCCAAGAAGTTTCTCAACTTCATCATCGCTGAAGTCATTCAGCACCATAAGCAACACCAAACCTAACCTAACTCAATCTAACCAACGTAGGGTGCGTGCGCGCACGCCCCTTCCTCAAAGACACTCAGGAGACCTAAACCATGTCTATGAAAATCCGGCTCGCCCGCGGCGGTTCCAAAAAACGTCCCTTCTATCGCATCGTTGCGGCTGACAGCCGTATGCCCCGCGATGGCCGCTTCATCGAAAAACTCGGCACCTACAACCCGCTCCTCCCCAAAGACAGCGAAGAGCGCGTCAAAATGGATATGGAGCGCGTGAAATACTGGCTCGGCCAAGGCGCTCAAACCACAGACCGCGTGTCGCGCTTCCTCGAAGCCGCCGGCGTTCTCGACAAGAAAGAACGCGCCAACCTGAAAAAAGGTGAGCCGGGCGCCAAAGCCAAAGAGCGTGAAGAAGAAAAAGCCGCCAAAGTCGCCGCCGCTGCCGAAGCCGCTGCTGCCCCAGCGGAAGAAGCGCCTGCCGAAGACGCAGCCGCAGCAGAAGAGTAAACCCGGCACCCCGGTTTGCGCATGGGCCACCACGTGGCCCGTGCCTCAAACCGGCCCCGGAAACGCTCGCGACATGGCACCGCAACCGACGGCCACGTCGCCCATATCTCGCGGACGAGGCGCTGCTCACGCAGCGCCTCTCTGCATTTCCAAGCACCGCAGGCGGATCACGCCCCAAGCACACAGTTGAAACAAACCGGCGGCAATGCTACCTCGCAAAGCGGTATCAACACGGAAAGACAGCATATGAGTGACCTGATCTGTGTCGGCGCCATCGCAGGGGCCTTCGGCGTCAAAGGCGAGCTGCGCCTCAAAAGCTTCACCGCCGAACCCGACGCGCTGGCCGATTACAGCCCGCTTAGCACCGAAGACAACAGCCGCAGCTTCGACATCACCCTCGACCGCCCCGTCAAAGGCGGTTTCGCCGCCCGCATCAAAGGCGTCGACACCAAGGAACAGGCCGACGCGCTGCGCGGCACCCGCCTCTATGCGCGCCGCGATCAATTGCCCTCCCTGCCGGATGATGAATTCTACCACGCCGACCTGATCGGCCTCGTGGTGTTTGACACCGGTGGCGCTGAATTGGGCCGCGTCAAATCCGTGCTCAACCACGGCGCGGGCGACCTGCTGGAAATCCACGGGTCCGGCCTCAAATCCACGGCACTTCTGCCCTTCACGCGCGACGCTGTGCCAACGGTTGACCTCGCCTCTGGCCGGATCATCGCCGATCCGCCCGATGGCGTATTCTGAGTCCGGGCATGGGCTTTTCCACCCACCCGATCCTGATCCATGCCGGCTTTCATAAAACCGGCACCACCACGATCCAGAAAACCCTGCGCAGCAACCGCGCCGCTCTGCGCCCGCACGCAATCCTTGCCTTACGACGCGACCTCGAACCCCTGCTGCACGCCGCCCGCGCCTACTCCGCCTACGGCGACCCGCTCAGCCTCGCCAAATTCACCATGCGCGCCGAAACCTTTGTCGCCGCCCTGCCGGGGCTCAAAAAACGCGGGCTTATCCTCTCCTCGGAAGAGCTCAGCGGCCATCTCCCCGGTCGCGGCGGCATCCCCGATTACCGCGCCGCACCGGTGCTCATGGGCGAACTCGCCGCCGCCTTCCAGCGCCGCTATGACACGCCCGACCTCACCTTTGTCTTCACCACCCGCGACTCCGGCAGCTGGCTCACCAGCGCCTATTGGGAACAGGTGAAATCCTCTAATCAAAGCCTTTCGCTCGCCCACTACCGCGCAAAATTCGCCGCCGCCGCCAATTTCGATACCGTCCTCGATACCATCGCCAACACCATCACACCCGCGCGCCTGCACCACTACGCGCTAGAAGAAACCACCACCGCCCAACTCGGCCCGGCGACCCCGCTGCTGCAACACTTGCGCCTCCCCGATAGCACCCTCGCCGCGCTCACCGCGACCAAACCCGCCAACACCCGCCTGCCCAACGATGCTCTGGAAACGCTGCTCGCCCTCAACCGCGCCCACGCCGAAGACAGCGATGCCCGCATCGCCGCCAAACGCGCCTTCCTTGAGCAGTTCCACGCCGCCAAAGAAAACGACCAACCGCCCCCTTCATCTGACTGAAAATATCCCGGGGGGTTTGGGGGGCTGGCCCCCCATTTTCCTACCCGTGCTGCGGGGCGGCCAGCCCGTACCCAATCCGATAGGCCCGCCCCAAGCGCGCCGCCTTAAACGCCCGCCAAACCGTCCTTGCTCGGAAACAACTTGTTCATCGGACGCGAGCGCCCATCGGCCTGAACCACACGCACATGCCGCCGCCGCATCATCCTCGGCTCGGCCACGCCTACGGAATGGGCGATGGTCTCAACCTCCTTGATGACACCTTTGGCATATTGCGCCACGCGGGCATATTTCTCCTCAACAACCAATCCACGCTGCAATCTGGCATCATGGGTGGTGATTCCGGTGGGGCATGTGTTGCGATTGCACTTCAACGCCTGAATACAGCCGAGCGAAAACATGAACCCCCGCGCCGAGGTGACAAAATCAGCGCCCGTGCATATCGCCCAAGCCACATCACCGGGATTGACCAGCTTGCCACTGGCCACAATGCGTATCCGCTCCTTCAACCCGTGCTTGTCCCGCAGATCAACCATCCGCGGCAGCGCCTCTCGAATGGGCATGCCCACAAGATCCATCAATGGCATCGGCGCCGCCCCTGTGCCGCCCTCGCCTCCGTCAACCGTGATGAAATCCGGCGCGCTCTCCGGCCCCCGCGCGATGATTTCCTCGAAAAACGCCTCCCAAGGATCGGAGGAGCCCAGCACAGTCTTGATCCCCACAGGCCGCCCGGTGATGTCGCGAATATGCGCGATCATATCAAGCAAATCACCCCAGTCATCGACCTCCGCATGGCGGTTGGGCGAAATCGACGGCTTGCCCGCCTCGATCCCCCGGATCAACGCAATCTCTTCCGTCACCTTTTCAGCAGGCAAAATGCCGCCCTTGCCGGGCTTGGCCCCCTGCGCCAGCTTCAACTCGAACATCTTGACGTGTACGTTTTCGGCCACCTCGCGCAGCTTGTCATCACTCAAAGCGCCAAAGGTATTGCGCACACCGTATTTGGCCGTGCCGATCTGAAACACCACGTCACACCCACCCTCAAGGTGAAACGGGCTCATCCCGCCCTCACCGGTGTTCAGCCAAATACCCGCCTTCGCCGCCCCCCGGCTCAGCGCCCGCACCGCCGGACGGCTGAGCGCGCCATAACTCATGCCGGAAATGTTAAAGAACGACTTCGCCTCATAAGGCAGCGCCGCCCCCGCCCCGATCACCATCGGCTGCGTCTCGGCCGTCTGGTCCTCCAACGGCGGAAAGGCCGCGTTCATAAAAATCGGCGTGCCCGGCACGCCCAAATTCCGGGTCGACCCAAACGCCACCGTATTGCTTTCGCCCTCGGCCGCACGTTCAACCCAATCCCTCTGGGCGCGATTAAACGGCATCTCCTCGCGGTCCATCGCAAAGAAATACTGGCGGAAAAACTCGCCCAGCGATGAAAACAAATGCCGAAACCGCCCGATCACCGGATAATTGCGCCGAATGGCATCCTTGCGTTGCGCGCGGTCGATAAGGAACAACGCCAAAACAACCAAAACCGCAACGCCCAGAACCAACACAAACAACGTGACAAGCACATTCAGCGCATTCACCGCAAACCCCATAGGACATTCCTTTTTTGATATACATCATTGCCTGACCGGCCCGCGCAGCCCACTCTGCGTCTTAACCCCTTGCGGAGCAAGTCCTCACAAGGGCACAAACCACGAGGGAGGACCACCATGAAACACCTACTGCTCGCCATCATCACCGCCACCTTCGCCAGCGCCGCGACGGCGGAAGGGATCATCTCCTACTCCACCACCAAAGACAGCTTCGATGATGTTGTCTTCGGCCTCGAAAACGCGATCATCGACGCCGGGCTGGTCATCGACAGCGTCTCGCACACCGGTGAAATGCTGGAACGCACCAAGGGCGATGTCGGCTCAACCGTGACGATCTTTGAAAAGGCCGATGTCTATTCCTTCTGCTCCGCCGCGATTTCCCGCCGCGTGATGGAAGCCGACCCGATGAACGTCGTATTTTGCCCCTATGACATCTTCGTCATCCAACTTCCCAAAAGCGACACGGTGACCATCGGCTTTCGCACCTACCCCGACGGTCCGATGAAAGAGGTGGAAGCCCTGCTCGACACGATCGCAAAAGCCGCTATCGGCAAGGAATAATAAAAAGGGTTTGCGCCGCCTGACGGCGTCGCCGGGGGGGGCTCGCTTCGCTCGGCCCCCCTAAAGAAGCACGCACGCGCCACATCTCTGACTGAAGTAGGTTGGGCGAGGGTTGGGGTTTGAACAGTCGACCCAAGAACGAAACGTGCGCTCTTCAAAGCGCCAAACCCTTCATCTTGCCAAAAATACTCATTCCCGGACGTGAGCACACCACCACACCTCACTGCAGTCCAGAAGCCCCCGCCAACCCGCCGGGGTGGGCCAGCGCAACGCTCCCCCTAAACACCATTTTGCAGGGTGGGAGGCGGGTTAGCGGGGGCGGGTTGGCCCAAACGGGCCGCAAAACGCAAAAAACCGCCCAGAGCTTCCTCCGGGCGGTTTTCTTTACATCTCAAGCCTTGATCAGTGGACCACGGCGTCGTCTGGCGGCGTGCGGGTCGAGGTGCCGACACGGTCGCCAATGATCAAGCCATCGGCCCCCGCTGTCACCTCTATCGCGCTGCCATCGAGGATGTCGCCTGCCAACAGGGCCTCGGCCAGCGGGTCTTGCAAGGCGCGCTGGATCACCCGCTTCAACGGGCGGGCACCAAAGACCGGGTCGTAGCCCTCATCCGCCAGCCATGTCTTGGCCGCCGCATCCAGATCAAGCGTGATCTTGCGACCGGCCAACCGCTTGGCCAAACGTGCCAACTGGATCTCGACGATGCCATCCATATCCGCGCGACTCAGCCGGTCAAAGATGATCGTCTCGTCAAGCCGGTTCAGGAACTCAGGCCGGAAATGCGCGCGCACGGCATCCATCACGTCGCGCCGCGCATCGCTGGCATCGGCCCCTTCCGGCAGCTGGCTCAACGCCTGCGCCCCAAGGTTCGACGTCAGGATAATCAGCGTCTGCTTGAAATCCACTGTCCGGCCCTGACCATCGGTCAAAACGCCATCATCCAGCACCTGCAACAGCACGTTAAACACATCCGGGTGCGCCTTTTCGACCTCGTCAAACAGCACCACCTGATAGGGTCTGCGCCGTACCGCTTCGGTCAACACGCCGCCTTCGTCATAGCCGACATAACCCGGAGGCGCCCCGATCAAACGCGCAACCGAATGCTTCTCCATGAACTCGCTCATGTCGATCCGCACCATCGCGCCGTCATCGTCGAACAGGAACTCGGCCACAGCCTTGGTCAGCTCGGTTTTACCAACCCCCGTCGGCCCCAGAAACAGGAACGAACCCAACGGCCGGTTCTCGTCGTTCAAGCCGGCCCGCGCCCGGCGCACCGCATTGGCCACCGCCGTCACAGCAGAATTCTGACCGATCACACGCGCATGCAGGTTGCCCTCCATTCCCAACAGCTTCTCGCGCTCACCTTCCAGCATCTTGCCGGCCGGAATCCCGGTCCACCGTTCAACCACGCTCGCAATCTGATCCGGGCGCACCGCCTCTTCGACCATCATGTCGTTTTCGGCGGCCTCGGCTTCAGAGAGCTGCTTTTCCAGCCCCGGAATGACGCCATAGGACAGCTCCCCCGCCTTGGCGAGGTTGCCTTCACGCTTGGCAATATCCAACTCGGCGCGCGCCCGGTCCAACTGCTCTTTCAAATCACGCGCCGAGGCCAGCTTGTCACGTTCACCCTGCCATTGCGCCGTCATCTCGGCGGATTTCTCCTGCAAGTCAGCCAGCTCTTTTTGAAGCGTTTCAAGCCGGTCTTTGCTGGCCTGATCGTCCTCCAGCTTGAGCGCCTCAACCTCGATCTGCATCTGCAGGATGCTGCGGTCCAATTGATCGAGCGCCTCTGGCTTGCTGTCCACTTCCATCCGCAAACGCGACGCGGCCTCATCCATCAAATCAATCGCCTTGTCCGGCAAAAACCGGTCGGTGATATAACGATGTGAAAGCGTCGCCGCCGCGACCAAAGCGCTGTCAGAAATCCGAACCCCGTGGTGAAGCTCGTATTTTTCCTTGATACCGCGCAGGATCGAAATGGTGTCTTCAACGGTCGGCTCTTCCACCACAACGGGCTGGAATCGCCGCGCCAATGCCGCGTCTTTTTCGACGTATTTGCGATATTCATCCAACGTCGTCGCGCCGATACAATGCAGCTCACCCCGCGCCAAAGCAGGCTTGATCAGGTTCGCCGCATCCATCGCGCCATCGCTTTTGCCCGCGCCAACAAGCGTGTGCATTTCGTCGATGAACAGGATGATCTCACCGGCCGCTTCCGTGACTTCGGTCAGAACCGCTTTCAGCCGCTCCTCGAATTCGCCACGATACTTCGCCCCGGCGATCAACGCGCCCATATCCAAAGCCAGCAACGCCTTGTTGCGCAGCGATTCCGGCACGTCGCCATTCACAATGCGAAGCGCCATGCCCTCGGCAATCGCGGTTTTACCCACGCCCGGCTCACCGATCAGAACGGGGTTGTTCTTGGTCCGACGCGACAGAACCTGCATCGAGCGGCGAATTTCCTCGTCGCGGCCAATAATGGGGTCAATCTTGCCCTCGCGCGCCGCTTCGGTCAGGTCACGCGCGTATTTTTTGAGCGCATCATAGCCTTCCTCGGCACTCGCCGAGTCGGCGGTGCGGCCCTTGCGGATATCGTTGATCGCGCCGTTCAAGGCCTGCGCATTCACAGCCCCCGCTTCAAGCGCCTCACGGGCGCGGGACTTCACCAGCGCCAGCGCCATCAAAAGCCGCTCAACGGGGACAAAACTATCGCCCGCCTTCTTGGCGATCTTCTCGGCCTCGGCAATCACCTTGGCCGTGGCGCTGTCCATGTAAATCTGTCCGGCATCGCCACTGACTTTGGCAATCTTGCCCAACGCAAGATCAACCGCTTCAACCACGCGCTCAGGCGCGCCGCCCGATGCTTTGATCAGGTTGCTCGCAAGCCCCTGCTCATCATCCATCAATGCCTTCAAAAGGTGTTCAGGAAGCAGGCGCTGGTGATCCTCGCGCATTGCAATTGTCTGGGCCGCCTGAATGAAACCGCGCGACCGCTCGGTGAAGTTCTCCAAGTTCATGTGCTCTCTCCTTTTACAAGCCTTCCCATGATGCGCACCCTAATCATAGGCATGCGGCTGTCGGGAACCTCACTCCATAAAATGGGGCGGCGAAACCCGGCTTTCAAGACGCCTTGTGCGGATTTCCGCACAGAAATCGCATGCCCTATTCCGCCTGCCTTTACCCTGACCCCACGCCGACTCACGTTTTTGTGATCCCCTATTGGGAACGGAATCACGCCTTCCCACGTTTAATCCACATGAGGCGGCGATGCCTCACGAGCAGATGGAGAGTAAAATGCAGACTGAGAAACTTCAGATCGCAGAAATCCGTTACAACCCGGAACGCGAAGGGTTCGAAGCATTGGTCAGCGTGTTTGACGCAGGCCACAGCTACCATTACCCGGCCTTTATCGCGGCTCCGATGCACGCAGAATTCGAATTGGTATCGCGTGGCCTGTCCCAAAAAGCGCTAGAGGCGCACCGCTCTGCCCGTCCCGGCATGCGGATGCAGCTTCGCCCGCTGGTACGCCCCGCGATCGAACATGGCCTTCCCTTGGCCGCCTGACCCACAGGCGAACAGGTTTCGGGTTTTCGCCACCTGCCTCGGACCGGTCCAACGACCCGTCCCCTGCCTGCCGGGCATTCCCCTGCCCGCTCAGGCATAGATCGGCGGAAACCTGTTTGAGCCTCGCGCACTCGTCCCGTTTCAATCGGCTAACCCCATTGCCGATCCGCGCGAGGCCAAATTTGCCGGCATGATCGAAGGTCTCCTTCGGCATGCCGGTCTTTTTTTGCCCAACCAAGCCCCGCGAACATGCACCACCTCCGGCCAGCTCCCCGCTCTGCCGGAGGCCCAGCCGCTGTCTGCCCGCATAGCCCCACCAAAGCGCCCGCCCGCCAAACCACTGGACCAACCCCTGCCGCCGCGCCATACTTCGCGCATGTCACGTCTGGCTCAAATCCGCGCCCGCTCCGGCCTTCCCGACATGCTCGAAGGACAGGTGCAGCACCTCGCCATCACCCTTTTGATGACCCTCGGTGCGTTTTCCCTGCTTCAGGACACCCCCGGAAGCACCCTGTTTGGCGTTTCTGCCGTGGCATGGGCAAAGACCTCCATCCTGCTCGCCATCCTTCATCAAGTGATCGTCGCGCTCGGCTTTCGTGCACAGCTTCACCGCAATTGGCTGACCGACCACTTCGGAGATCGCGACATGCGCGTCTGGGCGATGATCTTCCTGCCGCTGCTTGTCGCCCGTCCGATCACATTGATCCTCACCGGCTGGGCCGACACCACACTCATCACCGGTCTGGACACGATCGAAACCCTGATCGGCCTTGTGCTTCTTGGCCTTGCAATCTGGGCGCTGCATTCAACGCTGGTGCATTTCACCATCCGCCGTGCGCTCGGCGGTGACCATTTCCGTGACGAAATCGCCGCCCTGCCGATGGTCAACAAAGGCGTGTTCGAATTCACCCGCAACGGCATGTATGGCGTCGCCTTCCTCGGCCTCTGGGGCATCGCGTTTCTTTTCGGCTCGTGGAACGCGCTTGTCGTGGCGCTGTTTCAACACGCCTATATCTGGGTTCACATGTATTGCACCGAGAAACCGGATATGGAGTGGATCTACGGTGACCGCGTCAACACCACGCCCGAGCTTGACGCCCGAGCTTGACGCCTGACCTCGACGCCGCCTGCCGCAGCCCTTGCCAAACGCCCACCCCCTGCCAAAACCGCCCCGACACAGCCAAAGGGCCACGCCATGACCACCTCTCCCGCCGATGACCGCCTGATCGTTGCCCTCGACGTGCCAAACGCCCTCGAAGGGCTCGAACTGGCGCAGAAACTCGGCGACTCGGTCAGCTTTTATAAAATCGGCCTCGGCATGCTCACCGGCGGCGGACTTGCCCTCGCGCAAGAGCTCAAAGACCAGCATGGCAAGCGTATCTTCCTTGATATGAAGCTCTTTGACATCGGCCAAACGGTCGAAAACGCCGTGCGCGGCCTGACCCAGTTCGACCTCGACTTTCTCACCGTGCATGGTGACCCGCATGTCGTGCGCGCCGCCAAGGAAGGGGCCGCTGGCAAAGACCTCAAAATCCTCGCCGTGACGATCCTCACCTCGCTTGACCGGGCCGATCTTGATGATGGGCTGATCCAAGCTGGCGATGTGCCCGACCTTGTGGTCGAACGCGCCTCGCGTGCGTTTGACGCTGGCGCTGATGGCATCATCTGCTCACCGCAAGAGGCCGCATTGATCCGCGCCCTGCCCAATGCCACCGGGCGGCTGATCGTCACCCCCGGCGTGCGCCCCGCAGGCGCCGACAAGGGTGACCAGAAACGCATCGCCACCCCGGCACAGGCGGTGGCAGACGGCGTCGATCATGTCGTCGTCGGACGCCCCATCTGGCGTGCGCCCGACCCCCGCGCCGCCGCCAATGCGGTGATCGCAGAAATGCGCAGCCCCCAGGCCACCACGCCAAATCGCGGCTGACCCGGGCGCTGATCGCACCTGAAACGCCGGCTTAATACGCGACCGACATCACCTCTTTCGGATGCGCCTTGCTCTCGACTTCATCGAGCAACGCAACCGCGAAATCCTCGGCGCTGATCTTCGAGTCGCCCTGCTCATCCGCCATCAGAACGTCACCGCCAAGCCGGAATTTCCCGGTGCGCGCGCCCGGCTCGATCATCGCGGCCGGGGCGATATACGTCCAATCCGCGGCGCTCTCGGCAAGGCTCTGCTTAAGGTTCCGCATCCCCGTTGCCTCCGGCACGATGAAATCGGGCAGCGTCGCCAGAACCGGCGACCCATCCGGCAGGGTAAGCGTGCCCGCGCCGCCCACAACAATCAGCCGCTTGCCGGTCGCCAAGGCCGCCCCGAGAGAGCCACCACCAATCGCCGCCATCTCGCTCACCGCGTCGTCGGTCGAGCGCGGGCTAACCGCTTGCACGATCACATCCACACCCTCGGCCGCCTGCGTCACGGCATCCACATCCGCCACATCCAACGCCACAGCGCGAACCTTGTCACCGCTGGCAATCTTCTCGGGGTTGCGGCTCGCCGCGACCACATCATGCCCGCGCTCTACCGCCTCGGCCAAAATCCGCGCCCCGATCATCCCGCTTGCGCCCAAAATCAACAGTTTCATCTTTGTCTTCCTCACTAGGTTACGATTTATAACCTACGTAAAATATTGTAACTAGGTTTGTGAGAGGCATTCTGCCGTCACATAGGAACACCGAGGGAACCCCCATGACCGACATCGCCCCCCGCCGCCGCAAAAGCTATGACTGCCCGATGCGCGATGTGCTCGACCGGATCGGCGACGCTTGGAGCCTGCTGGTCCTGCTCGAACTCAAGAACGGCCCCTGCCGCTTCAACGCGCTGTCGCGGGTGATTGATGGCATTTCGCGCCGCATGCTCACAGTCACGCTGCGCCACCTCGAACGTGACGGGCTGATCACGCGCACGGTGCTGCCGCTGTCCCCGCCACAGGTCGAATATGCGCTGACACCGCTGGGGCTGTCGCTGCATTCGGCGCTCGCGGGGCTTTATGACTGGGCCGTAGAGCACCAGCCCGAGATCAACCAGCACCGCGCCACGCATGACGCACAACTGGTCGAACCCGCCCAAGCCTGAACCAGAGCCCCGCGACCGCCACTTCCCCCTCCCGCAAAGCCGCGTTACCCTCCCCTCAAATGCGGAGGAGAAACGCAATGCCCCCTAACCCCATCGACGGGTTCGAAATTGACCCCGATAGCCTCAAAACCATCGGCCACGACCTGCAACGCCCCGAATGCATCCTTGCCGAACCGGATGGCTCGCTCTGGTCTGCCGATGCCCGTGGCGGCGTGGTGCATATCCGCCCGGACGGCAGCCAATCCCTAATCACCCAAGAGATCGACGCAGGCTTTGCCGCAACAACCGACGACGCGGCGCGCTTCACCCAAGGCACCCTGCCCAACGGCCTCGCGTTTGCCCGCAACGGTGACATCCTGATCTCGAATTTCGGCACCGACCGGCTCGAAATCATGACCCGCACGGGCGACAGCCGCGTGCTCTATGACCAGATCAACGGCAAGCCCATCGGCAAGGTCAACTTTGTCCTGCGCGATAGCCGCGATCGCCTCTGGCTCACCGTGTCGACCACCATTCCCAACTGGATGGAGGCGGTCTCCCCCAATCTCGCTGACGGCTTCGTCGCCATGGCGGACGAACGCGGCTTGCGCATCGTCGCTGATGGCTTCGGCTTCACCAATGAAATCCGTTTCGATGCGAATGAGGAATGGCTCTACGTGGTCGAAACCTCCGGTCGGCGCATCACCCGCCTGCGGGTGCAACCCGATGGCAGCCTGACCAACCGCGAAACCTTCGGCCCGTCCGAACACCCCGGCTTCATCGACGGTATCGCCTTTGACGCCCACGGCAATCTCTGGGGCACCCACATCATGCTCGACCGGGTTTTTGCGATTACCCCCGACGGGGACTTGCGCATCATTCTGGATGATGACAACGGCTCGGCCGAGGGCAAAGCCCTGCTGCAGGCCTTCGCCGAAGACCGCGTCACGCCAGAGCTGCAACTCGCTTGCGGCGGCACCATCGCCCCGTGGATGGCCAGCATCACCTTCGGCGGCCCCGACCTGCAAACCGCCTATATCGGCAGCCTGCGCGGCACCACCATCCCCTACTTCCGCGCGCCCGTGGCTGGCCTGCCTATGGTGCACTGGAACAACGGCTAAAGGCGGACGCGGCGGATCACCATAAGCTCCGCCGCGCCACGGCCTTACTGTTCGTTAATGTCGGTGTCCCACGTCTTCTTCTGGCCCTTGCGCACACCCGCCACCTGCCGCAGCACCAGCCACGCCACCAGCGAACTGACCGCAAACACCAGCAAGGTGACCGAAATAGAAGAGGTCAGCCACGCCGTGACCGCCCCGCCCAACAACAGCAGAATGCCAACGACAACAGCCCCGACAGCAAAGCCGAGAAAAATGAACCCCGGCGCGAACACCTCCAGAATGCCAAGGGCGATGCCGCCAGCAACCCAGCCCCACCAGACGGTCCAATCCATCACTTCGCCCCTTTCAGCATGTTGAACGCATCGCCAAACGCATCCAGCACATTGGTCGGCAACAGAACCGTCTGCTTGCCCGCGCCTTCGCCCACTTTGACCAATGCCTCAACCTGCTTCAACGCCACTTGGTATTGCGCCGCCTCAAGCCCGTTCTCACGGATCGCAACCGCCACAACGCCGGTGGCATAGGCCTCGGCATCCGCCGAAATGCGCCGCGCCTTGGCCTGCTGCTCGGCGGCATAAAGCTCGGCATCCGCGTTCAGCTCAACCGCCCGCTTGGTGCCTTCCGCGCGGGTCACCTGCGCGCGCCGCTCACGTTCGGCGTTCAACTGCTGCAACATCGCTTCGCGTGTGGCTTGGTCAAGGTTCACATCCAAAATCTCGGCCCGCGTGACCTCGATCCCCCAATCATCAACCGCGTTCGCCACCTGCTCCTTGATCTTGTTGATCAACTCGTTGCGGTTGGATTGCACCTCGTCCAGATCCATCTCACCGATGCCCGAGCGCACAATCCCCGCCACGGTGGTGGCAATCGCCGCATCCACATCGCGGATCCGATAGACCGTCTTTTCCGGCTCCGTGATGCGGTAAAACACCGATGTTTCGACCTGCACCAACACGTTATCGCGGGTGATCGCGTCCTGACTGGCCGTCGGCAACTGCCGCTCCAAAATCGAAATCTTGTGCCGCACCTTGTCCAGAAACGGCACGATAAAGTTGATCCCTGGCCCCAGCACAGAACGCAGCCGCCCGAACCGCTCCACCACATGCTTTTCCGACTGCGGCACAATCCGCACGCCAAGGAAAATACAAATGATAATAAACGCCGCCAGAAACAACAAAACCGCGTTGCCATTGGCCAATTCATTCACCAACTCATCAGTGCCCATACCAAATACCTCTCATTCAATCGCTTGCCTTATATTGGCCCATCCGGCCGAAAAGGGAAGCGCAAACCAGCCGACCACCCCCGATCATCACCCGATTGCCCCGCGCCCCCAAGGCGCGTATCTTCGCGCTCATGCCCGCCCTGTGCCGCTCCTGTCTTGCTACGTTTTCCTCCGGCAGCCGCTGCCCGGAATGCGCCTCGCCGCGCGTGGTGTCCCACCCGGAACTCTTCGACCTCTCCATCGCGCATATGGATTGCGACGCCTTCTACGCCTCGGTCGAAAAACGCGACAACCCCGAACTGGCGGCCAAACCCGTGATCATCGGCGGCGGCCATCGCGGCGTGGTCTCCACCGCCTGCTATATCGCCCGCATCCGCGGCGTGCGCTCGGCCATGCCGATGTTTCAGGCGCTCAAACTCTGCCCCGACGCGGTGGTGATCAAACCGCGCATGTCGGCCTATGTCGAAGCCTCCCGCGCCATCCGCGCCATGATGGACGACCTCACTCCCGACATCGAACCGCTCTCGCTGGACGAGGCGTTCATGGATCTCTCCGGCACCGCCCGCCTGCATGGCGCGCCGCCCGCTGTGATGCTGGCCCGCCTCACCAAACGGATGAAAGACGAACTCGGCCTCACCGGGTCCATCGGCCTGTCGCACAATAAATTCCTCGCCAAGATCGCCTCTGACCTCGACAAACCACGCGGCTTCTCGGTGATCGGCGCAGCCGAAACCGCCGACTTCCTGCACGACAAACCCGTGCGCCTGATCTGGGGCGTCGGCGCGGTCACCCAAGCGCAACTCGACAAGGCCGGCATCCACCGCTTCTCCGACCTGCTGCGTTGGGAAAAACAAGACCTCCACGCCCGCTTCGGCGCCATGGGAGAGCGCCTCTGGCACCTCGCCCGTGGTCAGGACCGCCGCCGCGTCTCGGCCCATGCGCCGGTCAAATCCATCTCCAACGAAACCACGTTTTACGAGGACACCTCCGAAACCGAGCTTCTCGACGCCCACATCTGGCGGCTGGCCGAAAACGTCTCCGACCGGGCCAAAGCCCGCGATCTCGCCGGGCGCACCGTCACCCTCAAACTCAAACGCGGTGATCACAGCACGCTCAGCCGGCGCACCTCCCTGCGCGACGCCACCCAAATGGCCGACACGATCTACCGCACCGCCCGCGCCCTGCTCGACGCGGCGGGCAACCAAGGGCCCTACCGGCTGATCGGCGTCGGCATCTCCCACCTCATCCCCGCAGATCAGGCCGACCGCTCCGGCGACCTCCTCGACCCCGACGCCGCCCGCCGCTCCAACGCCGAGCGCGCCACAGACACCATCCGCGCCCGCTTCGGCGCCGACGCCATCAAAAAAGGGCGGGCATTGCGGCGGTAATATCCGGCCCGATGGCGCCACCCTTCCCCCATCGCACGCCCCTTTACTCACTCTCCCGGCCCTATGTATCAAGCGCACTAAAGTACCGGCGATGGTTAAGGTATTGCTATTCGTCGCGGCTCTGGATGGTGGGGCGAAGCATTTTAGTGACCATTTTAACAAGCTCCCCACGGTCGCCGAGGTCTGCCATCAACCACATCGAATTGATTTTTTCAGCGTCAACAAAAAATGCAAACGGGCTTTCTCTGATCTCAGAAAATTCGGTCTCGTATCGGACCAACCCCTTGATCCTCAGCATCCTGTTAGGATTGCCCCCGACTTGATGAAAAAGATCAATAATTCCTTCCCCAACAACATGGCTTCGCGATTCCCCATGAGGCGCTATCTCGCCCCAACGCAACACAGAAATAGCTTCTGTTTTGAGGGGCTTGGGGCGATCCTGCGTCCTCTCCATTACTTGCACGATCCCCTCAATTTCATACCACCGCGCCGGGGTGTTTCCGGTATTTCGGGTGGTTGTAATGATGCTCATCACATCTTGACGCGATGTGCCTTCGAACTGGCCGAGGGCGTTCAGCCATCTAACCTCCGCACCCTCAACGTGAACGTAAGCACGGGTTTGCGTTTCGCCAACCTCACGGGTCACGGTAACAGCGTCATCCGCAGCGCGGACTGCTCTCCGCGTTTCAATGAGCGTGTCCCGAATCCAGACAATCCCCAACCCGGTTACGAAAAGCGTAAGGCCAGAAATAATCATCATCCAGAAGGCCCATCGAGACATATCCTGTTGAGCGTGTAGGTCTTGGCGGGACTCGGCCTGGTTCTGTGCGGACTCTACGGCTTCAATCACGCACTCTCGCAAATCGGTCGCCTTAAGCCCGACACAAGCGGCCAACGCGCCGCTCTTAGTCTCCTCGTAATGCTGGCGGGCGTTCACCTCATTGCGGCCAACATCCACACCAACCGATCGCCCTATTGCGTAGGTCAACACGGCAACGCCACAAATCATCGCGCCGATGGCGAATGCTTCGAAAAGCGTAGCTCTATAGTTTCTATTACGCTCAGGCACTGCAACAAAAACGCCGCGCTAAACTATCCCACAGGATAGCTTGTTGCGGACGTTCACCTCTTATCTCTAATTCCAATACCAAACAGTTTGCCCACACTCAGGACGCGAGTCACGCCTTTTCATTTCCCCATTCCAAAACAAAGCGCCCCCCACCGAACGCCCAATTAATCAATTTTCCCCTAATAATTGCCGCGCCGCGGCGGTGTACGGATGTCAGCCGAATGTCAGCCGAACATCACCCCCACCGAATCGCTGCACTGCCGCGCCGTTAATGGTTAACAACGCCCCGTTAACCCCGATGGAACCCAACCGAGCCCACCGCGCCGACCAATCGCTTTCATCTTGCCAAAAATACTCAAATACACCGCTCGCCCCCACCACAACGCGGCCAATCAAACGCCCCAACACGCGGAGAGCGGGGGGTGCGTCGGCAGCGCCTCGGCGCCGCCAGCGCACTCGGGTGGGTGGGTGGGCTCCCCGAGCCGCGTGTTTCCTGCGGCAAAAACAAAACCAGAGGCACGCCCCAGCCGCAAAGCCAGCAGCCTCACTCGGCTGCCAAACGCTCCTGCCCCACGGCGCCAATCTCTGCGATCTCTGCCGTGACCTGCCGCATCAACCGCCTGAATGCGTTAAAGCTTTCGCTGGGTTCCACCCGCGCCTCATCCAGATAAAGCGCCCGGTCGATTTCGATCTGCACCGCGTGCTGGCGCCGCGCCGGGCGGCCATAGCTTTGCACCACATAGGCCCCCGCAAACGGCGCATTGCGCACCACGCTCAAACCCGCCGCGGCGAAACTCGCCTCAATACGTTCGACAATCTCGCTGTCCGCGCTGGCCCCGAACCGGTCACCGATCACAACCTCGGGCCGGCGCGCCACGCCCCGCGCCACCGTGTCCATCGCCTCATGCGGCATCGAATGGCAATCAACAAGAATCGCCTCGCCAAACCTTGCGTGCGCCTCGTTAAGCTGTCGGCGCAATATGTCGTGGTATGGTCTCCAATAGAGATCAATCCGCCGTTTCGCCTCCTCCAGAGACATTTTCCCGCGATAAATTTCCCGCCCACCGGAAACGACTCTCGGAACCACCCCAAGCCCTGATGAAATACGCGGGTTATGCCCCTGCCGCGCGACCCCCTCGATCAACGCCGGATCCAGCTCCTCAGCCCCGCGGTTGAGGTCAACAAACGCCCTCGGCGCCCCCGCCCGCAAGAACGGAGCGCCAAATTGTGGAGCACAATCAAATAGTTGATCAACAAACGCGTCTTCCGAGCTGCGAATACTCAGCGCATCAAGCTGCGTGCGCTGCACAAAGTTCGCCGGATAATCCCGCCCCGAATGCGGCGAAGCAAACACCACCGAGGTGGTGCGTTCCTTGGGATGAATCAGATCATAAGCAAGCTTTGGCATCGTGCCTCCTTGTCACATAGTCTAACCCGGTTTCAATCACCGCCAAAAGCCCTTGATCCCTTTGCCGTTACCTTTTATAGACCGCTCCAGACCGGCGCGGATTTCCCGCGCCCCGATTTTTTGGGAAACCGAATATTCCGGGGCAAAAGAAGCCAGCTGGCAAGTCATAGGGCGATTAGCTCAGCGGTAGAGCACTTCGTTGACATCGAAGGGGTCACTGGTTCAATCCCAGTATCGCCCACCATGATTTTCACCGTCTCACCTTGGTTGTGAGGCACCCGCGTAACCCAAGGCGCAAGGCCCGCGCCGCGAAAATGAGGAGAGACCGATGAAGGTCAAGAACTCGCTCCGTTCGCTCAAGAACCGGCACCGCGATTGCCGTGTCGTGCGCCGCAAAGGCCGCGTCTATGTGATCAACAAAACCCAGCGTCGTTTCAAAGCCCGTCAGGGTTGAACATTCGCTGAACCCTTTGGCGCATCTCGCGCCAAACGGTTGAGACATATAAGAAAAGCCGCTCCCATCCGGGGCGGCTTTTCTGCATGTTACTGGCTGTTTTGTTTGGCCGATACCGGCTCAGTCGTAGCTGCGGGTATCCTCGATCACCAAGCCGTCATTCGGCAGGCTCCCGGTGGCCACCACCTCGATCTGCGCCTTGAGCTTCAAGACCTCGGCCACCGATTTCGCAAACGCGGCCTCTTCGCCGCCATCGGCTTCGATCCGCACCGTCATCGTGTCCATCTCGCCGTCGCGCCCGGCGATCACCCGCGCCTTGGCGATCTCGGAATGGCGCGCGACAAGTGCTGCAACCTGCTCGGGGCGCACGAACATCCCCTTGATCTTGGTCGTCTGGTCGGCACGCCCCATCCAGCCCTTGATGCGCATGTTGGTGCGCCCACAGGGGCTCTCACCGGGCAGCACAGCGCTCAGATCGCCGGTGGCAAACCTAAGCAGCGGATAGTCGGGGTTAAGCGTCGTGACCACGACCTCGCCAACCTCGCCTTCGGCGACCGGATCACCAGTGCCGGGGGTGACGATTTCGACGATCACACCCTCATCCACGATCATGCCTTCCATGGCCGGCGTTTCATACGCGATCGAGCCGAGGTCAGCCGTGCCATAGCTTTGCAAACAAGCGATTCCGCGACTGGCATATTCCTCGCGCAGCGACGGGAAAAGCGCGCCCCCACCGACCGCCGCCTTGGTGATCCCAAGCGACAGCCCCATCTCATCCGCCTTGTCCAGAATGATCTTGAGGTAATCCGGCGTGCCGGTATAGCCCGTCACCCCAATATCATGCGCCGCCTGCGCCTGAAGCTCGGTCTGCCCGGTTCCGGCGGGCAAAACAGCACAGCCGATGGCCCGCGCGCCGGTCTCAAACATCATCCCCGCAGGGGTGAGGTGATAGGAAAAGCAGTTCTGAACAATGTCGTCCTTGCGGAACCCGGCGGCATACATCGCCCGCCCGGACCGCCACCAATCGTGGCTGATCCCGCCCGGCTCATAGATCGGGCCGGGGCTCTGGAAATAATGCGCCACATTGCTCACCGGCAGGCCGCCAAACGGGGCTTGCGCCTTCTGCCGCGCACTCAGGTCAGACTTTCTTAACACAGGCAGACTAGAAAGCTCTGACAACACGGTGAGCGGTTCATGCCCATGCAACGCAAGCTGCGCGTTCAGCAACGTAAGCTGCGCTGAGGCACGCTCATCTGCCGAACGTGTTTCCAGATTGTCAAAATTCTGGCTCATCTCTGGAACTCCTTCTTGTGGCAGCCGGGCGCTTTCTCCCGCTCCTGCCATCGACATTTTTTATCAACCCAAACCCCGGACCGGGCTGGGACGGTTGTTCAAAATCTCACTTCGACGGCGCCAATGCCGCGATCAGCTGAGCCAGCGTTTCCGGCGGCGATAAGACCGCACATCGCGGAAACTCTTCCTGCCTTCGTCGGCCATGCCGAGATAGAATTCCTTCACATCCGGGTTTTCGCGCAGCTCCTTGGCCGGGCCATCCATCACCACGCGCCCGTTCTCAAGGATGTAACCGTAATGCGCAAAGCGCAGCGCGACATTGGTGTTCTGCTCCGCCAAAAGGAAGGTGTTGCCTTCCTTCTCGTTCAGGTCCTTCACGATGGTGAAAATCTCTTCCACCAACTGCGGCGCAAGGCCCATTGATGGCTCATCAAGCAAGATCATCTCCGGACGGCTCATCAACGCGCGCCCGATGGCAACCATCTGCTGCTCCCCACCCGAGGTATAGCCCGCCTGACTCTTCCGCCGCTCCTTAAGCCGCGGAAAATAGGCATAAACCTTCTCCAGATCAGCAGCGATTTCCGCCCCGCCCCCGCGGCGCGTATAAGCTCCGGTCAGCAGGTTCTCCTCCACCGTCAGGTGTTCAAAACAATGGCGTCCCTCCATCACCTGGATCACGCCACGTTTAACAAGCTCGGCCGGGTCCAGATCCTGCACACGCTCCCCGCGATAGCTGATCTGCCCTTTCGTCACCTCGCCGCGTTCCGAATGCAGCAGGTTCGATACCGCCTTGAGCGTGGTCGTCTTTCCCGCCCCGTTGCCACCAAGCAGCGCGGTAATCCCGCCCTTGGGCACGTTCAGGCTGACACCCTTCAACACAAGGATGACGTGATTGTAGATCACCTCGATATTGTTGACCTCAAGAAGCGTCTCTTGCTTGGTTTCACCGGCGTCCAGCATGGGCGGGCTCTTTCGTTTGAAATTCGTGTGGTCCCCGGCCACCGAAACAGAGGCCGGGGAGTGGTCTCAAAAAGGCTTACTTACAGGCTTCTTCCAGCTTGTTCTCGGTGGCATACGCGCCCGAGTCCTGTGCAATAAGCGGGTCGATCACGTCTGCATCGGTCGGCTTAAAGTCCGAGATAAGCGTCCATGTCTTTTTCGTCGCATCCCACTGGGTCACACCGACAAGACCGGGGCCACCGTGGTTCTCGCACGACACCTCGAACGCCGGACCAAAGTTGGGCATGCCCAGAGCGGTCATCTTGGCTTCGTCGATCTTCAAAGCCTCCATGCCGTCGCGCATCATCGCCGGGGTGATGTCCTTGGTGCCGTGGATTTCCTGTGCGGTCTTGGCGGCTTCTGCGGCCAACATCGCGGCGTAAAGACCACGGTTATACACGGCGGTGCCGATCTGATCGCCAGCACCGGCGGCTTTGCCCGTTTCAACGACATACTTCTGAATGTCGTCAAAAACAGGGAAGTCACGGCCGACGTTGTGGAAGGTCACAGCCTTGTAGCCATGGGCCTTTTCACCGGCAGGCATCACGTCATGCTCGGCACCGGACCACCAGATACCGATGAAGTTTTCCATCGGAAAGCGGATGTTTGCGGCTTCCTGAATGGCAACTTGGTTCATAACGCCCCAGCCATACATGATAACGTAATCAGGACGCTCACGACGGATCTGAAGCCACTGCGACTTCTGTTCCTGACCGGGGTGGTCTACCGGCAAAAGGGTCAGCTCATAGCCGTGCTTGGCCTTCAGCTCTTCCAGCGTGCGGATCGGCTCCTTGCCATAGGCAGAGTTGTGATAAACCAGAGCAACGGTCTTGCCCTTGATATCGCCACCGTTGATGTCCAGCAGGTGGTTGATCGCACCCGATGCGCCGTTCCAATAGTTGCCGGGATAGTTGAACGTGTGCGTGAACACTTTGCCGTTCGCCGCCGATGTCCGCCCATAACCCATGGTGTGCATCGGAATGCCATCCGCCGTGCTTTTCGGGATCAGCTGATAGGTGATGCCGGTCGAAAGCGGTTGATACACGAGCGAGCCTTCGCCCTTGGTCGCCTCATAGCATTCAACACCCTTTTCGGTGTTATAGCCGGTTTCACATTCGATCACGCGGGCCATGACACCGCCGATACCGCCGTCACGCTCGTTCAGCAGCGTAAAGTAATCCGCATAGCCATCAGCAAACGGAATCCCGCCCGCCGCATAAGGGCCGGTGCGATAGCTGAGCGACGGGAACACAAGGTCCGCCATCACCGGCCCTGCGGCCATAACAGCGCCCAGCGCCAAAGTTGCCAGTTTCAATTTCATCGGGTTAATCCTCCCATTGGTTATTATCCGACGTGTCTCCGGGGGCTCCTCCCCCCGGACGGTTTTGGCCACCCCTAGTGTGGGAAAGGCCAGAGTCTCAGTTTTTCTTTCGCAACCCGCCACAATTGGGCAAGCCCATGTGGCTCGGCTATCAGGAATATGACGATCATCGCCCCGACGATCATGAACTCCAGATGCGCAGCAAGGTCCGTAGGCCAGCCAAGTCCGCCAACCAACAGGTTCTTCAACAGCACCGGCAGCAGCACAAGGAAAGCCGCGCCCGCGAAGGAGCCAAAGATCGACCCCAAGCCGCCAATGATGACCATGAACAGCACAAGGAATGATTTGTTGATGCCAAACGCTTCGCCCACTTCCACAGCCCCAAGGTAGACCGAGAAGAACAAGGCCCCCGAGACACCGATAAAGAACGACGACACGGCAAAGGCGGTCAGCTTGGCTTTCAACGGGTCCACCCCGATGATCTCCGCCGCAATATCCATATCGCGGATCGCCATCCACTTGCGCCCCACGCTGCCCCGCGTCAGGTTCCGCGCGATCACCGCAATCAGGGTCAGGAACACGAGGCAGAACAGGTAACTCGCCCATGCGCTGGTGTTCGGGCCGGTGACAACCACACCGAACACGCCGCGCTCCGGCGCGTTGATCTGCCCGGATGCGGAATAGTTATAGGCCCACTCCCACTTGTTGAATAACCAGACAAGGAAGAACTGCGCCGCCAGCGTCGCCACGGCAAGGTAGAACCCCTTGATCCTGAGGCTCGGCAGGCCAAACAACACGCCGACAAACGCCGTTACACCGCCCGCCAACAGCACCGAAAAGAAGATGTTGATCGGCGGCAGCGCATATTGAACGCCCCCGATCCATACGTCGATCCCGGTCATGAACTTGTAACAGGCATAGGCCCCCACTGCCATGAACCCACCGGTCCCAAGGCTCACCTGCCCGGCATAGCCGACCAGAATGTTCAGCCCGATCGCCGCGATCGCATAGATCAGGAACGGCAGGAAAACCGCGTTCACCCAATAGTCGTTGATCACGAATGGAACGACCGCAAAGCCGATCAGCAAAACAAGGTAATACCGATACCTGTCGAACTTGATCGGGAAGGTCTGCCCGTCGCTCTCATAGGACGTTTTGAAATCGCCCGCTTCACGATAAAACATCAGGCCCGCTCCCCGTTATCAATCTCTTCCAGATGCGATCTGTCGGCTCTGTTCGGCCGCTTCGCATATCCCGTTTTTTCGCTATGCCGGATCAGCTGGAAATAAGCCCACATGCCCAGCGCCCCGCCTGCCGCGGCCAACACCGCCGCCGTAACCATCTGTCCGGTCTGGCTCACATCCGCCGACAGGGCGATATAGCCAAAGGCCCAGAACCCCGCCCATGCGACCACGTTGAGAATGGCAATCACCTGCATCATCCTCACACCCTCTCGATGATCTTCTCGCCAAACAGACCCTGCGGCCGAAAGACGAGGAACAAAAGCGCGAGCACATAGGCAAACCAGTTTTCGGTCGCACCACCCACCAACGGGCCAACCCAGAATTCGAACAGCTTCTCACCGACCCCGATGATCAAACCACCCACGATGGCGCCGGGGATCGAGGTGAACCCGCCCAGCATCAGCACCGGCAGAGCCTTGAGCGCAATCAGCGACAGCGAGAACTGCACACCCGACTTGGTGCCCCACATGATCCCTGCAACCAAGGCGACGAACCCGGCCAGCGACCAGACCAGCACCCAGATAAAGTTCAGGTTGATCCCAACGCTCAGCGCCGCCTGATGGTCATCCGCCACAGCCCGCATCGCGCGGCCCTGCTTGGTATATTGCGAAAACAGCACCAGCCCGATCACCAGAAGCGCCGCGACCACAGTCGCCACCATATCAAGGTTGTCGATATACATGCCGTAATACCGCTCGCCCTCGGCGGCCCAGCCTATGGTGAAATCTTCGATCGCGAACGACCCGCCCTGCGGCAGCCCGACATCCAGCGTCTTGATGTCCGACCCCCACATGATGTCGCCAAAGCCTTCCATGAAATAGGCAAGGCCAATGGTCGCCATGAACAGGATGATCGGCTCCTGCCCGACAAGGTGGCGAAAGACGAACCGCTGCACCAGCCAAGCAAACAACACCATGATCGCGACGGTTATGACGATCCCCACAAACGCCGGCAAATGCCAGCCAAAGTGGTGCAAATCAGTGCCGAACACCGCATTGATCAAATGGCCAAAGGGCACCTGCCCTTCCATGATCCCGACCAGAGTCAGCGCCGCAAACAGCGCCATGACCCCTTGGGCATAATTGAAAATCCCGCTCGCCTTGTAGATCAGGACAAAGCCAAGTGCGACCAGCGCATAGAGCACCCCGGCCATCAGGCCGTTGGTCATCACTTCCAGCATGTTCAGAAAATCTGCTGACATCTCGTCTGGTCCCCCTTAATCGTGCGCCACGCCAAGATAGGCGTCGATCACATCCTGATTGTTGCGCACTTCGTCGGGGGTTCCGTCCCCGATCTTCTTGCCGTAGTCCATCACCACCACGCGGTCGGACAGGTCCATCACCACGCCCATGTCGTGCTCGATCAGGGCGATGGTGGTGCCGAACTCGTCATTCACATCCAGAATAAAGCGGCTCATGTCCTCTTTTTCCTCGACGTTCATCCCCGCCATCGGTTCATCCAACAGCAAAAGCGACGGCTGCGCCGCAAGAGCCCGCGCCAGCTCGACCCGCTTTTTCAAGCCATAAGGCAGGCGCGCCACCGGCGTCTTGCGGATGGCCTGAATCTCAAGAAAGTCGATGATCTTCTCGACCACTTCGCGGTTGGCCACTTCCTCGGCCTCGGCTTTACCCTTCCACAGCGCCTGCGCGAACAGACCCGTTTTCATATGGTTCAGCCGCCCGGTCATCACGTTGTCCAGCACGGTCATGCCCTCAAACAAAGCGATGTTCTGGAACGTCCGCGCAATGCCAAGCCGTGCAACCTCGTAAGGCTTCATCGGCGGGCGCTTTTCGCCCTTATAGAAAACCTCGCCCTCCTGCGGGACATAGAACCCCGAAATCACGTTCAACATCGAAGACTTCCCGGCGCCGTTCGGCCCGATAATGGCCCGCACTTCGCCTTCGCGAATGTCAAAACTGATGTCGGTGATCGCCTTCACCCCGCCAAACCGCAGGGTGATGTTCTTCATTTCCATCAACACGCCGCCAATCGTGCGGCCGTCTTCGGTCACGTATCCGTCGCTGCTCATGTCGTTCATTCTGCTGCTACCTTCTGCGGCGTGACCGGAACCACCTTGGCGTCGCGAATTTCAAGCGTCGCGCTGATCGCGCCCTTGCGGCCGTCCTCATAGGTGACCTCGGTCGTGGTCGAGATTTCCGCCTTGTCGCCATACATCGCTTCGATGATGTCGTTGAACTTCTCGGCGACAATCACCCGGCGCACCTTGCGTGTCCGTGTCATCTCGCCGTCATCGGCATCCAACTCCTTGTGCAGGATCACAAAGCGGTGGATCTGACAGCCCGACAGCATCGGGTCATCCGCCACCGATTTGTTCACCGCTTCAACATGTTCCTGAATGGTGTCCAGCACACGCGGATGCCCGGCCAATTCCTGATACGAGGCATAGCCGATGTTGTTCCGCTCGGCCCAGTTGCCAACCGCCGTCAGGTCGATGTTGATAAACGCGACACAGCGGTCCTTGCCCGATCCGAACAGAACGGCCTCCAGAATATCGGGATAGAACTTCAGCTTGTTCTCAACGTATTTCGGCGCAAACAGGCTGCCATCGGCCATCGTGCCCACATCCTTGGCCCGGTCGATGATCCGCAAATGCCCGGTGTCCGGCTCAAAGAACCCGGCATCCCCCGTCGCAACCCAGCCTTCGGCGTCCTTGGTCGCGGCGGTGCTCTCCGGGTTCTTATAATACTCAACAAACGTGCCGGGCGAACGGTAATAGATTTCGCCGTTCTCCTCGATCTTGATCTCGACCTCGGGGGCCGGCACGCCAACCGTGTCGGCGCGCACTTCGCCATCGGGCTGCACGGTGATAAACACCGACGCCTCTGTCTGACCATATAGCTGTTTCAGGTTGATCCCGAGCGAGCGATAGAACTCGAAAATCTCCGGCCCGATCGCTTCACCGGCGGTATAGCCCACCCGCACTCGGCTCAGACCAAGCGTGTTCTTCAACGGGCCATAGATGAAAATATCGCCCAGCCAGTATTTCAACCGATCCATCAGGCCAACAGGCTTGCCATCAAGGATCTTCGGCCCGACCCGCTTGGCCACGGCCATCGCCTTGTCGAACATCCATTTCTTGCGCTTGCTGGCGTCTTCCATGCGGATCATGACGTTGGTCAGCTGTGTTTCAAACACCCGCGGCGGCGCAAAATAATAGGTCGGCCCGATCTCGCGCAGGTCCGTCATCATCGTGTCGGCGCTTTCAGGACAATTGGTGCAGAACCCTGTCCAATAGGCCTGCCCGATGGAAAAGATGAAATCGCCCACCCATGCCATCGGCAAATAGGCAAGGATCTCGTCCCCCGGCACCAGCTTGTCAAATTCACTGACGTTTTTGGCGCTCTGCACGATGTTGCGGTTCGACAGAACCACGCCCTTGGGCTTGCCCGTCGTGCCCGACGTATAAAGCATCACGCACTGGCTGTCATAGGTCAGCTTCCCGCGCCGCTCTTTCAGGTCTTCGATCCATTCGTAATAGGACGCACGACCCTGATCCTGAATGTCGCCAAACCGGTGCAGCGCATGGTGGTCGTATTTGCGCAAACCCCGCGGATCGACATAAATCATATGCTCGAACTGGTGCAGGCGATCCTGCACCTCGATGACCTTGTCGACCTGTTCCTGATCCTCGACAATCGCGAACCGCGCGCCGCAATGCTCCAGAACATAGGCCATCTCTTCGGCGGCGCTGTCATTATAAAGCGGCACCGGGATCGCCCCGATGCTCTGTGCTGCGACCATCGACCAATAGAAATGCGGGCGGTTACGGCCAATGATGGCAATGAAATCGCCCTCATTCACGCCCAGATTGATCAGGCCAAGCGCCAGCGCCTCAATCTCTTTCTCGGTCTCGGCCCAGGTCCAGCTCTGCCAGATCCCGAATTCCTTCTCGCGATAGGCCGGCCGATCGCCGAATTTCTCTGCATTGCGCTGCAATAGCGCCGGAACGGACACAAGCCCACCGGCCGCCGCTGACGGTTCTACCAAAATCTGTCCTCCCTTTGCTCGCGTCTCCAGCGCGAACTCACCCACTTGGCCGTAGGTGATTCTCCTACGACCTAGGGTGCTGCATTGACCTTCGCCGTCAACTTTTTCTTGAAGTTTTCTCAATTCTTTCGAATTGTAACAACCCGCGCTTCGCTCTTTTCCACATGCCCGACTTGGTGCTAGGCCAATCACAAGGGAGACACCGGTGAGCGGAACCACAGCGAAAGACCACGCCATGACAATGGCCGGGCTGAACCTCATTCAGCAGGCGCTCACCATCTATGACAGCGATCTGCGCCTTGTCACCTCCAACGCCCCGTTCCGCACCATGTTCGGCCTGCCCGACCATCTCACCTCACCGGGGGCGGATTTTGACGAAACCATCCGCTATCTGGCCAGCAGGGGGAATACGGCCCCGTTGATGACATCGAAGAATTCGTCAACACCCGCGTCGAACAGGCCCGCGCCTTTGAACCGCATTACATGGAACGCACCCGCGCCAACGGGCACACCATTTCCGTCGAAGGCTCGCCCCTGCCTCAGGGCGGCTGGGTCACTGTCTACACTGACATCTCCGGCGCCAAAAAATCTGAACAGCTTCTGCGCGCCCGCTCCGAAGAACTCTCCGAAAGGCTCGTCTCTCACGCAGAAGAACTTTCCGCCGCCAACCGAAAGCTCGGCGCAACCGTCACGGCCCTAGAAGAGGCCAAACGCCAAATTTCCGAAGCCGAAGCGCGCGCCCGCCTGACCGCCGACATGATGCCGGCGCATATCGCCCATATCAGCCCGGATTTGCATTACACCTATTCCAACCTCCGCCTCAGCACGGTCATGCCCGGGTCGAAACACGACCCCGTCGGCACCCATGTCGCCGATGTGCTGGGCGAACAGACATGGGCGATCATCCGTCCCAATCTTGAAAAGGCATTTTCCGGAACGCCGACGGTGTTTGAATTCAATCACGAGCCGTCGCAACGCCGTATCCGCGTGGCCCTCACGCCCGATTCCTCAAGCGGCGGTGTCTATATCCTGTCGATGGACATCACCGAAGAATCCCAGACCCGCGCCTCTCTTCAACAAACCCGCCGCCGCGAAATCGGTGCCCAGATGATCTCTGGGCTGGCGCATGATTTCTCTAATCTGCTGACCATCATCCTCGGCATGCAATCGCGCTTGCAACGCATGGAGGACCTGCCCGAAAACGCGGTCGAGCTGATCAATGGCACGCTCTCCGCGGCCCGGCGCGGCGGCACGCTGCTCAATCGCATCGCCGATATGACCGGCACCCGCGAGGTCACGCCGGAACCAACCGACATGCGCACCTTTCTTGGCGACTTCGAAACATTGGCAAGCTCCGCTCTGCCCAAAAACGTCACCCTGACCCTCAACAACCAAATCCCGCATGACGTTCTGATGCTTGACGCGGGCATGTTACAGGACAGCTTGCTCAACCTAGTGCTCAACGCGCGCGACGCCTGCGCCGGAACGGGGGCGATTTCGCTCAACGCGCGCACCGTGCAAAACACGTGGGTCGAATTTTCGGTCCGCGACACCGGCCCCGGCTTTTCCGAAACGGCCAAGGCGCATGCCTTTGAGCCCTTTTTTACCACCAAAGGCGGCGAAGGCTCCGGGCTTGGCCTTGCCATGGTCTATGACATGACCAAGCTCGCTGGCGGTCGCGCCACGCTTGGCAATACCAACACGGGCGGGCAGGTTTCAATCCGCCTGCCGCTGCGCCCGGCCTCTGGCCTGCCCATCGCGCCCGGCCTTGTGCTGCTGGTCGAAGACAGCTCGGATTTGCGCGCCAACCTGCGCGAAATGCTGATCACCAAGGGCCACGCCGTGATCGAAGCCACCTCGGTTGATGAAGCCCTGAACCTTGTCAGCCAAATTCCGGGGATTACGCTCATCCTGTCGGATATCTCGCTCGAAGGCGACGCCTCGGGTGTTGACCTGATCGACCGACTCGCCGATCCACATCCGCCCTGTTTCCTGATGACCTCGCTGCCAAAATCACACCCGCTGCACCGCGCCGCTCTGGAACGTGCGCCGGTCCTCGCCAAACCGTTTTCCGAAACCGACCTCGCCGCCTTTCTGCGAATGGAGGCCTCCCCATGACCATTCCCGCCGATGCCCCGCTGGTCACCATCCTTGATGATGAACCCGCCATCCGCGAAATCCTGACACAGGCGCTCGAAGAAGCGGGCTTTCGCACGCTCGCGTTTTCGCGGGCGACCGAATTCGAAGCGGCGCTCAAAAGCACCACGCCGGATGTCTGTCTTGTCGACCTGTCCCTGCCTGATCGCGACGGCCTGTCCCTGGTGCATCGCCTCGCGCTGGAACAGGGCGCAACCGTGATCATCATCTCGGGCCGCGCCCAAGTGCAGGACCGCGTCACCGGCCTTGAACTCGGCGCCGACGACTACATCATCAAACCGTTTGACCCCGCCGAAGTGGTCGCCCGCATCCGTGCCCGCCTGCGCAAACCCGTCCCGGCCCAACCGGCCAGCGACACCGCGCGGTTCAATGGCTGGACCGCCCATTTCGCCCGCTTCCAATTGACCGACGAAACCGGCCAGGACACGCCCTTCTCCCACGCCGAAGGCGAAGTCCTGCGCCTGTTCCTTGAGCGCCCTAAACGGTTGATTTCGCGTGCGATGATGCAGGAAACACTCGGCGGCGCGGCAGGGGAAAGTTTTGATCGCGCGATGGATGTGCGGATTTCGCGCCTGCGCACCAAACTGCGCGAAGACCCGAAAAATCCGCGCCTGATCAAAACGATCTACGGCGCGGGCTATATTTTTCTGGGCGACGTAAGCTGGGGCTAACCCACGCCCGCAATATGCTCAAAATGCACCACATCTAGCGTGCCTCACGTTTGCCTTAGTGAAATGTAGATTTTCGCCGTATTTTCTGCTACGGATTGTTTACGGATACGAAACAATAGGGACGGTGAATTTTCCACGATCTCTCAACCCGGCATCCTCCGCGGCCACATCGTTCGGCGTTGACACGATCGCTCATGTCACTCCCTGCCCTGTCAAATCAGCTCCCCTGACAGGGCTACAGGCCGGTGCGGTCCATATTCCAGCCGCGATCGCACCGGCTAAAGTCACCCCAACCGCGCCACAGCACCCGCCAGAACCTGAGCCCCGGCAACCAGATCGCGCTCGTCCGTGTCTTCTTCAAACGCGTGGCTGATCCCGTTGATCGAGGGCACAAACATCATCGCAACCGGCATCATAACCGCCACATTGGTCGCATCATGCAACGCACCCGACGGCATCACCCGCCATTTGCCGGGCACTGCCGCCTCGGCACTCGCTTCCAACGCGGCGCGCAGGCTGCCATCCATTTCCACCGGCTCAAGGCCCAGCATCTGGCCATACTCAAGCGTCAAACCGCGCGCCCCGGCGACTTCGTTCGCCGTGTCACGAATGATCGCCTCCATCCGCTTTAATCGCTCGCTATCGCCGTCGCGCCATTGCATCGAAAACACCGCCCGCCCCGGCACAATCGAATGCGCATCCGGGTGCAGGCTGACATGGCCAATGGTCCAAACGGTCTGCGGCGTAACAACATTCTGAAACCGGGTGTTAAGCTTGGCGTTGAATTCTGCCAGCCCCTGAAACGCATCGCGGCGCAGATGCATCGGCGTGGTGCCCGCGTGGTTTTGCTCACCCTCAAACGTGATGCGCATATCTCGGATTCCGACGATATCGCTAACCACGCCCACGGCTTCGCCCGCCTGATCCAGCCACGGCCCCTGCTCAATATGTGCCTCGATAAAACCGGAAAACCGCGCCGGATCAACCCAATCCCCGATCAGATGCGCCATGGCCGAACGCGCCTCGGCCAGCGTCACACCCTCGCGATCGGTCAACGCGTCGGCATCCTCCAAGCGAAGCTTCCCCGACCAGACCGTGCTACCCGTGGTGACACCAAAGCGCCCCTCTTCGTCTTGAAACGACACAACCGAAACAGCTGGCCCGCCCGCCTCCTGGCTCGCCCGCGCCACCTCCAGCGCCGCAATCACACCCAGCGCCCCGTCCAACCAACCGCCCTCTGGCTGGCTGTCGGTGTGCGACCCCATCAATATGGATTTACCCTCCGCCAATCCGAACAGGTTTCCCATCGGATCATAATGCGTGACAAGCCCGGCCTCTTCCATTCTGCCACGCAACCATTCACGCGCCTCGATATCGGGCTTGGAATAGGCCGGACGCACCACACCCTTGCCAATCCCGATTGCCCCAAATTGCCGCAGCCTATGTAGATCAGCTAAAAACCGTTCCGAATTGATTTTCATCGCCCATACCCCAAACCGTTTTTCGTCGCGAAAAACGTCAAAAATCCTCCAAGGATTTTTAGGACCCACAGCACCCGCTCCGCAAGCATCCAATTTTCCTCGAAGGAAAATTGACCGAATTCTTCAAAAGAATTCGCGCCTACTCCGCTGCCACCGTTCCTTCAACTTTCTCGACCTTCACGGCCGAGAATTTGAACTCCGGGATTTTGCCATAAGGGTCCAACGCCGGGTTGGTCAGGATATTCGCCGCCGCCTCGACATAGGCAAAGGGCAAAAACACCATATCCTCGGCCACCGCTCGATCGGCCCGTGCCATCACGGTCACCGTGCCGCGCCGGGTCGACAGGCGCACCATGCCCCCCGGCTCAACCCCCAGCTTGCGCAACGTCTTGGGGTGGAGCGAGCAATTCGCCTCCGGCTCCACCGCGTCCAACACCTTCGAGCGCCGCGTCATCGACCCGGTGTGCCAATGCTCCAATTGCCGCCCCGTGGTCAAAATCATCGGATAGTCTGCATCCGGCGCTTCATCCGGTGCAATCACGCTCGCCGGAGTGAACTTCGCCCGCCCCTCATCCCGTGGAAACCCATCGGCAAACACAATCGCCTGCCCCGGATCCTCCGGCGACAGCGACGGATAAGTCACCGCATTCTCGCCCGCCAACCGGTCCCACGTGATATTGTCGAGCGAGCCCATCCCGCGCTTCATCTCGGCAAACACATCCGCCGGGCTGTTATACGTCCACCCCAACCCCAACCGCTGTGCCAACTCTAATGTGATCGCCCAATCCTCGCGCGCGTTCCCCGGCGGCGGCACGGCTGGACGGCCCATCTGCACCTGCCGGTTGGTGTTCGTCACCGTTCCGGATTTTTCATAAAACGCCGAGGCCGGAAGAATCACATCAGCATAATTCGCCGTCTCGGTCAGGAAAATGTCCTGCACCACCAGATGCTCCAACTTGGCCAGCGCATCGCGCGCGTGCTCCACATCCGGATCACTCATCGCCGGGTTCTCGCCCAAGACATACATGCCTTTGATCTGCCCCTCATGCACCGCGTCCATAATCTCGGTCACGGTCAAACCTTTTTCGGGGTCATCATACCCCTGCTCGCCCCAAATCTCGTTGAACGCGCTGCGCACACCATCATCCATCACGCTCTGATAATCCGGCAGGAACATCGGCACCAACCCAGCATCGCTCGCACCTTGCACGTTGTTCTGCCCGCGCAGCGGATGCAGCCCGGCCCCCGGCTTGCCCACATTCCCAGTCATCAAAGCGAGCGAGATCAGACAGCGCGAATTATCCGTGCCATGAATGTGCTGGCTCACCCCCATACCCCAGAAAATCATGCCCGCTTTGGCCCCGGCAAAGGTCCGCGCCACATCGCGCAACACCTCGGGCGCAATGCCGCAAATCTCGCTCATTTTCTCGGGGGTAAAGTCGCGTAAATGCGCCTTCTCGGCCTCCCAATTCTCGGTAAAGCGGTGGATATACTGGCTGTCATAAAGCTGCTCTTCCACGATTACGTTCATGATCGCGTTGAGCATGCTCACATCCGCGCCCGGCCGGAATTGCAACATATGGCTGGCAAACCGGCGAAGCCCCACGCCGCGCGGGTCCATGACAATCAACTTGCCGCCGCGCTTCACGAACTGTTTGAAAAACGTCGCCGCGACCGGATGGTTCTCAACCGGGTTCGCCCCGATCACGATGGCCACATCGGCATTCTCGATCTCGTTGAACGTTGCCGTCACGGCGCCGCTTCCCACGTTCTCCATCAACGCCGCGACGGACGACGCATGGCACAGCCGCGTGCAGTGATCGACGTTGTTATGGCCAAACCCCTGCCGGATCAGCTTCTGAAACAGATAGGCCTCCTCGTTGGTGCATTTCGCGCTGCCAAACCCGGCCACCGACCGGCCCCCGGACCCGTCGCGCAATGTCGCCAACCCTCCGGCGGCGGCCTCCATTGCCTCGTCCCAACTGGCCTCGCGAAACACCTCGCTCCAATTGCCGGGGTCCACGTTCAACCCCTTCGCGGGCGCATCCTCGCGCCGGATCAACGGCTGGGTAAGCCGATGCGGATGGTGGATATAATCAAACCCGAACCGCCCCTTGACGCACAAACGCCCCTCATTGGCTGGCCCGTCGATCCCATCGACATAAACCACCTTGTCGTCCTTGACCTTGAGCGAGACCTGACAGCCGACACCGCAAAACGGGCAAACGCTCGCCACCTCGCGATCAAACGCCGCCCCGTCGCCGCGCTGTTCCTCGTCCAGAACCGTCGCCGGCATCAACGCACCGGTCGGGCAGGCCTGCACACATTCGCCGCAAGCGACACAGCTGCTCGCACCCATCGGGTCATCCATGTCGAACACCGGAAACGCGCTATGCCCACGCCCGGCCATGCCGATCACATCATTCACCTGAACCTCGCGACAGGCCCGCACACACAAGCCGCACGAAATGCACGCATCCAAATTCACCCGCATCGCCACATGGCTGTCATCCAAAAGCGGAACGCGGTCCTGTTCCATCTTGGGCAGACGGCTCTCGCTCACCCCATTCGCCTCGGCCATATCCCAGAAATGCGCCGAGCGGTCATGCGCCACCTCGCGCTCCGGCATATCCGCGGCCAGCATCTCAACCACCATCTTGCGCGCACTCTCTGCGCGGGCCGAATTGGTGGTCACCACCATGCCGTCGGCAGGCTCGCGGATGCATGACGCCGCCAAGGTGCGCTCGCCCTCGATCTCGACCATACAGGCGCGGCAATTGCCATCAGGGCGATACCCCGGCGCGGGCTTGTGGCACAGATGCGGAATGACCAAGCCACGGCCATGCGCGACCTCCCAAATGGTCAGCCCCTTGTCCGCTTCAACCGCTTCGCCATCCAGCGTGAATCGAATTGTCTCGCCCATCGCGCGCCCTCCTGCTTGGCCCTCACAGTAAACCACGCCGCATTTCGCGCCCATCCCCCAATCCCGACACGACACCTGCAATTTGCGCCACAGAGGTTTCCGATCCGCTGCACCCCGCCACCAACGCGCGCGCCCACCGCCTGCATCTTGCCAAAAACACCCCCGCGCATTGCCCGCCAAAACCCTCTCCCACCGCGTCGGAGAGCGCCCCCTTGCCGCCCGCGCGCCCCTCGCCTAAAGCGCTTGGAAAAAATCGTGGTTCAAGCTTTCGTCGAAACGCTTTACCAAGTCGCCAACGGAGACTTCATCACATGCCCCACATCACACTCGTTCGCCACGGTCAGGCCAATTCAAGCGCCAAAGACGAAACCAGCTATGACAGGCTCTCGGACCTCGGTCACCAACAGGCCCGCTGGCTCGGCGACCATTTCGATCATACTGGCGAGGTCTTCTCGCGCATCCTCTCAGGCACACTGCGCCGGCAAATCGAAACCGCGCAAAGCATGGGCGCCGAACGCCATGCGCCGCTGGTGCAGGACGACCGCCTTAACGAGCTGCCCTATTTCACCATGTCCCAGCTGATGGAAAAACAGCACGGTCTGCTGCTGCCCGACACCCGCGAAGGCTATATCGACCACCTGCCGCAGGTCTTTGGCGCTTGGGAGCGTGATGAAATCGCAGATGCCCCGATCCGATACGCTGACTTCACCGCCCGCATTGACGGCCTCATAGACGAGATCACAAACAGCCACGGTCGCGCCCTTCTGGTCACCTCCGGCGGGGTGATCGCAACGATCCTGCGCCGCGTGCTGAACCTCGATGTCACCGCATGGAGCCATGTTGCGCTCTCCATCATGAACAGCTCGGTGCACCGCCTGCATGTCATGAACGGCACGCCGACACTGGCGCATTTCAACGCCATCCCGCACCTTGAAACCCGCGAACGCCAATTCGCCCAAACCCACCTCTGATGACTTGCACGACGCGCTTGCCCAAGCGCGCCACACCACTGACGCACCGGCAAAGGAAAGCACATGACACATCTCTGGGTCCGCGCTGAACAACGCGAAAACGAAGAACGCACCGGCCTCACCCCCGCCGGAGCCAAAGCCCTGCTCGACGCCGGCATTCGCGTCACCGTAGAAGCAAGCTCGGTCCGCGCCATCCCGATGCAGGGCTATATTGATGCGGGCGTCGAAATCGCGGCGGAAAACTCGTGGCCCGACGCGCCCTCCGACGCGATCATCTTCGGTCTCAAGGAACTGCCCGACGATGGCACCCCCCTGCCGCATCGCCACATCATGTTCGGCCATGCCTACAAGGGGCAGCACTCGGGGCAAGAATTGCTGCGCCGGTTCCACGCGGGCGGCGGCACGCTCTATGACCTCGAATACCTCGTCGATGAACAGGGGCGCCGCGTCGCCGCCTTCGGCTATTGGGCCGGTTTCGCCGGGGCGGCTGTCACCCTCATGGCTTGGGCGGCACAGCAACAACAAGGCGGCATCTGCGGCCCCATCGGCGCTTATCCGGGCAAGGATGCCCTGCTTGCCGACCTCGCGGCGCGCCTTGATGCGACCGGGCGCGCGCGTCCCCGCGCCATCGTCATCGGCGCGCTTGGCCGTGTCGGCACCGGCGCCTCCGACCTCTGCCGCGCGATGGACCTGCCTGTCACCGGCTGGGACATGGCCGAAACCGCCTCGGGCGGGCCGTTCCCGCAGATCCTAGAGCACGAGATCTTCCTCAACTGCATCTTTGCGCGCCCCGGCACACCGGTCTTTGTGCCCAAATCGGCCCTGACCGCCCCCCGCGCGCTCACCGCCATTGGGGACATCGCCTGCGACCCCGACAGCGATTACAACCCGGTCCCGATCTATTCCGAAGCGACGAGCTGGACCGCCCCCGTCTTCCGCGCCCATGACACGCCCCCGCTTGATGTCATGGCGATCGACAACCTGCCCTCCATGCTCCCGGTCGAAAGTTCCGAGGATTACGCAGCCCAGCTCTTGCCATCGCTGCTCACCCTCTCCACTCTCACCCAAGGCGTCTGGGCGCGGGCCGAGACTGAATTCTCCAAACACGTCAAAGGAGCGACGACATGACTATTCACTGGTGCGGCACCGGCTTCTCTTCCATTCCCGGCCTCCGCCGCCTGATCGACGCAGGCCACCCCGTCACCGTCTGGAACCGGACCGTGGAAAAAGCCCGCGACGCGGTTGGCGACATCGCCACCGACATCCGCGCCTTTGACCTCGATGCGCTCGCCGCGGCCACCGCCAAGGGCGACATCGTTGTCTCCATGCTGCCCGGCGACTGGCATGTCGCTCTGGCCGAAATGTGCCTCACGCAAGAGGCCCACTTCGTCTCCTCCTCCTATATCTCGCCCGAGATGAAAGCGCTTGATAGCAAGGCCCGCGCCGCTGGCCTGTCCTTCGTCAACGAAGTCGGCCTCGATCCCGGTATCGACCACCTCATGGCGCATAAACTCGTGGCCGACTACCGCGCCTCGGATGCCTACGCGCCCGACAACACAATCAGCTTCCTGTCCTATTGCGGCGGCGTCCCGAAACAGGCCAACGCCTTTCGCTACAAGTTCTCATGGGCCCCGGTCGGCGTGCTCAAGGCGCTCCGCTCCCCGTCGCGCTCGATCCGCAACTTTTCCGAGCTGAACGTAAGCCAACCATGGGATGCGATCCGCCGCTATGACGCGCCCCTGCCCACCCCCGAAAGCTTCGAGGTCTATCCAAACCGCGACTCGCTTCCCTTCATGGAAGACTACGGCTTCTCACCCGAGTGGCCGGTCAAGGAATTCGTGCGCGGCACCCTGCGCCTCAACGGCTGGGCCGATGCGTGGTCCGACATCTTCGCCGAGGTCGGAACCGCGAGCGACGCCCGCCTTCAGGAAATCGCCGACAAGCTTCTCACCGAAAACGCCTATGACGAGGGCGAAGCCGACCGCGTTATTCTCTGCGTTGGTCTCAAAGCCGAAGCCGACGGCACGCCGGTCTGGGACAAAACCTATGTGATGGACGCGTGGGGCGATGAACGCGGCACCGCTATGGCGCGGCTCGTTTCGGTGCCGGTGTCGCTGGCCATCGAATCTGTGCTCAACCGCGAGATCCCCGCCGGCGTCTCCGCCGCGCCCTCCGATCCGAAGCTGCTGGATCGCTGGCTGTCCGAAATCGACACGCTGGCGCAACACATGCAGATCGTCACAGCCGTCTAATTCAGGCGTCTAACAAAGCCGTCAGACACCCTTAAAACGAAAAACGCCCAGAGCATCGCTCCGGGCGTTTTTTATTTACGTGGCAAAGCCTTAGCGCGCAGCGGCGCCCATGAACTGGCCAGCGTTGTCGTTCTCAAACACGGTGATCACTTTGGCTTCACCGTTGTTGTATTCCGCACCGGGGCTGGTCGAAGCGGTGTTCGAAACCACTTCCTGCTCGCCGGTGGTGAACAGGCTGCTCGCGGCAGGCGCCTCGTTCACGGCACGTTCATAGGTGCCAACCATGGCGGATGCGCCAGTGGCAAAAAGGGCGGCGGTGGCGAGTGTTGCAATAGTCAGTTTCATCGGGTTTCTCCTTTCAAGAGAAATAAGTCTGTGTCGGTTTCAAGTTCGATGGGCGGGCGCTTGTCTTAGCGCGCAGCAGCACCCATGAACTGGCCAGCGTTGTCGTTCTCAAACACGGTGATCACTTTGGCTTCACCGTTGTTGTATTCCGCGCCGGGGCTGGTCGAAGCGGTGTTCGAAACCACTTCCTGCTCGCCGGTGGTGAAAAGGCTGCTCGACGCGGGCGCCTCGTTCACAGCACGTTCATAGGTGCCAACCATGGCCGAAGCACCAGTGGCAAAAAGGGCGGCGGTTGCGAGTGTGGCAATAGTCAGTTTCATCGGGTTTCTCCTTTCAAGAGAAATAAGTCTGTGTCGGTTTCAAGTTCGATGGGCGGGCGCTTGTCTCAGCGCGCAGCAGCACCCATGAACTGGCCAGCGTTGTCGTTCTCAAACACGGTGATCACTTTGGCTTCACCGTTGTTGTATTCCGCGCCGGGGCTGGTCGAAGCGGTGTTCGAAACCACTTCCTGCTCGCCGGTGGTGAAAAGGCTGCTCGAAGCAGGCGCCTCGTTCACAGCACGTTCATAGGTGCCAACCATGGCCGAAGCACCAGTGGCAAAAAGGGCGGCGGTTGCGAGTGTGGCAATCGTCAGTTTCATCGGGTTTCTCCTTTCAAGAGAAATAAGTCTGTGTCGGTTTCAAGTTCGATGGGCGGGCGCTTGTCTTAGCGCGCAGCAGCACCCATGAACTGGCCAGCGTTGTCGTTCTCAAACACGGTGATCACTTTGGCTTCACCGTTGTTGTATTCCGCGCCGGGGCTGGTCGAAGCGGTGTTCGAAACCACTTCCTGCTCGCCGGTGGTGAACAAGCTGCTCGACGCGGGCGCCTCGTTCACGGCACGTTCATAGGTGCCAACCATGGCGGATGCGCCAGTGGCCAATACGAGGGCGGTCGAGAATGTTGCGATTGCAAGTTTCATTTCATTGTCCTTTCAAACTGTCCGGACCGAAGTCCATGGTGTGTTGTTCAAATCGTGTCGTTCGATCTGCAACCAATATGACAACCAACCGCTCACATTTCAAAACACACACACTCGCGGCTTTGTGTGCGCTCACGGAATTTGAAATGAAACTTTTCCTAGCAATCCCAAAACACTGATTTTTAGTTTACTTTCAATGCGTTATTGGTAGGCAAAAAGATCACGCCTGAAATGTTACTCACACCTCACGCCGCCGTGCCCGCCGCGTTACGCATTTTGTGATCAAACACACGGCCCCAGACACAAAAACGCGGGCAGCTACCGGCCACCCGCGCTCACTCCGTGAGAAATGTTTCCGGAATTACCCCCCGCGAACGAGGTCATCCTCATCATCTGACGCCGAAAGACCCAACTCATCCAGCCCGTTTTCAAGATGATCCGACAAATGCGGCGTCCCGATCAGGTAATCGGCTGTGGGAATCGTCGCTTCGGCCGCCGCCGTGCGCTTGGCTTCCTCCAATTCGTCTGCAGCAAAGCTCTCACGCCCGATCCACATCACCGCAACAAGGCTCACTTGCTCGTCTTCGGTCAGATTGTCGATAAACCCGCGAAGCTCCCCCTCGGCGCGGTTCAACTCCCGCGACATAAGAATCACCTGTGCAATCTTGTGAACCGTTATATCCAGCATCGCTCAAACTCCTGTCCGCGCTCTTCTACATTCTCTTCCAAAGAGCACGCCCGCGCAATCCCTGCCTTGATCTGGCACAATCTCCGCCACAGCCGTCTTTCATCTTTCTGAAAAGACTGTCGCCAAAGGCGGCTCAAAACCGCCCCTCGCCACAAAACGATCGTCAAAACCGGTCAGGCAACGCGCGCCACAACCCAAACACGCTCAATCAGGAAACGTCCTGCGGCGGGCGGCCCTCCGGCCCAGCGATCGGAACTACGCCGCTGTCTTCTTCCGGGGCCAGTTCCTCGAAATCAAAGTTGTCCAACTTCGCCGCCCGCTTGCCCGCGCGTTCGGCTGCGGTGCTAATGCCTTCCACATCCCGTCGCGCTTGGTCGAAATGCGTCTCCAGCTTACCGGCCCGCTCCAAAACGATCTCTACATCGCGGTGTAGCTGAGCCAGCATCTTGCGGATCGCCCCCGCCTGCTCGCGCATACGTGCGTCCTTCAAAATCGCGCGCATCGTGTTCAGCGTCGCCATGCAGGTCGTCGGCGAAACGATCCAGACCCGCGCCGCAAAGCCTTCCCGCACCAATTCGGGGAAATTCGCGTGCAACTCGGCGTAAACCGCCTCCGATGGCAGGAACATCAACGCCCCATCCGCCGTTTCCCCATCCAGGATATACTTCTCGGAAATCGCCTTGATATGGGTTTTGACAGACACCCGCATCGCCTGCGCCGCGCGGTTCAACTGCTCCTGCGTCTCGGCATTGCGCAACGCCTCATAGGCCTCCAGCGGGAACTTGGAATCAATCACAATCGGCCCCGGCGGGTTTGGCAGATGGATCAGACAATCGGCCCGCTTGCCATTCGACAATGTCGCCTGCCACGCATAGGCATCCGAAGGCAGCGCCTTTGACACAATATCCTTAAGCTGGATCTCGCCAAACGCGCCGCGCGTCTGCTTGTTGCTCAAAATATCCTGAAGGCTCAGAACATCACCACTCAGCTTGGTGATATTCTCCTGCGCCTTGTCGATCGCCTGAAGCCGCTCCTGCAACGCGCCAAGGCTCTTGGCCGTGCGTTGTGCGCTGCCTTGCAGGTTCTCCTGCATCTTGCCGCTCACATCTGCCAGCCGCTTTTCCATCAGTTGCAGCATCGCCGTCTGTGACGCCGCCTGCGCCTCACTCACATGGGTCAACCCACCGGACAATTGCTGCTGCCCGTCGCTCAACCCCTGCACCCGCGCGCTCAACGATCCCAACTGGTGCACCAACGGCTCCGTCGCCCGTGCGGTGCGCCCCGCCGCCCGCAGCGCCATCAGCAACAGGATAAAGAACACCACAAACGCCACCGCGCCCCCGATCAGGGCCAGCTCAGCTTCGCTCAAAACGCGTCCGCCAATCTCGATCATGTGCGCCCGAACAGCCTCTCAATATCGCTCAACTTCAACTCAACGTATGTCGGCCGCCCATGGTTGCATTGCCCCGAATGCGGCGTCGCTTCCATCTCGCGCAGCAATGCGTTCATCTCTTCACCGCGCATCCGCCGCCCCGACCGGATCGACCCATGGCAGGCCACCCGGCTCAGGATCGCCTCGATCCGCGCCTGCACCGTCAGGCTCTCTCCCAGATCGTCCAATTCATCCAGAATATCGCGCAGCATCCCCTGACAGTTCACCTCGCCCAAGATCGCAGGCGTCTCGCGCACCGCCAAAGCCCCGCCGCCAAACGGCTCGATAACCAGCCCCAACCGCGCCAGATCTTCGGCCAGATCCATCAACCGGGCGCAATCGCCTTCGCTCATCTCCACGATCTCGGGGATCAACAAGGCCTGCGCCGCCACACCATTCTCGGCCATCTGGTGCTTTAGCTTCTCGTAAACCAGCCGCTCATGCGCGGCGTGTTGATCGACAATCACAATGCCACTCTCGGTCTGCGCAACGATGTAATTCTCATGCACCTGCGCGCGCGCTGCGCCCAAGGGCAACGCCTCGGCCTCCGGCGCGTGCTCGACCACTGGCTCGACCCGCGCACTCATCGCCTCGGCAAACCCCGGCGCTTCCACCTGAGGCGCCTGCATCTGATAGGCGGTGCTTAACGCCGAGCGTGACGCATGGTCCATCTGATAGACCCGCGCCTGCCCGACCTGCCCCGCCTGTCCGGCCTGCCCGACCTGCCCCGTCTGCTCTGGCCGCATCGCGCCCAATGTCGCCCCGGCCACAGTGGTCGACGCCCGATGCCCCGCCTCGGCCAAACCATGCCGCAACGCGCTCACCATCAACCCCCGCGCCAAGCCCGGCTCGCGGAACCGCACCTCGGTCTTCGCCGGATGCACGTTCACATCCACCAGATGCGGATCGCATGAAATAAACAACGCCGCCGCCGGATGCCGGTCACGGCTCAGGAAATCGAAATAGGCCGCCCGCAGCGCACCATAAAGCATCTTGTCCTTAACAGGCCGCCCGTTAACAAACAGATACTGCGCCACAGAAGAGCCGCGCGAATAGGTCGGCAGCGCCGCATAGCCGGTCAGGAACAGCCCCTCGCGCTCCGCCTCGATCCTGAGCGCATTCTCGGCAAACTCCCGGCCCAGCACCTTCGCGAGCCGCCCGTGCAGCGCATCAAACAGATCGCCGCTTTCCGCATCGGCGCGAAACACCACGCGGCCCTCTCCGCCGCCCGACACATCGCGCAGCGTAAAGCCCACATATGGCTCCGCCATCGCCAGCCGCTTGACCACATCGCCAATCGCCTGCGCCTCGGCGCGATCGGTGCGCATGAACTTCAACCGCGCCGGCGTGGCGTGGAAAATATCGCGCAGCTCCACGATGGTTCCACCCGACAGGGCCGCCGGTTTCACCTTGCCCATCACCCCGCCCGCGACCGTCACCTCGGCGCCGTCAAACCCCTTGGCCCGCGTGGTCACACTCAACCGCCCCACGGCGCCAAGGCTCGGCAACGCCTCCCCGCGAAACCCGAACGTGTGAATATCCAACAGATCGGTCCCGTCGATTTTCGACGTCGCATGGCGCGACAACGCCAGCGGCAAATCCTCTGGCGACATGCCGCAACCGTCGTCCTGTACCCGGATCACCGTCTTGCCGCCGTCGGCATAAGACACCTCGATCCGCGACGCCCCCGCATCAATCGCGTTCTCGACAAGCTCCTTCACGGCGCTCGCCGGGCGTTCCAACACTTCGCCCGCCGCAATCCGGTTGATCGCGGCATCATCCAACTGGCGGATTTCAGGGCGTTTTTCGCTTATCTTGGGGCTGACATCAGACATGACGCAATATTTAGCACGCCCTAGCGCGATTCGACCACCCGACATCGCAGCTATTCACCTGTTTCAATTCACACGGTTAACACCCGGCCCGCTCCGCGCATCACAGCCGCGCGCGGCGGCGAACCAACCTTGGTTCAGTCCACTTTATACCTGCCAAATTCGAGCTGGGCCAGTGGGGCGGACAACGCTGGCCAATCACCGCCGCGTCCGGGCGCGGCTGCGATGCGCGGCGGCCCAAGGGGCCGCTGCTTCGCGCAAGCGCCCTCATCCCATAAAAGAAACCCGGCCACCACTGGTGGCCGGGCTGAGTGTTTCTCGGGAAATCCCGCAGGCCTTAGCCGTTGGTGAATTCCGGGTAAGCTTCCATGCCCATTTCGGCCATGTCGAGCCCGTTGATCTCGGTCTCTTCATCAACCCGCAGACCCATGACTGCCTTGATGATGAACCACACCACCAGCGACGCCACGATGGTAAAGGCACCGACAACCACGATCCCGTAAAGCTGCGCACCAAAGCCAGCGTCCGAGTTGGTCAGCGGCACGGCCAGCGTGCCCCAGATACCAGCAATCAGGTGAACCGGGATCGCACCGACAACATCGTCGATCTTCAGTTTGTCGAGGAACGGAACCGCGAAGACCACGATCACACCACCGACCATACCGATCAGAGTTGCGGCACCAAGGCTCGGCGTCAGCGGTTCAGCGGTGATCGACACGAGACCCGCCAGCGCACCGTTCAGCACCATGGTAAGGTCAGGCTTCTTATAGAGAAGCTGCGTCAGGATCAGAGCCGCGATCGCACCACCGGCAGCCGCCGCATTGGTGTTCGAGAAGATACGGCTGATGTCAGCCACATCGCCCACGGTGCCCATGGCAAGCTGCGAGGCGCCATTGAAGCCGAACCAACCGAGCCACAGGATAAACGTCCCGAGAGTGGCCAGCGCAAGGTTCGAACCCGGCATCGGAATGGTTTTGCCATCCTTGTATTTGCCGATCCGCGGTCCAAGCAACAGAGCACCCATAAGAGCCGCCCAGCCACCGACCGAGTGAACAACAGTCGAGCCAGCGAAGTCTTGGAAGTTGGCACCATCAAGGAAACCACCGCCCCATTTCCAGCTGGCTTGCAGCGGATAGATAACCGATGTCAGAACGATCACAAAGATCAGGAACGGCCACAGTTTGATACGCTCAGCCAAAGTACCCGAAACGATCGACGCCGTGGTGGCACAGAACATCAACTGGAAGAAGAAGTCCGACCCGGTCGAGGCATAGCCGATATCGTCCGCCCCTGCGGCGGTTACGCCGGTCGCTTCCAATACGCCAACACCCCAGACACCTGACAGAACGCCATCAACCATCCATGTGCCCAACGGGTACATCAGGTTATAACCGATCAGATAATAAAAGATCGCCGCGAGCGAAAACAGCGCCACGTTTTTGGTCAGCTGCATGGTCACGTTCTTGGACCGCACCAGACCGGCTTCCAGCATGGAGAACCCTGCCGCCATCCAAAAGACGAGGAAACCGCCAATAAGGAACAGCAAAGAAGTATAGATGAAGTCGCCGTTCAAGAACGGCGCATAGGTCGCGGCAATCGCATCGGCCGCGGCCGCTGCGGCGTCACCACCTTCATCAAGCGCTTCTTGTGCAGCTTCTGCAGCAGCCCCAAGCGCCTTTTCCTTGATCATCTCATCCGGCGTTTTATAAGCCGCTTCCGCCGCTGCAAGCGCATCAGCCGAGGGGCCCTCTTCCTGCGCCATACCCGGCGACGCCAGGCCAAACGCGGTGACGATGGCAAACATAAATGCCATCAAAAAGGTTGTTATCCGTTTCATTGGTCTTCCCTTCACTCCCAGCGCGATCAAAGCGCGTCTTCGTTGGTTTCACCGGTGCGCACGCGCACGGCTTGGCTCACGTCGAGCACGAAAATCTTGCCGTCGCCGATTTTGCCCGTGCGGGCCGTGCTTGAAATGGTCTCGACAACCTGATCGGCCATCGCCGCGCTCACCGCGATCTCAAGCTTGATCTTGGGCACGAAATTCACCGCGTATTCTGCACCGCGATAGATTTCGGTGTGGCCCGATTGCGCGCCAAAGCCCTTGATCTCGGTTACCATCATGCCGCGCACACCGATGGTGGTCAGTGCTTCGCGGACTTCCTCAAGCTTGAATGGCTTGATCGTTGCTATGATGAGTTTCACCTCATGTCCCCTTCCGTTTCACCGGACGTGCCGGCCATATTGCAAATGCAGAAAAACGCTGATGCGGCTCGATTCTGAAGGGAACAGCGGCAAAACCGGCCAAGAATCCCGGATTGTCGATTAAAATTTGGGCACCTTTCTCTCTACGCTTAAAATTTCAGCATTCTGAAAGCGGCGCGGCGCAAGGTAGCGCTCAACTTTTCTGATTCCGGGGTCTATGGTGACCTCAAACCAAGAAGCTCCGGGCAGGGCATATAATGAGTAATTCAGGACGTAAAAAGCCGCCTCTGGTGGCGGACAGGCGGTATCCGAAATCCACCGCCAAATCCAAATCCAAGGCGACCTCCAAGGCAAAACCAAAAGCGGCGGCGTCCAAACGGCGCCCCACCCGGAAACCTGCCCGCAAGCCCGCCCGTAAACGCAACTTCATCGTGGCGTTCTTTCTGGGGATCTTTGGCTTCCTGTTCCGCATCATTTGGGGCTTTGGCTGGCGGATCGGCCTGATCACGGCTTTCATCATCGCCGGTGCCGTGGGCTATGTCTCTTATACGCTGCCCCCCGTGGACGACCTGTTTGACGGGCGCGCGCGCGGTTCGGTCACGCTTCTGGATGCCAAAGGCGATGTCTTTGCATGGCGCGGCGATCAATTCGGCGGCGTGGTCTCGGCGACCTCGGTGTCGCGCCACCTCAAAAACGCGATCATCGCGACCGAGGACAAGCGGTTCTACCGCCACTTCGGCCTCTCCCCGCGCGGCATCGCCAGCGCCGTGCGCATCAACCTGCGCGAAGGGCGCGGCCCGCTTTCCGGTCACGGCGGCTCGACCCTGACCCAACAGACGGCCAAACTCATCTGCCTCGGCGTTCCCTATGACGCAAAGACATGGAAAACCGAAGCGGCTTACGAGGCCGACTGCCGCCGTGGCTCCCTCGCCCGCAAGCTCAAAGAGGCGATCTACTCCATGGCGATGGAGGTGAAATACTCCAAGGACGACATCCTCACCGTCTATTTCAACCGCGCCTTCCTCGGTGCCGGTGCCCGTGGCGTCGAGGCCGCCTCGCAACGCTACTTCGGCAAATCCGCAGCCGAGGTGAACCCCTCCGAAGCCGCCATGATCGCCGGCCTGCTGGTCGCGCCCACCCGCTATGCGCCGACCAACAACCTTGAACGCTCACAGGCGCGCGCCGAAACCGTGCTCAAACTGATGCATGAACAGGGCTATCTCACCGATGCCGAACACGCCCACGCCGTTGCCAACCCCGCCCAGCTCTCCGAAGCGGCCCAGCGCAAGGCCGGTGGCTATTTCGCCGATTGGGTGATGCAGACCGGGCCCGAATTCTTCACCCGCGACACCACCGAAGACGTGATCATCCACACCACCCTCGATCAACGCATCCAAACCGCCGCCGAACAGGCGATGCGCCACATTTTTGAAACCAAGGTCAGCGCAGGATCCGAAGCACAGGCCGCCATCGTCGTCATGTCCGCCGACGGTGCCGTGCGCGCCATTGTGGGCGGGCGCAAAACCCGCGTCTCGGGCGAATTCAATCGCGCCACCATGGCCAAACGCCAAACCGGCTCGTCCTTTAAACCCTTCGTCTACGCCGCCGCGCTCGACCTTGGCCATTCGCCGCTCGATATGGTCAATGATGCCCCCTATTGCATCAACGTCCCCGGTTCGGGCGAATATTGCCCCAAGAATTATACCCGCAAATTCTATGGTCCCGTCACGCTGACCGATGCGCTCAAACGCTCGCTCAACGTCCCGGCGGTCAAACTGGCGGTCGACTCCGGCCTCGACGTGGTGCGCACCGTGGCCGAGCAATTCGGCATCGCCTCCGATCTGGCGCAAGGCCCCGCGCTTGCCCTTGGCGCCTCAGAAGCCTCGCTTCTGGAAATGACAGGCGCCTACGCTGGCATCCTCAACGGCGGCAGCTCGGTCACCCCCTACGGCATGACCGAACTCAAACTGCTCGGCGGTCAGGAACCGATCTTCACCGCCACCTCCGGCATTGGCGAGCGGGTGATTCAGGAAAACACCGCGGCCCAGCTGATCTGGATGATGAACAAAGTCGTCACCGAAGGCACCGGCAAACGCGCCAACCTCTCGGACCGCCCCGTCGCGGGCAAGACCGGCACATCAACTTCCGCGCGTGACGCGTGGTTCCTCGGGTTTTCGGCGGATTACGTGACCGGCGTGTGGATGGGCTATGACGACAACACCCCGCTCAAAGGCACAACCGGCTCCGGCCTGCCCGCCGACATCTGGCGCGAAACCATGCAGCGGGTGCACAAAGGCCTGCCCGTGCGCCCCCTGCCGATGCGCGAGCCGATTCCACCAACCCGCAACGTCGACGGAATCGCGACAGACCCCACAGAGCAACAGCGCAAGAAAACCCAGACAGGCGTCAACCGCGTGCTGGAAGACCTGCTCGGTGTAGAGCAGCGCTAAGACATACTTGAACGGAAATAAGAGGAAGAGGCCTCTAGCAAGAGGCCTCCTTCAGACAGCTTTTCAGCCAGCCTTCTTCAGATCGCGGATCAACGCATCCAGATCGCCGCGCCGCTTGTCCAGCATCGCGCCAATTTCGGTGCGCTCGGTCAACAGCATGTTCACACCCTCGATAAAGATGTTGAAGAACTTCGGCTTGCCCGACCGGTCAGACAGCAGGAACGTCACCTCAAAAGGCGACTCCCCGCGCAGGCGCGCGATGGTCTTAACCTCAAAGAAGTTCTTTACCTTGCGGGCCTTCTGCACTTCGATCTCGCCACCAATGAACTCGCGGAACCGCTTGCCGTATTTCTTGCTGACATACGACTGGAACGCGCTGGTAAAGGCCCGCATCTGCGCTTTCGACGCCCGGCGTGCATCCACACCCAACGCATAGCGCGCAATCGTCGGCACATCGGAATAGCGCACGAAAATCTTCTCAAACTGGCGGATTTTCTGGCTTTCAGACGTGCCCGCTGAAATCACCTTGTTGATATCCGCGACAATCGCATCAACCAACGACTTCGCACCACCCGCAGTCATCGCCATTGCCGGCCCGGCAACAGCCGCCAGCGCAAAAGCGGAAATCATGCCCCCAAGGGCGCTGCGACGGGTGGGTTTATTCGGCATAAGGGTCTGCATAAGGATCACCATATAGGTCTTCGTAGGGGTCGACATAACCACTACCATCATCCGATCCAAGTTCGAACCGACGATTTTGCAGATATATCAGCCGAGATTGCGCATAGCTGTCCGCGCTTTCATAGAGGATCGAATCGATCGTGTCCGAATACCGGCCCCGGGCACCCAAGGTGGCAAAGGCGCTCGCGCCGGTGCCGTAATACTTCTCCGGCTTGGGCAGGGTATAAGACAGCGGGTTGGTAAACAGATCGACAATCTTGCCAACCGCATCGCGCTCGGTTGAGGGCCCCAAGACGGGCAACTCGACATACGCCCCCTCCGGCACGCCCCAAACATGAAGCGTCTCGCCGAAATCGGTGTTCACCGCGTCAATCCCGACTTCGCTCGCCGGATCGCCCAGCCCGCCAATCCCGAACACGGTGTTGAATGCAAACCGGAACGTGTTGACCCACGCGCCCTTCAGGTCGCCCTGAAGCACGTTGTTCACCACCGTTCCGGGCAAGGCCAGATTGGCCGCGAAATTCGAAACCGTATCCTCGACCGGGTCCGGCACAACGCCGGTATACCCCTTGCCCGCAGGCCGCAGAATACCGCGATCCAAAGCAAGGTTGAGCTTGTGGGTCGAGCGGTTGGTTTCCTCGTAAGGATCATGAATCCCGCCCGGCGCGCCCCCCGGTCCCGGCGTGCTACACGCCGCCAGCGACAAAGCAACAAAAACCGCCGTCGCAAGACCCTTCAAAGGCCGGTGCAGGATGGGCAAAAAAGGTCGGTTCGCAGGCAAGGTCAAAATCCGTTCCGGTCAATACGCGTCAAACACTCGGTGCGTTATGTAGTTTCCGCCACACCATTGCCCATAGCATAGCACGGCTTCAACTCCAGATGTGGCAGTTAAGCGACAATCGCGGCCTTCCGCCTGCCTGCGCAAAACCGAGACAATCCAACATAAAAGCCGCATTCGCCGCCGCGAAAATTTCACAAAATCGGTTTAGCTTGCGACTTCAGGCGAAACATACGAAATTACGCCCAACACGCCTTAAAAGAGAACATTACGCCCATATGCAACGTCAAACGCCCCCTATCGACGCCGGTTTAACCGAGCTACGCGCCGCCCGTCGTGAAAGCCGCGGATTGTTTTGGGCCGTCGGATTATTTGGTATCTTCGTCAACCTGTTGATGCTGACCGGCCCGCTCTTCATGCTGCAGGTCTATGACCGCGTGCTCGGCTCGCGCTCGATTGCCACGCTGGTCGCGCTGACTGGCTTGATGGCGTTTCTCTATGCCATGTATGGCCTGCTCGAATTTGCCCGTGGCCGCGTGATGGCGCGGGCCGGGGCGCGGTTTCAGGCCCGGCTCGACGGGCGCGTGTTTGATGCGATCATGCGTAAATCCGCACTGCGCGGCCCGCGCGAGACCGCCGCCAATCTGGCCGACCTCGAATCGGTGCAACGGCTGATGTCCTCGCCCACGATCCTGTCAGTGACCGATATTCCTTGGACACCGATCTTCCTCACCGGGATTTTCATCTTCCACCCGTGGCTTGGCTGGCTCGCCCTTGGCGGCGGCACGCTCCTGATCCTGCTTGCGGTGGTAAACCACTTCGTCTCGCGCGACCCGCTGAAAAATTCCGGCGCGGCGGCGGTTGGCTCTGAACAACTCGCCACCCAATTGCGCAACGAAGCCGAACTTGTCGTCTCCCTCGGCATGCGCGAAGCCGCCTTCCAACGCTGGAAAACCGGGCGCGACCACGTGCTCGAATCCCAGATCAAAGCTGCCGACATCAGCGGCTCGTTCACCTCGCTCTCCAAAGCGTTCCGCCTGTTTTTGCAATCCGCAATGCTGGCCCTTGGTGCCTATCTCGTGCTGCAAGGCGAGCTTTCGCCCGGCGCGATGATCGCCGGGTCCATCCTCATGGGCCGCGCCCTCGCGCCGGTTGATGCAACCATCGGCCAATGGGCGGTGATCGTGCGCGCGCGCAGTGGCTGGCGCAACCTCGCCGCCCTTCTCTCCGAAGTCCCCGAAGCCGCGCCGCGCACCGCATTGCCGCGCCCGCGTGCGCTGCTTGATGTGCAACAATTGACAGTGGTGCCCCCGGCCAATCCACCGCCAGCCTCCGAATGCTCAGCTTCCGGCTTGAACCCGGCAAGGCGCTCGGCGTGATCGGCCCCTCTGGCGCGGGTAAATCCACACTCGCACATGCGCTCACCGGCGTCTGGCATCCGGCTGGCGGTTTTGTGCGGCTCGACGGTGCGACGCTCGATCAATATGACCCGACCGTTTTGGGCCAATATGTCGGCTACCTGCCCCAAAGGGTGCAGCTTTTTGATGGCACCATCGCCGAAAACATCGCCCGCCTGTCGCCTGACATCGACGACAGCAAAGTGGTCGACGCCGCCAAAAAGGCCGACGCCCACGACATGATCCTCGCACTGCCGCATGGCTATGACACGCCCATGTCCGTCGCCGGTTCACAACTCTCCGGTGGTCAGATTCAGCGCGTCGGCCTCGCCCGCGCCCTCTATGGCAACCCCGTTCTGCTGGTGCTGGATGAGCCGAATTCAAACCTCGACAATTCCGGCTCTACCGCCCTCAATGCCGCCATCCGCTCGATGAAAGCCGAAGGCAGCTCTGTTATCATCATGGCCCACCGTCCCGCGGCCATTCAGGAATGCGAACTGCTCCTGATGCTCGAAGGCGGCGCGAGAACCGCCTTTGGCCCGCGTGACGAAGTGCTGCGCCAAAAAGTGCGCAACGCCACCTCGATCCAAGCCTCCACCAACCCCGGAGGAATCCGCTAATGGCCAATGACACTCAAAAACGTTGGAGCGCGCGCCTGCCGCTCTTTATCGGATTTTTCGGCCTTCTCCTTCTGGTCGGTGGCTTTGGCACATGGGCCACGATGAGCGAAATCGCCGGGGCCGTCGTCGCCCAGGGCCGTATCGAAGTCGAACAGAACCGCCAGGTGGTGCAGCACCCCTACGGCGGCGTTGTCGCCGAAATCCTCGTCGCCGAAGGCGACAGCGTGCGCGCCGGTCAGACCCTGATCAAACTCGACCCGGTTGAATGGCAATCCAAGAAAGCCATCCTCGAAGGCGAGTTGTTCGAGATCATGGCCCGCCGCGGCCGCCTAGAAGCCGAACGCGATGGCAAGACCGAGATCACCTTCACCCAAGAGCTGACCGCCCGCGCCGCCACCCACCCGGACGTGCGCGAATTGATGGAAGGCCAAGCCAGCCTCATGCGCGCCCGCGCCGAAAGCATGACCCGCGAAGCCGACCAGCTCGCCCGCCAACGCGAACAGCTCACCAATCAGATCGACGGCATCGACGCACAGACCAGCGCGATCAAAACCCAACTTGGCTACATCGGCGAGGAACTGACCTCGCAACAGGCCCTGCTGGCCAAAGGGCTGGCACAGGCCGCCCGCGTCCTCGCCCTGCAACGCGAACAGGCCGGCCTCTCCGGCAGCATCGGCGAACTCACCGCCCGCAAGGCACAGGCCCACGCCCGCATCACCGAGATCGAGATCCAGATTCTCAAGCTCGAAACCCGCCGCCGCGAAGAGGCCATCACCACCCTGCGCGACCTGCGCCAGCGCGAGGTCGAGCTGCTCGAAGAGCGCCGCGCCATCGACGAACGCCTCACCCGGCTGGCGATCACCGCGCCGGTGAATGGCATTGTCTATGACCTTTCGGTGCATGCCCGCCGCTCGGTGATAAGCCCGGCTGAACCGCTCTTGTTCCTCGTCCCCCAAGATCGCCCGCTGGTTATCGCCGCACAGGTCGATCCGATCCATGTTGATCTGATCTATGTCGGGCAACGCGTGACCCTGCGCTTCCCGGCGTTCGACCAACGCGAAACCCCCGACATCTTCGGTCAGGTGGCAAAACTCTCCGCCGACGCCTTTACCGATGATCTCACCGGGGCCACCTTCTATCGTGCCGAAATCGTGCTTGACGAAGGTGAACACGCGCGCCTGCCCGAAGGGGCCAACCTGATCCCCGGCATGCCCGTGGACAGCTTCATCCGCACCGATGACCGCACCCCTCTGGCCTATCTCCTGCGCCCGATCGCGGTCTATTTCTCCAAGGCGTTCCGCGAAAGCTGAGCACCGCTTGCACCGGCCCCCCTTTGCCCCTAGCGTCGCCCCGAACATCGCTGCCAAGAAGGAGCAAACCACCATGTCCAAGATCGAAACCCGCCTTGCAGAGCTCGGCGTCACCCTGCCCGATGCCGCCGCCCCCGCCGCCAACTACGTGCCCTTCGTGCAGATCGGCGATCTGGTCTATGTCTCCGGGCAAATCTCGATGGAAAATGGCGCGCTGATCAAGGGCAAGCTCGGCGCCGATCTTGACACCGCCGCCGGTGCCGCCGCCGCGCGCTGCTGCGCCATTGCCCTTCTGGCCCAGCTCAAAGCCGCCTGCGGTGGCGATATTGACCGCCTCGCGCGCGTCGTGAAACTCACCGGCTTCGTCAATTCCACTGCTGATTTCACCGAACAGCCACAGGTCATCAACGGCTGCTCCGATTTCCTCGTTGACGCACTCGGCGATGCTGGCCGCCATTCCCGCTCTGCCGTCTCTGCCGCATCGCTCCCCCTCGGTGTCGCGGTCGAGATCGAAGCGATCTTCCAGATCGCCTAACCCGGCAATGCCCACCCTTGATCCCGCCTTTCTAAGCCGCCCGCTCGCCCACCGTGCCCTGCATGATGTGGCCGACGGGCGGCCCGAAAACTCCCGCGCCGCGATCCGCGCCGCGATCGAACACGGCTACGGGATCGAACTCGACCTCCAGCTTTCCGCCGATGGCGCGGCGATGGTGTTTCACGACTATGACCTCGCCCGCCTCACCACCGCCTCCGGCCCCATCCGCCAACGCACCTTGGCCGAGCTTGCCGCCATCCCGCTCACCGGCGGCGATGGCGAAACCATCCCGCCCCTGACCGAGGTGCTCTCGCTCGTCGCGGGCCGCGCCCCTCTGCTGATCGAGATCAAGGATCAGGACGGCGTCATGGGCCCCAACGTCGGCACGCTTGAATTCGCCGCCGCCGAGGCGCTGAAATCCTATACCGGCCCGGTGGCGCTGATGTCCTTCAACCCGCACGCGGTTGCCGCCATGGCCCGGCTTTTGCCCGACACGGCCCGCGGCCTCGTCACCTGCGCCTATAACCCGCTCGACTGGCCGCTCCTGCCCGAGGCCACCTGCGACCACCTCCGCGCAATCCCCGATTACGATCGCACCGGCGCCTGCTTTGTCTCCCATAACGTGATCGACCTGCACAATCCCCGCCTCAGCGCGCTGCGCTCCCAAGGCGCGCATATCCTCTGCTGGACCGTCACCTCAGCCGAGATCGAACGCGACGCCCGCAAGACCGCGCAAAACATCACCTTCGAACGCTACCTCGCCGCGACATAGGCAAAGTTTTGCACCGCGCACCTTGCCCCTCCCCCGCCGCCACCCGATATTCCCCCTATGGACGGTGAAACCGCGATAGAAATTCGTATGCTCTCATCCCTCGCCCAGATCACGGCCGAGGAGTGGGACGCCTGCGCATGTCCCGAAGCATCCGACGGCGGTGCGCCCAACGATCCCTTCACCACCCATCGCTTCCTCTCGGCGCTTGAGCAAAGCGGCTCGGTCGGTCCCGGCACGGGGTGGGAGGCGCATTACCTCACCGCCTATCTCGCGGATCAGCTGATTGCCTGCGCCCCGCTCTATGCCAAATCCCACAGTCAGGGCGAATATATCTTCGATCACAACTGGGCCCACGCCTATGAACGCGCCGGCGGCAACTACTACCCCAAGTTCCAGATCGCCGTGCCCTTCACCCCGGCCACAGGCCGCCGTCTCCTGACCAAACCCGACTTTGAAACCTCCGGTCGCGCCGCGTTGATCCAAGGGGCCGTGCAAATCGCGGAACAGAACCAGATCAGCTCGCTGCACATCACCTTCTGCACCGAAGACGAGGCCGCAGCAGGCCTCGACATGGGCCTCCTCCACCGCACCACCCAGCAATTCCACTGGGCCAACGACGGCCATAGCGATTTCGATGCCTTCCTCGCCACGCTCTCCTCGCGCAAACGCAAGAACATCCGCCGCGAACGCGCCCGGGCCCAAGGCTTCGGCGGGCGCATCCTCGCCCTCACTGGCGATCAGATCGAACCGGAACATTGGGACGCCTTCTGGCGCTTTTACCAAGACACGGGCATGCGCAAATGGGGCTCGCCCTACCTCTCGCGCGCCTTCTTTGACATCGCCCATGACACCATGCGTGACGACATCCTCTTGGTGCTCGCCGAACGCGATGGCCACTATGTCGCCGGGGCGCTCAACTTTATCGGACGGGACACGCTTTATGGCCGCTATTGGGGGTGCAGCGAACACCACCCCTGCCTGCATTTCGAACTGTGCTATTATCAGGCCATCGACTTTGCCATCGCCCACGGCCTCTCGCGCGTTGAAGCGGGCGCCCAAGGTGAACACAAACTGGCACGCGGATATCTGCCCACCACCTGCCACGCCCTGCATTGGATCGCCGATCCGGGTTTTTCCGAAGCCGTTTCGCACTATCTAGAGGCCGAACGCGACGCCGTCGCAGAAGAGATCGAAGTGCTCACCGCCTACGGTCCTTTCCGCAAAACAAACGAGGAGGACCACGATTGAACGAACTACTCTCAGATACCGCCCGCGAAAGCCTGCTGGAACCGCTGTTCAAATCCGGCTGGACACAGGATGAAGACCGTGACGCTATCACCAAGATCTTTAAGTTCGACGATTTCACCCATGCCTTCGCCTGGATGACCCGCGCCGCGCTCTGGGCCGAAAAGTGGAACCACCACCCGGAATGGGCCAACACCTACAACCGGGTCACGGTCACGCTCACCACCCATGACGCCGGTGGCCTCTCTGCGCTCGACGCCAAACTGGCGCGTAAACTCGACAGCCTGTGATAAAGGGGGGCGATCCCAGCAGAGCCTGTTCTCCATCTGCCGGGTGACCCCGCCCAGACATCACCCAGACATCGCCCAGACATCACCCAGACATCACTCAGCCATCTCCCAGCCATCACGGTGCAGAGATCGGCAAAAGGTTTTGCGCCGCACTTCGTGCGTCGCCAGGGGGCCTCGCTTCGCTCGGCCCAATCACGCATCAACTGACAGCGCCTAAAACGGTCATCGCGCCACGCTCGGACCTCTAAATCAGCTTAGTGGAAAACTGCCCAGCGCGGCTCACATCTCTTGAATTTTTTAGAAAACTTAAACCCGGCATTGGCGACGGACCGAGAGCCAGCGACCCCAACCCTCCCGCATGCGCTCTCCCAGTCGGCCAAGGGCAAGGCGCACGTACCCTGCCCAATGACCCGTTTCAATCGGGACGAGGGGCGGCCTCAACCAAAACGCCGCCCCCGCACCGGATCAGATCTGTTCCAGCAGCGTTTCCCCGGCGCTCAATTCGCACACACCGGCTTGGTCCTCGACGTTGATCTGCTTCACCACGCCGTCATCGACATACATCGCATAGCGTTGCGACCGACCGAAAAAACCGATCGCAGGCACGTCAAAATCCAAGCCTATCGCCTTGGTGAACTCGCCCGACGCATCGCCCAGCATGGTGATCCCACCGGCGCTCGCCCCGGTGTCCTTGTCCCAAGCGCCCATCGTAAAGGCATCGTTGACCGACACACAGATCACCTCGTCCACGCCCTTGCCCGCAAACCCGTCTCGCGTGCGAATAAAGCTCGGCAAATGCGCGCTCGTGCAGGTCCCCGAAAAGGCCGCTGGCAGACCGAAAATCACCACTTTGCGCCCCTTGGTCAGCGCGTCCATCTCCACCGCTTCCGGCCCCTGATCGCTCATCCGGTAAAGCGTGCCACCGGGCAGCGTGTCTCCCGAAGTAATTGCCATGTTAATTCTCCTTCTTCGCGCGTTGCGTTTTACCACGTCAAAGCTATAGGCTCCGCCGGCAGAGGCAATGCGAAAAGAGAACAGTTATGACAAACATCATCGTCATCGGTGCCGGGCAGGCCGGATCATCCCTCACAGCCAAGCTGCGCAATCTCGGCTTCGAAGGCGAGATCACGCTCATCGGCGAGGAATCCGCGCCCCCCTATCAGCGTCCGCCCCTGTCCAAGGCCTACCTGCTCGGCGATATGGACCTTGAACGCCTCTACCTGCGTCCTGAGAGCTTTTACGCCGATCAAAACATCGCGCTGCGCCTCAATACCCGCGTCGACAGCATTGATGCGGCCAATCAAAGCATCACCATCGGCGATGAGACCCTCTCTTACGACATGCTCGCCCTCACCACCGGCTCCGTGCCGCGCCGCCTGCCCGCCGCCATCGGCGGCACGCTCGAGGGGGTCCATGTTGTGCGCACCCTTGCCGACGTCGATGCGATGGGGCCGGAATTTGCCGCCGGTCGCCGGGTGCTGATCGTCGGTGGCGGCTATATCGGTCTCGAAGCAGCCGCCGTCGCCGCGAAAAAGGGCCTCTCCGTCACGCTCGTCGAAATGGCCGACCGTATCCTGCAACGGGTCGCCGCCCCCGAAACCTCCGGGTTTTTCCGCGACTTGCATGGCGCCCACGGCGTTAACATTATCGAAGGTGTCGGCCTCGACACGCTTACCGGCGACACCCGCGTCACCGGGGCCAAACTCTCTGACGGATCGACCCTCGACGTTGATTTCGTCATCGTCGGTGTTGGCATCGCCCCCGGCACCGCGCTGGCCGAAGCGGCGGGGCTGACCCTCGATAACGGTATCGCCACCGATGCACAGGGCCGCACCTCCGATCCGCATATCTGGGCGGCGGGCGATTGCGCCTCTTTCCCCTATCGCGGCACACGCATCCGCCTTGAAAGCGTGCCGAACGCGATTGATCAGGCCGAATGCGTTGCCGAAAACATGCTCGGCGCGGCCAAGGAATACGTTGCCAAACCGTGGTTCTGGTCGGACCAGTATGATGTGAAACTGCAAATCGCCGGGCTGAACGTGGGCTATGACCGTATCGTCACCCGCCCCGGTGACAAACCCGGCACAACCTCGTTCTGGTATTACGCGGGCGACACGCTTCTGGCCGTTGATGCCATGAACGACCCGCGCGCCTATATGATCGGCAAACGCCTGATCGAGGCGGGCAAATCCCCCGACCCCGCCGCCGTGGCCGATCCCGAAACCGCCCTCAAATCGCTGATGTGAGCCGCATGACCGCCCACCGCTCCACACCCGGTTCTACCCCCAGTCCCTGCGCTTCGCGTCCCTCCCCCCGTAGGGTGCGTTTTCAACGCACCTCCCCACAACGGCCAATCTCATGCGCATAATCGGTGGCGATTTCCGGGGCCGCGCCCTCGCATCGGTGGGCAAAGGCGACGCAGGCGCGCATCTGCGCCCCACCACCGATCGCGTCCGCGAAAGCCTGTTCAACGTGCTGATGGGCGGGCGGTTTGACGATCCGGTGAGCGATGCCCGCGTGCTCGACCTCTTCGCAGGCACCGGTGCGCTCGGTCTCGAAGCGCTGTCTCGCGGGGCGGCCCACGCCACTTTGGTCGATGATGGGCAAAAAGCCAATGCACTGCTGCGCCAGAATATCGCGCTCTGCCGCGCCGAAGCGATGACCAAACTCATCCGCCGCGACGCCCGCAAACTGCCGCCCTGCGCCACCGACCCCTTTAGCTTGGTCTTTCTTGATCCGCCCTATGGCAAATCACTGGGGGAAAAAGCCCTCTCGACCGCCATCTCCGGCGGCTGGATCGCCCCCGGCGCCCTGATCGTCTGGGAGGAAAACACCACCATCACACCGCCCGACAGCCTTACGCCTCTCGATGCGCGCCGCTATGGCGACACCACGATTTCGCTGCTGCGCCACACTGGCTGACTCTAGCGCCTCCGCCACGCAACTGCACAAATCATTGACCCAAACATAACGTTTCCCTTTCCCTAAGCGGCTCTCCTGAAAGGTCGATCGTGAGGGTGGACCACCTTTTCGCTGCAAATGCGCCAAAGCCGAATTCGATGAGTGTCGGAAGGAAACTCAGAGTACTTTGGACGCTATTGGTCAAGGGGAAGTGGCTGTCGGATGTCCCCAATATGCTAAGTGAATTCGCAACCTAATAGTGCTCAGATAGAATTTGGTCCCAACGTTTCGTGGGATATTTCGACGAAACTGACCCTGTAATCCATGCACTGGTGTATGAGAGATTTCGTTTGAAGCAATCGGCAGATGATTTTCCGTTTGTAAGCTCAAATAGAAAGCGCCTTATCCCTTCGATTATCCCGCAATCTGCTTCCTCCATTGGGTGGTTTAAGGTCACCGGTGGCACAGGCTTCGCTCTCTTGGTCGGTGCAAGGCATATTTTCGGCTTTTCCCATCTATTGTGAACGTTAGAGTCAAATGTGCACAACCTCGAAGCCTCTACACCAACAGGTGGGGCATCTGCCCATGCCCAGGTCTCATCAAAAGACGCACCCTCAAGAAAAGCGCCGTAAAAGTAAACGTGAGACAAATTGGCTCCATTGAAATTTGCACCGGGAGCATGGGCAGCATAGAATATGGAGGAGTATAAATTGGCGTTAGAAAAGTCGGATCCATCAAGAACTGCATAAGAAAAGTTCGCGTTTACAATGATTGAACTCGAGAAATTGGATTCTTCCGCAGATGCCTGAAAGAAGTTGGCTGATATAAGCGATGAACCTTGAAACTGTGAATTATCTATGAAACCATGACTAACATCGGCCCACGCCATATCCACGCCTGAAAAATTTGAACCCGGCATAAACGCTGAAGAGTAGTGGAACATGCCCTCTTCAAATAGATTCAGGCTATTTAGGTAGGTTGGTCGAACGCATTCATCTTCGCCATTAAGTTTTTTTTCGATGCCACCCATCGCTGAACACGACAGATCAAGGTTCGGCAGATTTTTTATGTCTCTCGACAGATGTTCTAACGCTGCGACCTTTCCACTATTGCCAGAACTCTTTGTCGTAAGATTGCTCCAACTTCGCCCAAGGTTTCCTGCAGATACCTCTTGGTATTGCAAGTAGAGGCTATATAATGCAGCAGGTATGCTAAGAATAATTAGGAAGCGTAAAATGGCGCTTTGCTCAAATCTATGGACAATTTCTCCACTAAAAAAAATCGCAAGTATACTTGGTTGCAACGGCTTACGCGGTCTATTTTTCTTTTTTCTCTTCTTAACAGCCCTAATCGCGATTCTGTTTTTCATTGTTGACACAATACTATCTCGTTTTTTGTAAGTTGCGGCACTGACATGCTGCTTCGCATGTCGCGCTTTCAAGATTCAAGAACTCTACAAATTTCCTTTGGAGCAGTGATCTCATCCGCTTGGTGTATGCAAAATGACTACCGAAGCGGACGACCAGAAAGCTATCTCAGCGAAGGTCCGGTTTTCTTGCTAGGTCACATGGCAACTTAAGGCCCCAAGGCTTCTAACGAACAACAACGCCCATACAGGCCTCTACGAACTCTGGATGCGCCCCTCACCCCTGCGTCGGGTGAAACTTGCCCGCGGGCGAGTTGGTGAAAATCTCGAACCCGTCCGCCGTCACGCCAATCGAATGCTCGAACTGCGCCGACAGCTTCTTGTCCTTCGTCACCGCGGTCCAATCATCGGCCAGAACCCTGCACTCCGGGCGCCCCAGATTGACCATCGGCTCGATGGTGAAAAACATGCCTTCCTCCAGAACCGGACCACTCCCGGCACGGCCATAGTGCAGCACATTCGGCGGCGAATGAAACACCCGCCCCAGCCCGTGACCACAGAAATCGCGCACCACGCTCATGCCGTGACCCTCAACGAAACTCTGGATCGCATGGCCAATATCGCCAAAGGTATTGCCCGGCTTGACCACCTCGATCCCCTTGAACAAGGCGTCGTGCGTGACCTGAATCAGCTTGCTGGCATAGCCCTTGGGCTTCCCGGCAACATACATCCGGCTGGTGTCTCCGAACCAGCCATCGACAATCACCGTCACGTCGATGTTCAAGATGTCCCCGTCCAGAAACACATCATTGTCGCGCAAAGGGTCCTGCCCCTTCTTATTGGTTTCTTTCCAGTTCTTGGGAATCGGCGCGCCCGGAATGCCGTGACACACAACATGGTTCACACTGATGCAACTGGCGTGCTTATAGCCCTTGTAACCGATCGTGGCCGATTTCGCCCCGGCCTCAACCACCTTTTCCTCGATGATGCGGTCAATCTCGCCGGTGGTCTGTCCCGGCACGATAAACTCGGCAACTTCATCCAGAATTTTCGCCGCCAACGCGCCGGCCTTGTGCATGCCTGCAAAATCCGCAGCCTCATGGATGCGGATGCCTTCTCGCGTCATGCGCCCTTGATGTGTCTCGCTCACAGGCTTCGCCCTTTTGCCGAAATTCATAATCATAAGCCCTATTTAGGACAGAACCCGCGCAAGAGCCATAGGCGGCTGGCGGTGAATTGTCACATCACCGCGCGCGCACCCACCCCGGCACAACCCAACACGGCCAAAGCCCCGACATCCCCCTTGCCAGCGGGCCACCCGCCCCGCTAAACCCTGTTGGCATGGTGCAAAACCCCGACATAACGCTGCGGCTGGCCGAACGGCTGAAACAGGCCCGCTCCGACAAAGGGCTCAGCCTCGAAGCGCTGTCGCGCCTCTCCGGCGTGTCCCGCTCCATGCTCAGCCAGATCGAGCGCGGCGCCTCATCTCCGACCGTGGCCAGCCTGTGGAACCTCACCCGCGCGCTCAATGTCGATTTCGCCGGCCTGCTGGATGACCGCAGCGCCACGGCCAGCGCGATCATCGACCATATGCGCGCCGCCGATACGCCCCGCTTTACCGAAAACGGCACCGCCTGCGAGATCCGCATCCTCTCGCCCACCGAAGACGTCGGCAAAACCGAGGTTTACGACATCGGCTTCAAACCCGGCGGCCTGCTCTCCAGCGCGGCACATGACAAAGGCACGGTCGAACACCTGACCCTGCTTACCGGCAGCGTCACCGTTACCTCCGGCGATGACACGGCAACCCTGTCCCAAGGCGACACGCTGCGCTACCGCGCCGATCTCCCGCACGAGATCGCCGCCCCCAACGGCGCACGCCTGCTGCTGATCGTCAAACATCGCTGAGCAGTAGGCGGGACAAGTGAACTGGCGGATGGACTGGCTGGCGGATAGGTCGGCTAGCGGACGCCCAGCGTCCAACATAACGCACAGCGTATCTTTAATATTGACACATCCACTATAACGGCTGCATATCCCAGATAACAGAACCACCTCGCGCAAAGCAAAGGAATCACTGCCATGACCACCGAATTCCTGACCCAAATCCGTGCCACGCTGGACGAAATCGACGCCGACGGCCTGATGAAACGCGAACGCAACATCACCTCGCCCCAAGCGGCCCATATCGACGTGGCCGGGCGCGACATGCTCAACCTCTGCGCCAATAACTACCTCGGGCTTGCCGACAATCCCGCGCTGATCGGCGCCGCCAAACAGGCGCTTGATGCCGATGGCTTCGGCATGGCCTCGGTACGTTTCATCTGCGGCACCCATGATCTGCACCGCGCCTTGGAAACCCGGCTCGCGGCTTTTCTTGAAAAAGACGACGCCATCCTCTTTGCCGCCTGTTTTGATGCCAACGGCGGGCTGTTCGAACCGCTCCTCGGGCCTGAGGATGCGATCATCTCCGATGCGCTCAACCACGCCTCGATCATCGACGGGGTACGGCTCTGCAAGGCGAAACGCTACCGCTACGCCAACGCCGATATGAACGATCTCGAGGGCCAGCTGAAAGCCGCCCGCGCGGATGGTGCGCGCCACATCATGATCGCCACCGATGGCGTGTTCTCGATGGACGGATACCTCGCCCCGCTGCCCGAGATCACGGCATTAGCCGAACAATACGAGGCGCTGGTGATGGTCGATGATTGCCACGCCACCGGCTTCATGGGGCCAAAGGGCCAAGGCACCGGCCACCACTTCGGCGTGGGCCAAAAAATCGATATCGTCACTGGCACTTTGGGCAAAGCGTTGGGCGGCGCGCTCGGCGGCTATATCGCCGGGCCTCAGCCGGTCATCGACCTTTTGCGCCAACGCGCGCGGCCCTATCTCTTCTCCAATGCGCTGCCGCCGATGATCTGCGCGGCTGGCATTGCCGCGCTCGATATTGTCGAACAGGGCGACGACCTGCGCACCGCGCTGTTTGACAACGCCGCCCATTGGCGCGCGGGCCTCGCAGAGCGCGGCTTCACCCTCCTGCCCGGCGAACACCCGATCATCCCGGTGATGACCGGCGATGCCCGCGCCTCGCAAGAGATGGCCGCACGGCTGGGCGAGCTTGGCGTCTATGTCGCCGGGTTCTTCTTCCCGGTTGTCCCCAAGGGCACCGCCCGCATCCGCACGCAAATGAACGCCGCCCTCACCCGCGCCGATCTCGATTTCGCGCTTGATGCCTTCACCCAAGCGGGCCACGACACCGGCGTGCTGTCATGAGCGATGACGCCATAAGCTTCTACGCCGAGCACGCCGATATGCTGGCCGACCGCTATGATGCTGTCCCGGTCGAGGCGCATTTTGCCCCCGTCCGCGCCTTACTGCCCGATGGGCCTGCCCATGTGCTCGACATCGGCGCAGGCACGGGCCGCGATGCCCGCTGGCTCGCCGATCTTGGCCATACCGTCACCGCGACCGAGCCGGTCGCAGGCTTCTTTGAAAAAGCCCGCACCACCGACAGCCGCGTGACATGGCTGCAAGACGGCCTGCCCGACCTCCCGGCGCTCAGCAAAGGCGCCGCACGCTTCGACCTCATCACCCTGTCGGGCGTCTGGCACCACGTCGCGCCCGCTGACCTCACCCGCGCGGCGGCGTCAATCTCGCGCCTGCTTGCGCCCTCTGGCCTGTTGCTCATGTCGCTGCGCTCTGGCCCATCCCACCCCGGCCTGCCGGTCTATCCTGTCGACGCAACCGACACCGCCAAACTGTTCACGCCGCACGCCCTGCTCGAACACGCCCGCATCCCCGCGCCCTCCCTCCAGCAAACCAACCGCGACGCCGGTGTCACATGGACCTGGCTCGCCCTTCGCCGCACCGGAGCCCCCACATGACCAACCAGATGAAAGCCCTGCAAAAACCCGCGCCCGGTCCCGGCCTCTCGCTCACCCATGTCCCGGTGCCGGAAATCGGCCCCGAAGACGTGCTGATCCGTGTCAACAAAACCGGCATCTGCGGCACCGATATCCACATCTGGAACTGGGATAACTGGGCCGCACGCACCATCCCCACCCCGCTGATCACCGGCCATGAATTCGCCGGCGAAATCGTCGAGATCGGCCGCGATGTCGAAGGGCTCGAACTCGGCCAACGCTGCTCCGGCGAAGGCCACCTGATCGGCAAAACCTCGCGCCAATCACGGGCCGGAAAATTCCACCTCGACCCGCAAACCCGCGGCATCGGCATCAACGAACAAGGCGCATTTGCCCAATATCTCAAGCTCCCCGCCTTCAACGTCGTGCCCCTGCCCGACGCGGTGGATGACGACATCGGCGCGATCCTCGATCCGCTCGGCAACGCGGTCCATACCGCGCTCAGCTTCGATCTGATCGGCGAAGACGTGCTGATCACCGGCGCCGGCCCCATCGGGATCATGGCCGCCTGCGTCGCCCGCCACGTCGGCGCCCGCCATGTTGTAATCACAGACGTAAACCAAGCCCGCCTCGACCTCGCCGCCGAGGTCGCCGACGTGGTCCCCGTCAACGTCGCCACCCAAGACCTGCGCGAGGTCGAAGGCGCCCTGCGCATGAAAGAAGGCTTCGACGTCGGGCTCGAGATGTCCGGCAACCAAACGGCGCTGGATCAGATGGTCGACAACATGGTCATGGGCGGCCGCATCGCCCTGCTCGGCATCCCGCCCGGAAAATCCCCCGTAGATTGGTCAAAAATCGTGTTCAAAGCCATCACGATCAAAGGCGTCTACGGCCGGGAAATCTTCGAAACATGGTATAAAATGCTCGCCATGCTCGAAAACGGCCTAGACGTGCGTGGGGTCATCACCCACCGCTTCTCCGCCGACGACTATGTTGAAGGCTTCAACACCATGTTGTCCGGCCAAAGCGGCAAAGTCGTCCTCGACTGGACCTAATTCAATCGAGCGCCTAACGGCGCACAGGTTTAGTCAGTTGGAGGCCAGCCCCCAAACACAGGCTCAATTGGGGGCCAGCCCCCAAACGCAGGTTAGATTGGGGGCCAGCCCCCAAACCCCCGGGATACTTCCGGTCAGATGAAGCAAAGTGTCCAGAGCTTCATCTGACCATAAATATCCCCGCCGGAGGCTCCCGTACGCACTGCAAGCGCGCTCTTGATTTGGTCGGGCCCCATTGCCGCCTGAAGGCGTGGGGAGGGCGGGCGGGAACGCCTGAAGGCGGCAATTCAGGCCACGAAGGGGAGGGCGCGGCCGAGTGTGATCTCTTGTGGCGTGATTTTGCAATCCATCGCCATGACCTCGACGCCAGCAGCGCGGGCGCGGATCAGGGCGTCGCCATAGGCCGGGTCGATATCCGCGGCTATCGTAACGCTCTCGCAATCGGTGCGCTGCACGAGATAGAACATCACCGCCCGCGCACCGCTATTGGCCACGCGGGCGAGTTCTTCGAGATGCTTCAGCCCGCGCGCAGTAACCGAATCCGGGAATTCGGCCAGCCCTTTTTGCCGCATCAGCGTGACCGACTTCACTTCGACATAGGTGTCCGGTCCGGCCCCGCTGAGCAGGAAATCAATCCGGCTGTTCTCGCCGTATTTCACTTCGGGGCGCACCATTGGCGCGACAAGGCCCGGTACCTCGCCCGCCATCAAGGCCGCTTTCAGCGCCCGGTTGGGCACGCTTGTATCCACGCCGGTGAAATGCCCGTTCTCGTGATCGACCAGCCGCCAGCCGTATTTCAGCTTTTTCTTCGGATCGTCATTGGGCTCGACCCAGATCCGCATCCCCTCTTCGGCCAGCCCCATCATGCTGCCGGGGTTGGCGCAATGCGCCACCACCTCGCGATCATCGGCCTCGAGCCGGATATCCGCGAGAAAGCGTTTATAGCGCCGGATCAGGCGCGCGGGTTGAAGAGGGGTTTGAAAGCGCATGGGACTAGGCCTATAGATGCCTGACGCGCCCTTGCCAAGGAACCACCCATGCCCAACCCCACCGCCGCCATGCTGGTCATCGGAGACGAGATCCTCTCGGGGCGCACCCGCGACGCCAACATGCATTTCCTCGCCAAAGAGCTTACCCGCGCAGGTATCGACCTTTGCGAAGCCCGGATGATCTCGGACAAAGCCGACGCCATCACCGACGCCACCCGCACGCTGGCCGCCCAATACACCCATGTCTTCACCTCGGGCGGGATCGGCCCGACCCATGACGACATCACCGCCGATTGCATCGCCGCCGCGTTCGACACCCCGATCGACATCCGCGCCGACGCCCGCGCCATATTGGAGGCGCATTACGAGCGCTCCGGGACCGAGCTGAACGCCGCCCGCCTGCGCATGGCGCGCATTCCCGACGGGGCCAGCCTGATCGACAACCCGATCAGCGCCGCCCCCGGTTTTACCCTTGAAAACGTGCATGTCATGGCCGGGGTGCCGCAGATATTCGAGGCCATGGTCGCCTCGGTCCTGCCCACGCTCACCGGCGGAGCACCCCTGCTCAGCCAGACGTTGCGCATCAATCAGGGCGAAGGCATCATCGCCGGTCCGCTGGGCGAACTGGCGGCAGAGTTCCCCGACCTCTCGATCGGCTCCTACCCGTTCTCCCACTCCGGGGCGTTTGGTTCAAATATCGTCATTCGCGGCCATGACGGCGCACGGATCGACGCCGCCATGCAATCCCTCTCAAGGTTGTTTCCCGATGACGCTTCCTGACGCGCGCACCCTTTACGATGTTGTCGACGGCACCTGGCCTGCCGCCCGCACAACCCAAACCGACCCGTTCACCTATCGCCTAGGTCAAGACGGCGGCCAGCGGGTCAGCGCGACCACCGCGAACCGCCCGGTCAGCGACAGCGAACTGGCCGACGCCGAAGCACAGATGCGTGCGATGGAACAGCCCTGCCTCTTCATGATCCGCCAAGGACAAGAGGCGCTCGACGCCCAGCTTGCCGCGCGTGGCTATGACATCGTTGACCCGGTCAACATGTATGTCTGCCCGGTGGAGCAGCTCACCACCGAACCGGTCCCCCCCGTCACCGCCATCCCGGTCTGGGAACCGCTCGCCATCATGCGTGACATGTGGGCGGAAGGCGGCATCGGCCCCGGACGTATCGCCGTGATGGAGCGTGCCGCCCACCCAAAAACCTCAATCGTTGCCCGCTGGCGTGACCACCCCGGTGGCTGTGCCTATGTTGCGATCCATAACAATATCGCCATGCTCCACGCGCTTGAAATCCTGCCCGAACAGCGCGGACAGGGGCTTGGCAAATGGGTCATGCGCCGGGCCGGGTTCTGGGCCGCCGAACAGGGGGCCAGCCATGTTTCCGTGGTCTGCACACAGGCCAACGTCGGCGCCAATGCGCTCTACTCTTCCCTCTCCATGACGCTTGTGGGACAGTATCACTATCGCAAACTGACCAATAACTGAGGGCCGCTTCAATGAGCACTGCTAAACAACCCACCGCGCTTGACCTGCCAATGACCGATCCGCTGCCCGAAGCGACGCAAAAGTATTTCGACATCTGTCAGGACAAGCTGGGGCTGATCCCAAATGTGCTTCAATCCTATGCCTTTGATATTGAAAAGCTGAACACCTTCACCGCGCTTTATAACGACCTGATGCTCGGCAACAGCGGGCTTACGAAACTCGAACGCGAAATGATCGCCGTCGCCGTCAGCTCGATCAACAAATGCTTTTACTGCCTCACCGCCCACGGTCAGGCCGTGCGCGCGCTCTCTGGTGATCCGATACTGGGCGAAATGATGGTGATGAACTGGCGTGCGGCCGACCTTGATGCGCGCCAATACGCCATGCTCGCCTTTGCCGAAAAGATGACCACCGAAAGCCACAAGATCGAAGAAAGCGACCGCGACGCCCTGCGGGCCGCCGGCTTCTCTGATCGCGATATCTGGGACATCGCCAATGTGGCTGGCTTCTATAACATGACCAACCGCGTGGCGTCGGCCACGGATATGCGCCCGAATGATGAATACCACGCGCAATCGCGCTGATCGCTCTCTTAATGCACCGGTCGGGCGCGGGCGCTTTGCCCTTGCCCCTCTGGCGCTATGCGTGGCCCTGCTGGGGTTCTGCGTAACCCTGCCCGGCGCGGCTGGGGCGGTTGACCTCACCTTGCCGCGCAACGCCGTCGAAACCGCCCGCACGCCAAGCGCAGTCACGAGCTTTAACATCGCCACCGGGCCGGTGCTGGATGGCACCGTGCCGACCCAAACGCTCGAAGGGCAAGTCACCCGCGCCGCTTGGCGTATCCATGCACAGGGCGTCACCACTCTGCAACTTTTGCACCCCCTGCGTGATCAACTGGTAAAGGCGGGGTTCGAAACCCTGTTTGAATGCGACGCCCCCGCCTGTGGTGGCTTTGATTTCCGTTACCAGATCACCGTCTTCCCCGAACCGGACATGCATGTTGACCTGTTCGACTTTCGCTACCTCACCGCGCGGCGAACGCGCGCGGATGGTGGCGCCGAATATGTCACCATCCTGATCAGCCGAAGCGCCAATTCCGGCTTTATCCAGATCACCCAGATCGCCCCCCAAGGCAGCGCGCCGCCCAAATCCACCACCTCGGGCAAAGCGGCCAACACCGCCACCACAACGCCCGTTATCCCCGGCGCGACGCTGCCCTTGGATCAACAGCTTTTACAGGGCGGTCATGCCGTCCTCTCCGATCTTGCGTTTGAAACCGGCTCCTCAACCCTCGGCGCGGGGAATTTCCCGTCGCTCGGGGCGCTCTCGGCGTTTCTTCTGGCCGATGCGTCCCGCCGCGTTGCCCTTGTCGGCCATACCGATGCGGTCGGTGCGCTTGATGGCAATATCGCCCTGTCCAAACGCCGCGCCGCTTCGGTGCTTGAACGGCTGGTCAGCGAGTATAGCGTCCCGCGCGCCCAACTCGAAGCAGGTGGCATGGGCTACCTCTCGCCAATCGCCACCAACCTCACCGCCCAAGGCCGCGAGCTAAACCGCCGCGTCGAAGCGGTCCTGCTCAACACCAAGTAACCCGCCCTTGCCGTGACGGGCGCTCGCCGACCCGCGGGGTGGCGATCGCCCGGCACCTGCGGTGCTGTTCGGGCTGGGCACGCCCCCCCCCCCTCACATGCACCGCCGCAAAAAATTACCCCGGAACAATGTCCGGGGCAAAGTTGGTTGCATTGAACGCCCCGCACGGACGTTCAGGGGAGAATTCGTTAAATCGTGCCTTACCAGTCGTTCGGCCCTTTTTCGCCAAAGGAATGCACCAGAAAGTCGATAAAGGCGCGCACTTTGGGCTGGGTAAACCGGCCCGGCGGATAGACCGCATAGATGCCCTGCGTTTCAACCGGCAGCTCGGGGATCACATCCTCAACAAGGCCCGTTTTCATCGCATCAGCGTAAAGAAAGCTCGGCAGATACGCGATGCCCAGCCCCGAAATCGCAGCATTGAGCAGGCTCTGCCCGTCGTTCACACTCAGCCACCCGGCGGTGCGCACTTGGCGCTTCTCGCCCGACGGCGCAGTCAGCTTCCAGACATTCCCGGCCGACTGGCTCGAATAATGCAAAAGCTTGTGTTCGTTCAGATCGTCAATCTTATCCGGGCGGCCATAACGCTCGAAATATTTCGGGCTGGCGATCATCCGCTTCGTCGTATCGGTCAACTTGCGGGCGCGCAGCGTGCTGTCTTCCAGCTCACCAATCCGAATGGCCATGTCGAACCCTTCCGAGATCAACTCAACATAGCGGTTGTTCAACACCATATTGACCGTAATATCCGGGAATTCCGCCAGAAACTCGCCCAGCACCGGGCTCAGATGATTGACCCCGAAATCGGTCGCCACGCTGATCCTCAGCAACCCTGACGGGTCACTCTGCATTGATGAAACAAGCGCATCCGCCTCGCCCGCATCATTCAACACGCGGCGCGCACGGTCGTAATACGCCAGCCCGATCTCAGTGGGGCTCACCCGGCGCGTTGTGCGGTTCAGCAAACGCGCGCCCAGTCGTGCTTCCAGCGACGAGACGTGCTTGGAGACGGCGGATTTCGAAATCCCCATCTTCTTCGCAGCGTCCGTAAAGCCGCCTTGGTCCACGACGGTGGCAAAAGCCTCCATTTCGGTCAGACGATCCATGCGCGTTTCCTCAAATCATTTCTTCGTTCTTGTCAGGATCGGTTATCTCGGCGAAATTAGGCAGAATACTGGCAAGGGTGCGATAATATCGGGGTTTTGTGCAGATCGTCCAAGATTGGGAAACGGTGAAACAGACGTTTCCACGCGCGCGCCGACGCTCGCAGGCCGACGCTCACAGGGTGGCTGCCACGCCACCAATCCCCACAGTCCAAAGCAGCCCTCAGGCCACCATCTGCTCGGCCTTCTTAAGGTCAACGCTCACCAATTGGCTCACGCCCTGCTCTTGCATCGTGACGCCAAACAGCCGGTCCATCCGCGCCATCGTCACCGCGTGGTGGGTGATGATCAAAAACCGCGTGTCGGTCTGGCGGCACATCTCGTCCAGCAGATCACAAAACCGCGTCACGTTGGCATCATCCAACGGCGCATCAACCTCGTCGAGCACACAGATCGGTGCCGGATTGGCCAGAAACACCGCGAAAATCAATGCCATCGCAGTCAGCGTCTGTTCGCCCCCCGACAACAGGCTCAGCGTGGCCAGCTTCTTGCCCGGTGGCTGGCACATGATCTCAAGCCCGGCTTCCAGCGGATCATCGCTTTCCACCAACACAAGGTTCGCCTCGCCGCCGCCAAACAGATGCTTGAACAATAGGGAAAAGTTGCCGTTCACCTGTTCAAACGCCGTCAACAGCCGCTCGCGCCCCTCGCGGTTCAAACTGGCAATGCCGTTGCGCAAGGTGCGGATCGCTTCCTCAAGGTCGGTCTTTTCCTTGACCAAACCGTCGTGCTCTTCCTCGACCTCTTTGGCGTCTTCCTCGGCCCTCAGGTTCACCGCGCCCAGCGCATCGCGCTGCCGTTTCAACCGGTTCACATCCGCTTCGATCGCCTCTGACGCGGGCATCTTCTCGGGGTCCGCTTCCAGCGACTGAAGCAGCTCCGCGGGCGAACATTCCTGCTCCTCGGCGATGCGCTCCTCGGCATAGGCGACCGTCTCTTTCGCCGCGTCCATCCGCGCTTCGGACCGCGCCCGCGCCTCGCGCGCCTCGCTTGCGGCACGCTCCGCGTCGCGCTCTTCGCCAACCCCGTCGCGCAACGCGTTTTCCGCCTCGGCCAGAGCATCGGCGGCCTTTTTGCGCCGCGCCTCGGCCTCGTCAATCGCGTCGCTCAGTTCTTCGCGCTTGGCGGCAATCTCTGCCGGGGCCGCCGTCGCCTCTTTCAACTCGGCTTCCGAGGCGGTCTTGCGTTCGGCCAATTCCGCCGTGCGCTTCTCGGCAGTCTCCAACCGGTGCTTCCAGCCGGACACCTCCTTGGTCACTTCCTGAGAGCGCCGCGTGCGCGCCTCGCCTTCCCGGCGCAGCTCGTCATGGGCCGAGCGGCGTGACATCATCGTCATCCGCGCCGCCTCGACCGTCATTTTGACGTCCTCAACCTCGGCCCGCGCCGCGTCCAGATCGCCAAGGTCGGCCACCGCCCGCTCGGCTTCAACCAACTGCTTGCGCGCGCCCATCGCCTCTTCTTCGTGGCGCGCCACGGCAAGACCAGAGGATTCGCGCCGCGACTCCGCCAGATTGCGATCCGCCTCGGCCCGGCTCAACGCACGCGCCGCCTCGTTCATCCGCGCATCTGCGGCGCGGCGGGCGTCCCTTGCGGCGCGGTCGGCCTCTGATTGCTCGGTCAACTGGCGCGTCAACGCCTCATGCGCCTGCTTTGCGCCCATCGCGCGGGCGTTGGCGACTTCCATCTGCTGCTTCAACGCTTCCAGCCGGTTGAGCTGTTGCAACCGCAATGCCGCCGCACTTGGCGCATCCTCGGCCCAAGCGCGATACCCGTCCCAGCGCCACAAATCCCCTTCCAGCGTGACCAGCCGCTGACCCGGTTGCAACGCGGCCTGCAAACGCGGCCCGTCCTCGGCATCGACAAGGCCGATCTGCCCCATCCGCCGCACCAGAACCTCGGGCACCGACACGTGATTGGTCAGCGCATCCGCCCCCTCGGGCAGCGCGTTGGGCGCCTTGTAGCCGGGCAATTGCGTCCAGCCCGACGGCCCGTCCTCTTCCACTTCCGGCGCGCGCAGATCATCGGCCAAGGCCGCGCCCAGCGCCTTCTCATAGCCCTGCTCAACCTGTAACCGGTCAAGGATCTGCCCGCCCTCGGCGGTGTCGCGCTGCACCAGCTTGGCCAGCGCGGTCGCCTCGGCAGAGAGCGCATTGACCTCGCCCTCGGCCTCGCTGCGCTCACCGCGTGCATCCGCCTCGCGGGCCTGCGTTTCGGCCCGTGCCACCTCGGCTGCAGCGAGCGCCTCTTCGGCGGCCTCCGCTGCGGCTTCGGCCTCGGTCTCGGCTGTCCGCGCAAGCTCGTAATCGCCCTGCGCCTTGGACAGCGCCGCCTCGGCCTCGCCCATCGCCGCCTTGGCCTTACCCGCTTCGGCCTCGCCGCGCTCCATCGTCTTGCGGCTGTCATCCAAAAGGCGGTGCGCCGACTGGTGCCGCGCCGCAAGCCGCGCCACATCCTCGGTCAACTGCGCCAGATCGCCCTCGCGCTCGCCCAGAACCTGCGCCGCTTCCCGCGCCGCTTCCGCAGCAGCCTCCAGCTTGGCCTCATGCCCCTCACCGGCCTTGGCCAGCTCGCGTGCTTCCCATTCCAGCCGCTCGATGGTTTCACCGGCATCGCGGTTCAACCCGGCCTCGCGCTCCATATCCGCGCCCAATTGCGAAATCCGCCGCTCCAGCGTGGCAATCGCCTCGAGCGCGCGGCTTTCCTGATCGTTCAGCGTGTCACGCTGCACTTGCAGGCGCTGCAACACGGCCGCTGCAATCGCCTCTTCCTCGCGCAGTGGCGGCAGCGCATCTTCGAACCCCTGCCGCGCCTTGGCAGCGGCCCGCGCCGCGCTCTCGGCCTGCGCCGCCGCTGTCACCCGGTTGCGCAATTCCTCATCCGCTTTGGCCCGCGCCTCGTCTGCCTCTTTCCAGCGACGATAAAGCAACAAACCCTCGGCCCGGCGAAGCTCTTCTCCGATCGCGCGATACCGCGCCGCCTGCCGCGCCTGTCGCGCCAATTGCTGCAACTGCGCCGCCAATTGCTCGATCACATCATCGACCCGAAGCAGGTTGCTCTCGGCCCCCTTCAACTTCAACTCCGCCTCATGGCGGCGCTGATACAAACCACTGATCCCGGCGGCCTCTTCCAGAATGCGCCGCCGGTTCTTGGGCTTGGCGTTGATCAACTCGCTGATCTGCCCCTGCCGCACCAACGCCGGCGAATGCGCCCCTGTCGAGGCATCGGCAAACAGCATCTGAACATCACGCGCCCGCACGTCTTTCGAGTTGGTCTTATACGCGCTGCCCACGTCCCGCGTGATCCGCCGCACGATCTCCAACACATCACTGTCGTTGAACCCCGCCGGAGCCAGCCGCTCGGAGTTGTCGATCATCAACGCGACTTCGGCGAAATTCCGTGCCGGTCGCGTGGCGGCCCCGGCAAAGATCACATCCTCCATGCCGCCGCCGCGCATCGCCGTCGGCCGGTTCTCCCCCATCACCCAGCGCAGAGCCTCAAGCAGGTTCGACTTGCCACAGCCATTCGGCCCGACAACGCCGGTCAAACCATCAGCAATCAAAAGCTCCGTCGGATCGACGAAACTCTTGAACCCGGTCAGTCTGATCTTGGAAAAACGCAAGGATAAAGGGGTCCGCTCTGATGAGTGATCTTGATGGCGAGGTTGATTCTGCCGCTTCCGACGAATTTGACGGGCGCACCACCCCTGAGTCAACGCTGCACACCCATGATCTGGGGATTTCCGCTCATTTATCCACAAGATATTGCCCAACGCGCCGCGCATCCCCCCCAAAAGCGCCCAACGCCCTGTCGCAAACGATCTTGACCGCGCCGTGAAATTGCGACCATATCGGCTCATGCATGGTTCCTATGGGGTGCGAAACACCCTTGGGATGAAATGGGAATGCGGATCGGGTGACCCAAACCGGGGCCCTCAGCCGCAGCCGCCCCCGCGACTGTAAGCGGTGAGCGCGCGCAAATACGCCACTGAGCCTCGGGTTCGGGAAGGTAGCGCAGCGTTTCGACCCGCGAGCCAGGAGACCAGCCCTGCACATCGGACCTCTCGGGGTCTGGGTATTTTAACGGACGGGGTGTTCCGTGAGGGTAATAGGGTCGAGACCACGCAAAACGCATCGCCCCTCTCACATGCCCCCTTCAACAACGGATGAACCGAAGGGGACTTAACCATGAAAAAACTTCTGATCGCGACCGCCGCGACCACGCTCGCCGCGACTCCCGCATTGGCCCACCACCCGCTTGGCGGCTTGCCAATGGAAACCTTCTCGCACGGGTTGATGTCGGGTATCGGCCACCCCGTCTTGGGGTTTGACCACCTGTTCTTTGTGGCGCTGATGGGCGTTGCCGCGCTCTTTACCGGGGTAAAGCGTCTGGCCCCTGCGGCCTATATCCTCGCCATGATGGCGGGCGTGCTGATCGTATCGTTCGGCGGCGCGGTGCCGATGGTTGAAACCGTGATCGCGATTTCCTTGCTTGCTCTGGGGGGCATCGTGCTGTCTGGCCGCGCCATGTCGCTGCCGCTGGCCGCTGTTGTCTTCGCCGGCTTCGGCCTGTTCCACGGCGCCGCCTTCGGTGGCCCGATCGCCGAACAAGAAGCCGCCATGGGCAGCGGCGTTCTGATCGGCTACCTGATCGGCCTCGCCGTCATTCAATACGCCATCGCCCTCGCCGCTGGCTGGATCGCCGAAACCCTGTTCAACGCAACCGAAGCCACCGCAGTGAACGCCCGCCTCGCCGGGGCCATGGTGGCCGGCGTCGGCGTCTTCCTCACCCTCGAGGTGGTCGAAGGCCCGATCCTCAGCGCGCTGTTTGGCGTCTGATCCCAAAAGAGAGACCGCAACTCAAACAATCAGGGCGGCCCCGCCGGTCGCCCTTTTCTTTCCGCCAAAGGACCGCACCCCATGCCCGCCAAGACACCCGCAACCATCGTCACCGGCTTTCTCGGCGCCGGGAAAACCACGCTGATCCGCCACATGCTCGAAAACGCCGGTGGCCGGCGCATTGCGCTCATCATCAATGAATTCGGCGACCTTGGTGTTGATGGCGACCTGCTCAAGGGCTGCGGTGATGAAACCTGCGCCGAAGACGACATCATGGAGCTCTCCAACGGCTGTATCTGCTGCACCGTCGCCGATGATTTCATCCCGACGATGGAAACGCTGCTGGCCCGCGAAAATGCGCCCGATCATATCGTGATCGAAACCTCCGGCCTCGCCCTGCCGCAACCGCTTGTGCGCGCCTTCAACTGGCCCGGCATCTCGACCCGCGTGACCGTTGATGGCGTTGTGACGGTGGTCGATGGCAAGGCGGTGAACGAAGGCCTCTTTGCCGCAAGCCTCGCCGCGATCGAGGCCCAGCGCGCAGCGGATGACAATCTCGACCACGACACGCCCCTCTCTGAATTGTTCGAAGATCAACTCGCCTGCGCCGATATGATTGTGGTCAATAAATCCGACCTGCTCAGCGCACCAGAGCTTGAAACCACCACCTCCGGCATCAAATCCTCGGCCCGCGCCGGGGTGCAGGTGGTGCAATCCAGCATGGGCGCCCTGCCCGTCGATGTGCTCCTCGGCCAAGGCATCGGTGCCGAAGCCGACCTCGACGCCCGCCACGAGGTCCACCACCATCATCACCACGATGATGACCACGACCATCATAACGGCCACGATGACGACCATACCCACACCCACACCCACGAACACGCGCATGAACACGGTCACCCCCACGCGCACTCCCACGGGCACGACGACTTCGAAAGCTTCGTCATCACCCGCCCCGAAATCGCCGATGCCACCGCCTTCGCCGAACAAATCGCCGATACAATCCGCACCCACTCCATCCTGCGCCTCAAAGGGTTCGCCGCCGTCGCCGGAAAACCCATGCGCCTCACCATTCAGGCGGTCGGCCCCCGCGTCGATACCTACTTCGACCAACCCTTCGCCCCCGGCGCGCCCCGCGAAACCCGCCTTGTGGTGATCGGCCACAGCGGCCTCGACCGCGCCGCGATTGAACAGGCGCTCGGCGCATGATCATCGTCGAACCCTCCTCGCCCACGGCCCCCGACACCCGCACCCTGCTGCAAGCGTCCCATGCGCTGATGCAAAGCCTCTTTCCCGCCGACACCTGCCACTTCCTCGACCTCGAGGCGCTCGCCGCCGATACCGTCCACCTTTTCGCCGCCCGCTCGGGCGCCGAAACCCTCGGCACCGGTGCGCTCAAAACCTACCCCGGCTACGGCGAGGTCAAATCCATGTTCACCACCCCCGCCGCCCGTGGCCGCGGCGTCGCCGACGCCCTCCTGCGTCAGATCGAAGACACCGCCCGCGCCCTCTCCCTGCCCCTGCTGCGCCTCGAAACCGGCACCGGCCTCGATGCCGCCCACCGCCTCTATGAACGCCACGGCTTTGCCTATCGCGGCCCGTTCGGCGATTATCACGCAAGCGACTATTCCCTCTTTATGGAAAAACCCCTCACCTAAACCGCCCCCGCCCCACACACGCCCCCAACGCTTCATCTGACCACAAATATTCCCGCCGGAGGCTCCCCACCTCTCCCCCAACGCCAAGGCCCGCCAAACATGCACCTCCTCGCCGCCACCCCCGGACAGATCGACGATGGCAAAGAACCGGTAGACCTCGGCCAAACCCCGGCTGACCTGATCTTCATCTCGGCGGCCGATACCGAACTCGCCGCCCTCTCCGAAGCCCGCTCCGAAATGACCGCGCCGCCTTCCCTGCGCCTCGCCAATCTCACCCACCTGCAACACCCGATGTCGGTCGATCTCCACCTCGACAACACCGCCACCAAATCTCGCATGGTCGTGGCGCGGGTGCTCGGTGGCATGGGCTATTGGCGCTACGGCGTCGAACAATACGCCGCCCGCTGTCACGAGGCCGGTGTCCCGCTGGTGCTGCTGCCCGGCGATGACAAACCCGATGACGAACTGCGCGGCCTCTCCACCATCTCGAACGCGGACTATGACGCGCTCTGGGCCTACCTCGTCGAAGGCGGCCCGCAGAATGCCACCCGCTTCCTCGCCTATGCCGCGGCCATGCTCTCGAACGGCGAAAAACCCGGCCCCGCCTCACCGCTCTTGCGCGCCGGCGTCTATTGGCCCGGCGCTGGCGTTGCCGACCTCTCCGCCGCTCGGGAAAACTGGGTTGCAGACGCCCCCGTGGTGCCGGTCATCTTCTACCGCGCTCTGGTGCAAGGGGCGGGCCTCAACCCGGTCAACCGCCTCACCCGTGCGCTCCTGCGTGCCGGTCTCAACCCGCTGCCGATCTTCGTTGCATCGCTCAAAGACCCGGTCTCGGTTGCCACCCTCGACCACCTCTTTACCCAGACGCAACCGGCGGTGATCCTCAACGCCACCGCCTTCGCCACCGGCTCGCCCCATGCCGATGACGCCACAACCAACAACCCTCTGGCGATGCCCTCGGCCAATGGCGCACCGATCTTCCAAACCGTGTTCGCCGGCACCACAGAAGAGGCATGGCGCGACGGGCTCACCGGCCTCTCGGCCCGTGACATCGCAATGAATGTCGCCCTGCCCGAAGTCGATGGCCGCGTCCTGACCCGTGCCATCAGCTTCAAGGGCGAAGCCTTTTTTGACGAGGCCACCCAATGCCCCATCGCCACCTACCGCGCCCAAGGTGACCGGATTGATTTCGTCGCCCAACTCACCGCCAATTGGGCCGCCCTGCGCAGCACGGCCAACGGCGATCGCCGCGTCGCTCTGGTGCTGGCCAACTATCCCAACAAGGACGGGCGGCTGGCCAATGGCGTCGGCCTCGACACGCCCGCCGCCACGATCCACGCGCTCAATCTGCTGGCCGACAATGGCTACCGTGTCCTGAACGCGCCCGCCGACAGCAACGCCCTGATGCAAGCGATCCTCGCCGGGCCAACCAATTGGCTCACCGACCGCGCCACGCGCTCTGGCGGCGTGCAAATGTCGATGGCCGACTATCAAATCGACTACGCCCAACTGCCTTGGCCCCTGCGCGAAGCCATCGAAACCCGCTGGGGCAAACCGGAACAAGACCCGTTTTACACCGAAGGCTCGGTCGATTGCGGGCACTTCTCCCTCTCGGTTCTGCAATACGGCAATGTGGTGGTCGGCATCCAACCGGCGCGCGGCTACAACATCGACCCGACCGACACCTACCATTCGCCCGACCTCGTGCCGCCGCATAACTACCTCGCGTTCTACTTCTGGCTGCGGCATCAGTTCCGCGCCAATGCGATCGTGCATATGGGCAAACACGGCAACCTCGAATGGCTCCCGGGCAAGGCTCTCGCCCTGTCGCAAGAGTGCTGGCCCGAAGCCACCCTCGGCCCGACGCCGCATATCTACCCGTTCATCGTCAATGACCCCGGCGAAGGCACGCAGGCCAAACGCCGCGCCCAAGCGGTCATCATCGACCACCTGACACCGCCCCTCACCCGCGCCGAAACCTACGGACCGCTGCGCGACCTCGAAGCGCTGGTTGATGAGTATTACGAGGCCGCAGGCGTCGATCCCCGCCGTATCGACCACCTGCGCCGCGAGATCCTGACCCTGACCGCAACCACCGGCATTGACCAAGACGTCGGCATGACCGGCACGGATGAGGACACAGACCTCGCCAAACTCGACGCCTACCTCTGTGAATTGAAAGAGGCGCAAATCCGCGACGGTCTGCACATCTTCGGCCAATCGCCAACGGGCGAACAGGAACGCGACCTGCTCATCGCCCTCACGCGCGTGCCGCGCGGCGATGGCACCGGTGCGGATGCGTCTTTGATCCGTGCGCTGGCGGCTGACCTCGGGCTCGATTTCGACCCGCTCGATGCTGAGATGTCCGCGCCATGGACAGGCCCGCGCCCCGCCGCTCTCGAAAACCTGCCCGATGCGTGGCGCTCAACCGGCGACACGATTGAGCGGCTCGAAACCCTCGCAATCGCACTCCTGAATGACACACTACGGGACGGCGGGCGGGGCGATGTCCCGGACCCCGCTCCGGGACGAGCGTCGCCCCCCGGCCCCGCCTCCCTCGCCGTTTTGCACACCATCGCAAACCACATCCGCCCCACCCTGCGCTCTTGCGGCCCGGCAGAAGGCACGGGCCTCCTCACCGCCCTTGCAGGGCAATTCGTCGCCCCGGCGCCATCCGGCGCGCCCACCCGCGGGCGGCTCGACACATTGCCAACCGGGCGCAATTTCTACTCGGTCGACAGCCGCGCCGTGCCCACGCCCACCGCTTGGGCATTGGGCTGGAAATCCGCTGGCTTGCTGATCGAAAAACACCTGCAGACGCATGGCGATTGGCCGCGCGCCATGCTGCTCACCGCGTGGGGCACCGCCAATATGCGCACCGGCGGCGATGACATCGCCCAAGCGCTCGCCCTCATGGGCGTCAAACCGAAATGGGACAGCGCCAACCGCCGCGTCACCGGGTTCGAGATCATCCCACACTCCCTGTTGGGCCGCCCCCGCGTCGATGTAACCTTGCGCATTTCCGGCTTTTTCCGCGATGCCTTCCCGCAACTGATCTCCCTGTTCGACAGCGCCGCCCGCGCCGTGCAGGCCTTGGATGAACCAGCCGAGGTCAACCCCGCCGCCAACGCCGCTCCCGGCCCGCGCATCTTCGGCTCCAAACCCGGCGCTTACGGCGCAGGGCTGCAAGCGATGATCGACGAACGCCTCTGGTCCGACAAGGCCGATCTGGCCGAGGCCTATCTCGAATGGGGCTCCTACGCTTACGGCGCAAACCTCGACGGCAAACGCGACCGCCCCGGTTTCGAATCGCGCCTGCGCAACACCGACGCCATCGTGCAAAATCAGGACAATCGCGAACACGACATCCTCGACAGCGACGATTACTACCAATTCGAAGGCGGCGCAGCGGCGGCCGTCTCTACCCTAAAAGGCGCTTCCGTGCCGCTCTATCATAACGACCATTCCCGCCCGGAACGCCCGCTCATCCGCACGCTGGATGATGAAATCGCCCGCGTCGTGCGCTCCCGCGTGGTCAACCCGAAATGGATCGAAGGTATCAAACGCCACGGCTACAAAGGCGCCTTTGAAATCGCCGCCTCGGTCGACTATCTCTTCGCCTTTGCCGCCACCACAGGCGCGGTCAAAAACCACCACTTCGACATGGTCGAAGCGGCATTCCTTGAAGACGACGACACCCGCCAGTTCATCGCCGACCATAACGCCCCGGCCCTACGAGACATCGCTGAACGCCTGCAAGAGGCGATTGACCGGGGCCTCTGGCAACCCCGCTCCAACTCGGCCCGCGCCCGGATTTCGGCCTTGCTCTCCTAAAGCGTCGGCTGCGTGAAACGGCAGGTTTTGCGCCGCCTGACGGCGTCGCCCGGTGGCCTCGCTTACGCTCGGCCACAGCCACGACAAAGCGTCACTCCCTGCTCCAAACGGCTCACCCCTTGGACCGGCCCAGCCACACGCCCATCATATGCCCGCCCGCCACTGCTCCCACAGCTTGAAGTCACACCGCAAGGCGATATCATCACCCCAATCACCCCAATCACCCCAATCACCCCAATCACCCCAATCACCCCAACCGCTCTTTCTTGGCCAAAACCCTCATGACCCGCTCGCCCCCATCACCCAACTGCCAAATCCAAATGCGCCCCACCTCCACACGCGCGCAAATCCGGCGGGAACACCCCGCAGCGAGCCTTGGATGAGCACGCTCCTGCGCCCCGATGCGCACTATCCCCACTGGCCGGACCTCGCCGCGATGATCCGCGACAGCTTTGCCTATATGACCCCGCTGCTCGGCCAGCCGCCACGCGCCACAACCCTCACAGCCGACGCGCTGCGCCGCGCGGCCACAACCGGCACCGCTTTCGTGCTGAGCGAGGCTGACCGCCCCGTCGCCTGCCTGTTCACCCGACCCTCGCGTGATGTCCCCGGCGCGCTCTACCTCGGCTGGCTGGCCGTTGCTCCTACCCACCGCGGACGCGGCCTCACCCGCAGGCTGTTCAACGCCGCTGAACACCATGCCATCGCCCACAACGTCCCGGCCCTCACCCTCGACACCGGCCAACGGCTCACCGATCTGCATGCGTTGTTCATGCGCCTCGGCTTCACCGCCCTGCCAACCTCCGACCCAACCTCCGGCGATGTTGCGCGCTTTATCAAACCGCTGCCGCGCCGCCTCTCTGCCAACGACCCGACCGACCGGACTATGCTGCCGGATGTGCTCGCCCTGATGCACCGCGCCTTTGCGCCGATGGACGGCGTCATCGACCCACCAAGCTCGCTTGCCCGGATGACCCTCGCCAGCCTCGCGCAACCTGCCGTGGAAAGCGAACTCTGGGTGATCGCCCCCTCCGACCAACCCATCGCCTGCGTCACGCTCACGCCCAAAGCCGATACGCTTTATATCGGCAAGCTCGCCACCGATCCGGCCCGGCAACGCTCCGGCCTTGCCCGGCGCCTCATTGCTCTGGCCGAGGTCCGCGCCCGGGCGCTGAACCTGCCGTCGCTCAGCCTGCAAACGCGGGTCGAACTGACGGCGAATCACGCCACCTTCCGCGCCCTCGGCTTTGCCCAAACCGGCGCAACCGCGCATCCCGGCTATGACAGGCCCACCTCGCTCACCTTCACAAAACCCCTGCCCTGACCCCAAAACCGGACATTTCCCTTTGCCGATTTGCGTCCTTGCCCTACCCTCGCGGGCATAATCACGACCCATTTTCAAATTCGGGAGATTTCAAATGCCCCTTACCAAAGCAACCGCACGGCTGGTCTTTGCGGCGCTCACCCTGACATTCCTCGCGCTCGCCTCGCTCGCCATGGCGCAATCCGGCACCCTGCCCGCGCCCTCCGGTGCGGCCACCGGCTCCGACATTCTCGGCGGAACAGCGGGCGGAACCGGCGGCGCAACCCCGCCGCCCCTCAAAAGCGGCACCATGCCCCCGCCCCTGCCCCGGCTGAATTACTTCGTCGCCCTCGGCGGTCAGCCTTCGGGGCCGTTTGACGCCGCCGCGCTGATGGACCTCGCCGGCAAAGGCAGCCTCACCGGACAGACCCTCGTCTGGACCGATGGCATGGCCGATTGGGCCCCCGCATCCGGCGTGGCCGACATGCAGGCGATCCTGAAAACCGCGGTCAAACCCGAACCCAACCCCGTGCTCCCGCCCGATAACATCGCCAAGGGCAAAGCCTATCTCACCGGCACATGGACGGTGCAGAACGGCATGATGATCAACGGCGCGCAACAGGCCCAGTTCAACGGAAGCATCACCTATAAATCCGACGGCACCTCGGCGGCGCAGGTCCAGATGAACACCATGGGCGGCGGCGGCCAGCCCCAATTCCTTTAGCATCACCTCGACCGGCACATGGCAGGCCGAGCTTCAGGGCAAGGACAAGATCAAGATCACGTCAAACGACAAGGCGACGATCAAATCGGTCACCACCGGACAAACCCAAACGATGCAGAATTCGGAAAGCGATGTCTTTACGATCGTCAACGCCACCACCATGCGCGACGAATTCGGCAACACCTATACCAAGACGCGCTAACGCTGATCTGACCGCAAAACGCAAAAACGCAAAACGGGCCGGCAAACACCGGCCCGTTTTTCATTGCTAACCCAATGGCTAACCCATCAAGCGATGCTGTTTCACTCGCCCAGCTTGGCGTGAATCTCATCCAGGTCGATCTCGCCAATCGGCATCTTGTTCGACGGGTCCTCGAAATCATATTTGAACAGATCGAAATCGCGCTTGTAGATCTCATAGACCATGTGCATCGACAGATCGTCAAAGTAATCCTCAACCGGATGCGCCCGCTTCGGCCCATGGCCTTCGCTTTCGTTAAAGCGCGGGATTTTCTTCAAATCGACCTTCTTCGGCGTCTCGATCGCTTTCAACACCTTACCCATGCCGTCATTGAACGACTCGGTCCAAAAGATGTTGTCATAGCGCCCGCCATTCATGATGAACGTGCTGACATGGCCCGACATCGCGCTCCAGTGGATGTCGGGGTCCATCGGTCGCCGCCACCGAATGGTGTCGCGCGCGAACAGCAAAAACCGCCGGAAGCTCTTGATCTGGTCAAACTCGAACCCGTCTTCCGGGTCGCCCACTTCGATCCCGTATTTCTGGATCAACAGCGGCACAAGGTTGCCACGATACCGCTTGCCGTTACGCTGAATCCCGCAAATCTTGTCGAAAAACGATGACAGGATGCGCGTGTACGGGTTTCGCACACAGGTAAACGCATAGGACGAATGCGTCTTCACATTGGCATTGATAAGCGGCTGGCTCTCTTCCAGCGCCCATTTATGCAACCCGCCCTTGGCGTCGTGAATGTCGCCGTCATAAAATGCGCCGTGGTCAGAGAAATACATGATCTGCCCGATCGTCGAACAGGCGCATTTCGGCACCACCCGATAGACGACGCTCTCGCTCTCCGTCATCCAGGTTCCCGGAAACCCCATATACTCCGCCTCCAAACGATTTTGTTCTTGTTCTTTGCCTTCTTATAGCAATTGACAAAATCCTTCACAAATACTGATTTGACCTATGCGCCCAACGTGATCACGCCCACAGCCGACCGGCGCGTCTTTGTGCACGACACAGCAGAGAGCGGATTTGACCTATTGTTCAGAAAGCTGGTTTATTCAGAGCTCATTCACCCTTATCAAGGGAAACAATCTTATGGTGTCGGAGTGTAACGTTTCTTAGATGGCAAAAATTGCGTTCATATTGCTCTGCCATAAAGACCCGGAAGCGATCATCAAACAGGCCGAGCGTCTGACAGCGGTGGGCGACTATATGTCGATCCATTTCGATGCCTCCGCCCCGCCAGAGCTTTATACCCAAATCCGCGACGCGCTTGATGGCAATCCCAATGTGACCTTCGCCAAGAACCGGATCAAATGCGGCTGGGGTGAATGGAGCCTTGTTCAGGCGACGCTCAACGCCGTCGAAGCGGCGGTCGAAGCCTTCCCGCGCGCCACGCATTTCTACATGTTGTCGGGCGATTGCATGGCGATCAAATCCGCCGAATACGCCCATGAATTCCTCGACCGCGCCGATGTCGACTATATCGAAAGCTTTGATTATTTCGAAAGCGACTGGATCAAGACCGGCTGGAAAGAAGAGCGTCTGATCTATCGCCACTGGTTCAACGAACGCACCCAGAAGCGCCGCTTTTACGGGATGTTCGAGCTGCAAAAAAGGCTCGGCATCACCCGCAAAATCCCCGAAGACCTGCAGGTCATGATCGGCTCGCAATGGTGGTGCCTCCGGCGGCGCACGGTCGAATGGGTGCTCGATTTCACCAAGCGACGCCGCGATGTGATGCGCTTTTTCCGCACCACGTGGATTCCGGATGAAACCTTCTTTCAAACGCTGGTGCGCCACCTTGTGCCCGAGAAAGAAATCGAAAGCCGCACGCTCACCTTCCTGATGTTCACCGACTACGGCATGCCGGTGACCTTCTATAACGACCACTACGATCTCTTGCTGTCGCAGGATTTTCTCTTCGCGCGCAAAATCTCCCCCGAAGCGCATGAGCTGAAACGCCGCCTCGGGCTGCTCTACGCCACGCGCGGCTGGGATTTCAAAATCTCCAACGAGGGGCGCTCGCTGTTCAAATTCCTCACCGGACGGGGCCGGATCGGGCGCCGCTTTGCCACCCGCTTCTGGGAAACCGAAAGCTCGCTGGGCCGCGAGCGTGAATTGCTGATCGTTGTGTGTAAGAAATGGCACGTCGCCAAGCGTCTGCTCGAACGTATCCGCCAGATGACGAACATTCCCTGCATCGAATACCTGTTTAACGAAGAATCGACCCAACTGCCCGATCTCGGCGGCATTCAATCGACGATGGGCAAACGCCACCGCCACCGCCGCGCGCTGATGCGGATGTTGTTTGACTATTACGACACCGACCGCCTGATCATCTGCATGGACCCGTCCAACCTCGATCTGCTGCATGATTTCTGCGCCGACCGCTCGGTCACCCGCCTGCTCGAGGTCGATTGCAACTTTTCCGATGACTACCTGATCGGCCACGCCATGCGCGTCGGGCTTGCCGGTGAAAAGACCCCCAAGGAAACGCTCGACCGGCTGCTGCCCACCATTCGCGGTGACATGACGTTTGAAAGCGACCAGATCCGCGATGCCGATTTCGAAAACCACTACCGCATCCGCGAACTCGACGCGCCGGAAATGAACGCCGACGCCCTGCAAAATTTCCTCGCTGTCGGCCATGACAAAGCGATCGAAATTGCCGCGACCGATTATCTCTACGCCGACTAAACGCCGCGCACTGCGGATCATGGCTTTAATTGCGCAACAATCGGGTCGCCAGCCCCGCGCCCGATCCGCTCTAAGTGTCTCCACACATCCCACCAACCGGAGACCCCCGATGACCGCCGCTTTCCTCCCCATCCCCTCTGAGATTGTCCAAGCCTATCGCGATGGCGCGCCCGATGCCTACGGCAATCCGCCCGAACGCGCCCCCTGCGAGGGGGCGTCCAACCCTTGCCGCCATTGCCTCGATTACATCCCCAAAGGCGCCGACATGCTGATCCTCGCCCATTCGCCATTCGGTGCGCGCCAGCCCTACGCCGAAACCGGCCCGATCTTCCTCTGCGCTGATGCGTGCGCCCCCTATGATCCCGCCGCCGGAACCCCTGCGATCTTCGCCAAAAACCCCATGCTGATCCGTGCCTATGGACCCGATGAACGCATCCTTTATGGCTCCGGCGCCGTGGTCCCGCCGCACCGCTTCAACACCGAAGTCGCCAAACGCCTTGCCGATGACGCGGTGGCATTCGTCCACATCCGCTCCTCGACCAACAACTGCTTTCAGGCCCGTGTCGAACGCAGCGGCTAACCCCGTTCAGCCGGTCTTGCCCCCGGCTGCACAATCGCCCATATTCGCGGGGCATAACCGCCATCCCGAAGGACAGCACGCATATGACCACGCAAGCCCCCGAAACCAAGATCGTCGATTCCTACCGTGTCTGCTGTGACGGCGGCGAAGGGGCCTTGGGCCACCCCCGTGTCTGGCTGCAAATCCCACAGGACACCGGCTTCGTCGAATGCCCCTATTGCGATGCCAAATTCATCTACCGCGACGTCGAAAGCAAAGCCAGCTAACCGTTTCCTGTCACAGGAAACGGCCTAAAATCCGTCGCGGATTTTGCCCCCACCGCCCCCGTCCCGCACCGCCCAAAAATCCGCAACGGATTTTTGACCGAATTCTGCGACAGAATTCGCGCCCGTTGCCGCACGAGTTTACGCGCGCACCAGCAATCCCTCTGGCACCGCGCACGCCCATATGCGACACAGGGTCCCAACCAACCGGGGGAACCACACCATGTCATTCGGCAAAGGCTGCCACCTGCACCTCATCGACGGCTCTGCCTTCATCTTCCGCGCCTATCACGCGCTGCCCCCGCTGACCCGCAAATCCGATGGCCTGCCCATCGGCGCCGTGGCCGGCTTCTGCAACATGCTGTTCAAATTCGTCGAGGACGCAAAGGGCGACGACGCCCCAACCCATGCCGCCGTGATCTTCGACTACTCCGGCAAAACCTTCCGCAACGAGCTTTATGACCAATACAAAGCCAACCGCCCCCCCGCGCCCGAAGACCTGATCCCGCAGTTCCCCCTGACCCGCGACGCCACCCGCGCCTTCAACATCTCCTGCCACGAGGTCGAAGGCTTCGAGGCCGACGACATCATCGCCACCCTCGCCTGCCAAGCACGCGAGGCCGGTGGCCGCGTCACCATCATCAGCTCCGACAAAGACCTCATGCAACTTGTCGGCGGCGGCGTCGAAATGCTCGACCCGATGAAGGCCAACCGCATCGACCGCGACGGCGTCATCGCCAAATTCGGCGTCCCCCCCGAACGCGTCGTCGATGTTCAGGCCTTGGCCGGGGATAGCGTCGATAACGTCCCCGGCGCGCCCGGCATCGGCATCAAAACCGCCGCCCTTTTGATCAACGAATACGGCGATCTGGATGCGCTGCTCGAACGCGCTGGCGAAATCAAACAGCCCAAGCGCCGCGAGACCCTTATCGACAAGGCCGATCAGATCCGCATGTCGCGCGATCTCGTCCAACTCAAAGAGGACATGACCCTCGACTTCACCCTCGACAGCCTCGAAGTGCAGGGCCCGACCCGGACGCCCTGCTGCCCTTCCTCGCATCGATGGAATTCCGCACCCTTTCCAAACGCATCGCCGACCGGATGGGCGTCGAAAGCCCCGACATCCCCGAACCCGCAGTGGGCGAGGCCGGCGCAGCCGCCGCCACCCCCGATCTGCCCGCCATCGACCCCGAAAAATACGAACATATCCGCGACGCGGCTGCCCTCGACCGCTGGATCGCCCTGATTAACAAACGCGGCTATGTCGCCGTCGATACCGAAACCACCTCGCTTGATGAAATGCAGGCCGAGCTGGTCGGCATATCCCTCTGCGTCGAACCGGGGGATGCCTGCTACATCCCGCTCATCCACAAAGACGGCGGGGCTGATGATCTCTTCGGCTCCGACACGCTCGCCGACGGTCAAATGACCACGGCCGAGGCGCTCGCCATCCTCAAGCCAATTCTCGAGGACGACGCGATCCTCAAAATCGGCCAAAACATGAAATACGACGCCAAGATTTTTGCGCGTCACGGGGTGAACATCGCGCCCATCGACGACACGATGCTGATGTCCTACGCGCTCTATTCCGGCGTGCATAATCACGGCATGGATGCGCTTTCGGATCGCTATCTCGGCCACACGCCGATTCCGATCAAATCACTGCTCGGCACCGGCAAATCGGCGATCACCTTTGATCGTGTCCCGCTGGACGAGGCGGTCAAATACGCCGCCGAAGACGCCGACATCACGCTCCGCCTGTGGCAAATCTTCAAACCGCAACTGCATGTGAAACGCGTCACAACCGTTTATGAAACCCTCGAACGCCCGCTGGTGCCGGTGCTCGCCGAAATGGAAATGCACGGGATCAAGGTCGACCGCGACACGCTCAGCCGCATGTCCAACGCCTTCGCCCAGAAAATGGCCGGGCTCGAGGCGGAAATTCACGAACTCGCAGGCCGCAGCTTCAATGTCGGCTCGCCCAAGCAACTCGGCGAAATCCTGTTCGATGAAATGGGCCTCGAAGGCGGCAAAAAGGGCAAGACCGGCGCCTATGCCACCGGTGCGGACGTGCTCGAAGACCTCGCCACCGAACACGAACTCCCCGCCCGCGTGCTCGACTGGCGCCAACTGTCCAAGCTGAAGTCCACCTATACCGACGCGCTACAGGACCACATCAACCCCGAAACCGGGCGCGTGCACACCTCCTATGTGCAAACCGGTGCCTCAACCGGGCGGCTCGCCTCGACCGATCCCAACCTGCAAAACATCCCCGTGCGCACCGAAGAAGGCCGCCGCATCCGCGAGGCCTTCGTGGCCGATCAAGGCAATGTGCTGGTCAGCCTCGATTACTCCCAGATCGAGCTGCGCATCCTCGCCCATGTCGCCGGGATCGACGCGCTCAAAGCCGCCTTCAAACGCGGCGATGACATCCACGCCATGACCGCCTCGGAAATGTTCGACGTGCCCATGGACGAGATGACCCCCGACATCCGCCGCCGCGCCAAGGCGATCAATTTCGGGGTGATCTATGGCATCTCCGGCTTTGGCCTTGCTCGCAACCTGCGCATTCCGCGCTCCGAAGCCCAAGGCTTTATCGACCGCTATTTCGAGCGCTTCCCCGGCATCCGCACCTATATGGATGACACGGTCGCCTTCGCTAAAGAGCACGGCTATGTGCAAACCCTCTTTGGCCGCAAAATCCACACGCCCGAGATTGCCGCCAAAGGCCCGCGCGCCGGCTTTGCCAAACGCGCCGCGATCAACGCCCCGATCCAAGGCACCGCCGCCGACGTGATCCGCCGCGCCATGGTGCGTATGCCCGACGCCATCGCCGGACAACCGGCGCGGATGTTGTTGCAGGTCCACGACGAACTCCTGTTCGAAGTCCCCGAGGACGCCGCCGCCAAACTCATCGACACCGCCCGCGACGTGATGGAAAGCGCGGCCAACCCGGCGGTCCACCTCGACGTGCCGCTGACCGTCGACGCGGGTCAGGGGCTGAACTGGGCCGACGCGCATTAGGCCGCGCCTCTCCCATCCGGTTGCACCCCGTCCTGTTGCGCGCCCCGTCCTGTTGCGCCCCGCCCCGCGGCACCCCATCCCGTTGCGCCCCCACACCGGGCTGCGCACGCCCCGTTAACCTAATATCCGGTTAACGGCTGGCGTTTCCCCCGGCAGCCGGATGTCAGCCGGATGTCAGCCGGATGTCAGCCGAGAGTCACCCCCCTCAACCAAGCGCCCTGCGCCGCGTTAAGCAATTGGGGCGTTACGTTCACCAAAACGAAACAACTCCCCCCTTGGGGCGCATTGAACCCGCCTGCTCCGCAATCAACGAAAACCGTTGAATTTGACGCCACAACGGCGAAAACTAAAGCACCCGGCGCCTGAGCCTTTCTGATCAGGCGCTCCAATTTCGACCCTGCCCATTGGTGAGTCTGCGTTATGAACCTGTTGAAAATACTATGTTTCTTTCTGCTGTCGGGGGCATTGCACCCGATGGGCGCGCTTGCTGATACCGGGAAAAACGGCGCGCGGATTCTCGTCATTGGCGATTCGCTGATCGCGTCCCACTCGGTTTCCGGGCGCGGCATCGCCGACCGGCTCGAACAAATCCTGCGCCAGCCGATCGACGACAACTCCGTCGCAGGCGCGCGGATGATTTATAACCTCCCCATCACCGGCGCGATGGGCCTCTCGATTCCCAAACAATACCGCGACGGGAACTGGGATTGGGTGATCGTAAACGGCGGCGGAAACGATGTCTGGCTCGGCTGCGGCTGCAACAGATGTGACCGTAAAATCAATAAGATGATCGCCCTCGACGGACGGCGCGGCGTCATTCCGGGGCTGGTCTCGCGCATCCGTCAATCCGGCGCACGGGTGCTTTACCTCGGCTATCTGCGCAGCCCCGGTTTCGACACGCCAATCGAGAACTGCAAAGACGAAGGTGACGAACTCGAAGCCCGCCTTTCCCGCCTTGCCGCGCTGGATGAGGGCATCATCTTTCACCCGATCACCGATCTTGTGCCGCCCGGCGACCTGTCCTTTCACGCGGTCGACCGCATCCACCCGTCCCTCAAAGGCAGCGCCGCAATCGCCGAACGCCTTGCCCGCGTGATCCAAAGCCAGTCACCCTGACGCCGCAACACTGCGTCAGAATTCCAAACCGCCCTTGCGATCCGCTCACGAGTTTGCGCATTCTGTCCCTGATGCGACCCATCAGGGCGGCTCACGTGCAAGGCCCTGCCAGGGCGAAATGACAACCGGATTGGTGACAGCTAAATGACTGAAAAGAAAGCTACTCCCACAGCACAAAACCTCGCCGACGCGCTGATTTCCGTGCTCGATGTGGAACCGGTGGAAGAGAATTTCTTCCGCGGGATCGCCACCCCGGTGGCCGCGGACGAAGCTTTGGTGGACAGGTTATCGCCCAAGCGTTGATGGCCGCGACCCGCACCGTCGACGCCGACCGCCCCGTGCATTCGCTCCACGCCTATTTCATGCGCCCCGGCGATGCCACCGAACCCGTGCTCTATCAGGTCGAGCGTGACCGCGACGGGCGCAGCTTTGCCACCCGCCGCGTCGTTGCGATCCAGCACGGCAAACCTATCCTCAACCTCGCCGCCTCTTTCGCGGTGCTCGAACCGGGGCTGAGCCACCAAGACACCATGCCCGATGTGCCCGCACCCGATAGCCTGCCCACGGAACGCGAGTTGCTGGAAACCTTCGAAGGCGACGTGCCAGAGCTGTTTCGCAAATGGACCCGTGTGCCGCGCCCGGTCGAAATTCGCCCGGTCACCAAACGCCCCCCGCTCACGCGCGACCCCGTGCATGAACAAATCTATTGGTTCCGCATCCCCGGCAAACTCGGCGACGACCCGCAATTGCACCGCGCCGCGCTCGCCTTTGCTTCGGACATGGGGCTGCTTGGTACATCTGCGCATGTCCACGCCAAGGCCTTTGCCGACTCGGACATGCAATTCGCCTCGCTCGACCACGCCATGTGGATCCACGACGATTTTCGCGCCGATGACTGGCTACTCTATGTCATGGATTCGCCATGGGCCGGCGGCGCACGCGGCTTTAACCGCGGCCGCATCTTTACCCGCGACGGCCGGCTTGTGGCCAATGCCACGCAAGAAGGGCTGATCCGCCAAATCACGCCGCGCGACTGAACGACTGTTGTCAAAAGGAGCGGCTGCGCCGCACAGGTTTCTTGGGTTTGAGGGCCAAGCCAGATTTGATGCGCACCTCTGGTGCGACACGCGCAGATTTAAGTGGGGGTCAGCCCCCACACCCCCGGGATATTTTCAGTCAGATGAAGGGGGGCCGTACGCTGAGTTAACTTAATCCGGCATTAACCAAATTCGGGGAACACGGCAGCCGGGAGTCAGCCGGGAGTCATACAGTTGAGTTTTTGCCTGCTTAGGGCATTAACCATGCCGAACGCATCGATAAGAAATGGCTTAGGAATGAATTTGCGCCCCGCGCTCACGGGCGCATGCATAGAAGTTTTTGAGCGATTTATCGCGCTCCTCTCGAAACCGGTCCAAGGCCGTTGCGGCCCCTATGCGATCTAGGCGGAACATTCTGAAATCATTGCGTAATTCGCACCATCCCACCAATGTCCAGACCTTGCCCCAGAAGAACAGCCCAAGGGGGCGGATAATGCGCGCACTTGCGGCGCCGTCCTTGTCTTCATAGTCAATTTCGATGCGGGTTCTGGATTTGATAGAGCTGTCGATCCTGTCGAAGAGAGCGCGCAATTTCTCTGTCATTTCATGGGATTGGAAAGCGTGCACCTGAACTTGCTCGGCCTTGGCGCGGGCGGTGTCGGGCAGCACTGCCTCGATCTTGACCAAGGCTTCTTGCGCGGCTTCGCCCATCGCTGCCCCGCCCCAGGCCTGAAGCAGGCGCGCACCCGCCACCAGCGCGGCGACTTCATCATTTGTAAACATCAATGGCGGAAGATCGTAGCCAGCGCGCATAATATATCCCACGCCTGCTTCGCCATCTATCGGCACACCTGAGCCGATCAAATCGGCGACATCACGATAGATCGTGCGTTGGCTCACTTCGAGCCGGTCGGCCAGATGCGCCGCGGTGACAAGCCGACCGCCGCGCAAATGCTGAACGATCTGAAAGAGGCGGTCGGCCCGGCGCATAGCTTAACCCGCCGCCTGAAACAGGCCGATGGAGTTGCCATCGGGGTCGGTCGCATAGGTCCAGCGGCCAAACGGCATTTCCACTAACGGCCCCGTGATGGTGGCACCGGCCTCGGTTGCGCGTGCGGATGCGGCTTCGACCGTGTCACCATGGGCCAGGGCAAGGTGGACAGTCACACCGCCTCCCGCGCCCGGTTCGCCGACGTATAGATTGCCGGCTGGCACGTCGGTTTCATTGTTTAAAACAGCCGTCGGATTAGGGCCATCTTCTGTAATTTTAACTTCGTAACCGTATGTTTTTGAATAGAATTCGCACGCTTTCTTCAGGTTTCTGACGGGGATTTCACACCAGACGAGGACGGGTTGTGTAGACATTGAGACGCTCCTTTGATCTCGGTTGATGACCCCTTGTTGCACAGCCCTGCTGACAGCATCCTGTCAGCATCATCCAACACCGGGCCAAACTCCGATCACCGGTTCATGAAGGTGCCAAAGCGCGGCCCAACTGACCAACCAAATCGCCGCTCGCATGGGCGAGGGCAGACCTCGCGGTCGCCATCTTCCAGAAATCAACGCAGCAAAGGGAAACAGGCTGGTTCGCGCGGTGATCTCGCCCCACGCGCCATCTCCAATGGCCAAACGTCGCCTCCGTTCAACAATCCACATGCCAGCCAGCGAGAACGCCAAAAACAACCCGAAAAGGATCGCATGAGCCAGATCACCATTCGCCAGCAGATGTGCGGCGGACCACAGCGCCATCGCCCAAAGAAGCGGTTGCCGCGTCAGCCCGGCAATGCCCGGATTGGCAGGGTCAAACCCTGATGCGCGGCCCTCAAAAGCGAAGGGGTTGGGTGCCCCCACGCCGAACGCGACCAATGCCACCACAACGGGCATGGTGAGGTTGAGCAACCAGCGATGCCATATCGCCTGATCCCACAGCGTCACAACCGGAGCACGCGCCGCAGCTGAGATCACCCAGACCAAAAGAAGCGTGGATAACACACTGAAAACAATGATGTACCCCCTGCGGCCAAACAAACCCTCCAGCCGCGTTTTGAGCGCCGGCGTCGCCGGAACCCGATGAGACGCCATGAAAAACAACAGCGCGGCAACGTATTCTATCCACCCCATCTCATCCCACCTTTCGCCAATGTAACCCGCGCAACGAGACCACCAAACACTCGGGTTGGCGCAAGCTAAGCGCGATGGCCCTCGCTCCCATTGCGCCGCTCAAATAGCCCTCCGCAACCACGCGCGTCATCCGCTTCATAGCCGGTACCGAGAGCCCTTGGCGGGCGGTGTTTCTGGCGGCCCGGCAAAGCACTGGGCATGCGCCATCCACATCTTTGCCACATCGCCCTCTACCGCAAGTTCGGTATCGGCCAAGGCGCGGGTTTGCGTGACCACAGCGGCGAAATCTGCCGCCAAACCGGTGATCTGCCCTACCCCCGCCTCGCCCATCTCCCAAACCTCGCCGGACGGGCTTTGCAAAACCAGTTTCGGCATGGCGTCTGGCACTGGCAAGCCTTGCACCTTGTGTGACCAGCCAAAGGTGTTCGCGCCGAGTATCACAATGTTTTTGATGCGGTCATGCTCGACCCTTGGTTGCCCCAAAAGGTCAAAAATTTCAAAGCCATGCGCCCAGGTTTCCATTTGCCGCGCAGTCATGGCCGAGCGGGCAGACATATCCGGGCCGATCCATGGCAAGCGCGCTTTCGGGTCCATATCCGCCCAGCGTTTCGCCAGCGACCGGGCAAACCCAATCCAGCTCGCCCGAAGGATTTTTCCCGTTTCGGGCACTGCCTTGCGCTCCACTTCTCGGAGGGATTTTCTGGCTTTGATCGCCGCCGAAGCGCGTGCTTTCAAGCCGCTGAACGCCTCTTCCCCTTGGCTTGCAAAATCCGCCGCGCGGTTCCAGTAGTGCAGATGGCGCAGAACGTCTTCGATTGTCCAATCCTTGAACTGGGTTTTGCGCTCAAAATCCTCGTCCTCCAACGCGCGCACCACGTCGAATAAGGCTTCGCTTTCATCAAGGAAATCTTGTACTTGCTCAAAACCCATACCGCTTCCTTTTTGCTTGTCGCGACCCGTGGTGCTCTGTTACACCAGTCTACTCGCGTGGGCTACGGATGCCACCGCCTTTGTGGTGCTAAGTTCAAAGATACATCTCGTGAATTCAGCCCGCAAATCAATGCTTGCATGGTCCAAACCCGCAGCGGATAGTCAGCGAAACCAACGAAAGCCATCTTGCCAAATGCCACGATGCCGCCCCTTTTATCGCGCCCTTCACGTGGCGACGCTCACAGCTTTGCTTTGGCTCGGCTTAGGCCACGAAACAGCCAGAGCAGGGGATGTCACCGTGTTCGCCGCGGCAAGCCTGAAAACCGCTTTGGATGAGGTGGCAGAGACTTTCGAGAGCCGAACCGGGCACACCGTCACCCGGTCCTACGCTGGGTCCTCGGCCCTTGCCCGCCAAATCGAGTTGGGTGCGCCGGCGGATGTTTTCATCTCTGCCAACAGCGACTGGATGGACTATCTCGCCAAGGGCGATTTGATCGAGAGCGCAACCCGTCACGACCTTCTGACCAACCGGCTTGTTTTGGTGGCGCCAACCGCCTTGGCACAGCCCATCAAGCTTGAACGCGGGATGGACCTTGCCGCTCATCTTAACGGTGGGTTCCTTGCGATGGCTTTGGTCAATGCTGTCCCTGCAGGCATCTATGGCAAGGCTGCGCTCGATCACTTCGGGCTCTGGGAGGGGATTGCCTCACAGGTCGCTCAAACTAACCGACAATGTGCGCGCCGCGCTTGCCCTTGTGGCATTGGGCGAAGCGCGTTTGGGCGTCACCTATGAGACCGACGCCAAATCAGAACCAAAAGTCAGCATTGTCGCCACCTTCCCAACCAACAGCCACCCCCCCATCCGCTATCCCATGGCGGCGATCAAAGGCCAAACAACCGAAACCAGCGTCGCGCTGCTCACCTTCCTGAAAAGCCCGACAGCGGCGCAAATATTTGCCCGGCACGGCTTTTCCGTGTTGGAGCCTTAACATGACAAGCTGGCTCGGCCCCGAAGAATGGCAGGCGGTCGCACTATCGCTCAAGGTCGCCTTCTGGGCGACCCTGCTATCGCTGCCTCTTGGTTTGCTAACCGCCCACGCGCTCGCCCGGTGGAGCTTTCCCGGCAAAGCTTTGTTGAACGGTTTGGTGCATCTACCGCTGATACTGCCACCGGTTGTCACCGGCTATTTGCTCCTGCTTGGTTTTGGCACACAGGGCCCCATCGGAAGCCTGCTCCAACCGCTCGGCATCACCGTCGCCTTTCGCTGGACCGGCGCCGCCTTGGCCGCGTCTGTCATGGCGTTCCCCCTTATGGTGCGGGCGATCCGGCTGTCTATCGAAACCGTCGACCCCAAGCTTGAGGAAGCCGCGTCAACGCTGGGGGCCTCGCGCCTTTGGGTGTATCTGACAATCACCCTGCCGATGATCCTTCCCGGCGTTCTTTCGGGCGGCATTCTCGCCTTCGCCAAAGCGATGGGAGAATTCGGAGCCACGATCACTTTCGTCTCAAATATCCCCGGCCAAACACAGACGCTGCCATCTGCAATCTACGCTTTTCTCCAAGTTCCGGGCGGCGAAGGCGCGGCCATTCGGCTGGTACTGATATCAGTCGCCATCGCAATGCTCGCGCTTCTTGTGTCCGAAATTCTGGCCCGCCGGGCGGCAAAACGGGTGAGCGGCGCATGACGGTATCGGTCGAGATCAAACACCAGTTTTCCACATTTACTCTCGACGTCGCCTTCAGCGCGCCTCCCGGGCTGACCGTTCTTTTTGGTCGCTCCGGCTCTGGGAAAACCACCATTTCAAACGCAGTTGCCGGCTTGCTGCGGCCCAACGAGGGGCGCATCACAGTCGATGGACGGACGCTCTTTGACAGCTCCGTTGGCACGGACATCCCCACACATCAAAGGCAAATTGGCTATATCTTCCAAGAAGCTCGCCTGTTCCCCCACCTCAGCGTCAGGCAAAACCTAACCTATGGGCGCGGGTTCTCACGCCTGCGCCCGTCGAAGGACGGGTTTGATCGCGTGGTCGAGCTGCTGGGAGTTTCCACCCTGCTCAACCGCCGCCCCGGTGCGCTGTCTGGTGGTGAAAAACAGCGCATTGCCATTGGCCGTGCGCTTCTTGCAAACCCCAAGCTGATCATCGCTGACGAGCCTCTTGCCGCATTGGATGAACAACGCAAGGCCGAGATCATCCCCTATTTTGAGCGCCTGCGTGATGAACAGAGCATCCCCATCCTTTACGTCAGCCACTCCGCCAGCGAAGTGGCGCGTCTGGCCACGAGCGTTGTCGCCCTCAAAGACGGTCGCGTCGCGCGTCAAGGCAGCGCTGCTGACGTCTTGAGCGACCCCACGGTTTTGCCCACAGGCGTGCGCGACGTTGGCGCGCTCATTGATGCACGGGTTATGAAACATCATGCAGACGGGCTTACCGAACTCGACGCAAACGGCGCGCGGTTTTTCCTCCCCGGACATCTCAATCCCAAGGCGCCCAACTGCGCATTCGGATCGCAGCGCACGATGTGATCCTGTCTCGAACCAGACCAACAGGTCTCTCCGCACTCAACATCCTTGGCGGGCGGGTGGCAAAAATTCATTCCGGCGATGGCCCCGGAACCATCGTCACCCTCGACACCCCCGCCGGTCTTATCCTCGCACGCATCACACGCCGCTCCGCCCAAGCACTCGATCTAGAGCAAGGTGTGGAGTGTTTTGCCATCATCAAGACGGTCGGTATCGCCCCGCAAAACATCAGCAGCCACCAAGCGCAAGCACTTGGCACCTCTGACGCGTAAGAAGAAACACTATTGGTGACCCCGGCAGGATTCGAACCTGCAACCTGCCCCTTAGGAGGGAACCGTTCATAGCGTTATTCCTTCTTTGATTTCTGTTGTTTGGGTGTTTGTACTGCGTCTTCCTGTACATGGTTTGTACGAAAACGGGCCCTGACATCGGCCTCGTCTGTCTCTGCGTGGGCATAAATGCGCATCGGCAGATTAGGGTCTGACCAGCGTCCGGCCTTGGCCGCTGTGACCGGATCGACGCCCTGCCGTACAACCAATTCTGTAAAGAAGCCGTGCCGTCCTGCTGGGTGGGCAGACAGGTATTGGATGCCCGCCCGCTTACAGATCGTCTTCCAGCGTGTGTTGTAGCCTGTCGAACTGCCATAGCCGAACACGCGTGGCGTCATAAACTTACCTGTCTTGCGGTTCTTGGGTCGCTTCGCTGGCAAAGCCAGCAGCTCGTCCATCATTTCAGGCGAAACGGTGATCCAGCTCTCTGGATGCCCCTTCTGTGCTTTCACCCGGACCTTATTCTCTGCGGGCCGCAGATCGTCTGGCTCCAACGAGACTGCCTGATCAATCCGCGCCGCCGTCTCGAACATGAATCGCACCAACGCCGCATTGTACGGATCGGCGGCGCTACAAAACGCCTCGATCCATTCCTTGTCCGATGGAGTTCGTTCCACCCTACTAACCTTCCCACGTCGCCGGTCTTGGGCAATCCGTTCGAACTTGTCGTAGGGTTTCACCCGTATCAGCGGTGTGCCTTCCAACTCATGCGCGTTGTTGATGACCGCGCTGGCGGGTGTCACGATCTCGCGCCACCACGTGTCGGTAGACGCCTTCGGCTTTAATTTTGGCCCTAACCCTTTCAGCAGCGCACCGGAAATCACTCGCAACGGCGTATTCCCAATTTCTTCGACGATTGGGATCAACTGCTTGGCCGCTTTCGGGGACGCATTGTAAAGCATGATCGCATCCGAAAATGTTTTGCTCGGCTCATCGCCAAGCAAATACTGACGTATTTGATTTTCGGTCTCACGGGCTACCCAGTCCCGTGCGCCTGCTTCTGTAGTCGACTTAGTGCTTTTTCGGTATGTACCGGTGATCGGGCGGCCGTTGTATTCGATCTTGCCGTAGACGTAATAGTATCCGTCCCTCTCGGTGATTTTGAGCGGCATGCCTGACCTCCTTCAAAAATCGTATCGATCTGTGCAGGTGTGATCAGCATGGTCCGCCCCAGCCGATAAAACGCACCCGTGTCATTTGCCCGCTCACGCAATGTGCGTTCGGAAATCTCAATCTCTCGCTCAGCCATGATCTCAACCCATTGAGCTGGCGTCTTTCCAAGCCCCAGGATTTGTGAGCTGTCGGTTTTGTCAATTTCTGCCATTTCAGTCATCCTTGTCCGTTGAGTTGAATTTGCTGTACGCATGGAATCGCTTGTTCCGCACCTTCTGACGTGGTCAGATGAATTTGAATGTAATTTTACGTCATTTTGTGCAGTTTCGCGCGAATTGGCAGTTTGATCAATGGAAAACCTTGCATGGCGCAGGATTCTAAGTCTGTCTTCACTTCCATGGGTGCGCGTCTTGCGATTGCGCGCAATGAAGTCGGCTTGACTCAAACCGCCATGGCGGAAGCGATTGGTGTCTCACATCGCGCATATCACAGTTACGAAAAAGGCCAGCGTGGCCTGCCGGTTGAAGCTCTGGTCGCTATGGCCGATCGGTTCAACGTCGACGCAGCGTGGATACTGTTAGGAACAAAAGCGGTCCGCGCAGCCCATGACTTCGACGCGCTAAAGAGGATCGAGACCTCGCTCGATCAGCATCTCAATGAAGAAGCCATCAAGATCAAAAGCGAAAAACGCGGGGCCATCATCGCCCGCTGGTATCAATCACACGTAGAAGGGCGAGAGGTTACCGATGATGACGTTCACACATGGATCGAGTTAGTAAGGGAGTGACTAATGGAAAAGCCAACTAAGAACTGGCAGAGCCTACGTCTGGCAGTGCTGAATAGGGCGGAACGTTCAGTATTTGAACCGTTTAAACCACTATACACGATCTACGCTAGCGTTTGCCTATGCTATCTTTTTGGATTCGCACGATTTAATTTTTTTGACGTAGGAAGTGATTATACATTTTCGTCTGTTTTAATTTTGCTGATTGCTGCAATCTGCGGTGCGCTCATACCTGTGCTCACAGGATCAGTGCTTACCATACATTTCGCCCACCGCCGTTTGCGAAAATTGGCTGGTGAGTGATCAAAATTCACAATGTTATGCGCAAGGAAGTCTGCACTCTACTCCTCAAAGGTCGGGGAGCTTGCTGATTTCCGGCCTGGAAGTGCTTCGAGGTAAGCTGTATCTCTGTGCTCAGTGGAAATATGACGTTAGCTAAGGATGTCGACTTGGGTACCGATATTCATATAGTTGATTTGTTCTCCGGACCTGGGGGCTGGGTGAAGGCTTTTGTGCGTCGCATGCGACAGAAGGCAAGCTGAGCTACCGTATCGACGTATCAGTCGAAAAGGACGTTGCCGCCCACAACACGCTCGCACTGCGCGCTTTTCTGAGAAAATTCGACACTTTTCCTCCTGAATATTATATTTGGCTAGCAGGTAAGTTAGAAGAACCAAACTGGTCAGAACTTTATCCTGATCAATGGAAGCTAGCACAGGACGAGGCATGGAATGCCGAACTTGGGACGGCTTCGACATCTGCTGAACTTTCGAAGAAAATTCAAGAGATCAAAGGTCTAGCTGGCGAACGAACCCTGCTGATCGGCGGCCCTCCTTGTCAGGCATATTCCTTGGTTGGCAGATCCCGCAATTCGGGCATCAAGACCTACAAGCCGAAAAAAGACCACCGGCACTTTCTGTACCAAGAATACTGCAGAGTTCTTACCGAATACTCGCCAAGCGTGTTCGTTATGGAGAACGTGAAGGGAATGCTCTCATCGTCCGTCGAAGGCCTAGCGATCTTTGAAACCGTCATGAATGACTTAGAGTCTGCAGGCGAAGGATACCGGCTTTTTGCGTTGTCCGGAACAGAGCGTGACCTTGATCGTCCCGCGCCCCGCAGCTTTGTGTTGAAGACAGAAGATTTTGGCGTGCCACAGTCTCGGCACAGAGTTATTATCGTTGGGATAAAGCGTTCCATTGCAGAAAAAATTCCAGAGGAATTTCTGCCATTCCTTCCGAAAAAGAAACTAAAATCGACAGTAAGAGACGTCCTTAGTGGAATGCCTAAACTGAGGAGCGGGCTGAGCAAAAATGATGATGTCCTAGCTTGGTATGGTGCGCTGGTTGCTGCTATCGAAAGCGTTAAAAGCTGTCTCGACAACTACAAGGGAAGCAACAAGTCGAAATTTCTAAGTGAGCTGGGTAGGGTGGAAACCTCAGTCCTTAACAAAAATAAAAAACGTGCATCTAAAGCAAGAGCACCATACCCGAAGAGTATCTCAGAAGACCTGAAGGTTTTTCTAACTGATGAGCGAATTAAAGCTTTATCAAGTAACGAAACCCGTGGGCACATGGACACCGACCTTGCGCGCTACCTTTTCGCAAGCTGTTTTGCGACGGCGGAAGGTAGAAGCCCGAAAGCAGATGAGTTTCCAAAAGACCTAGCCCCAAATCATGCGAATTGGGGGACGGGCAAATTTAGCGATCGGTTTCGGGTCCAGCGTTGGGATGCACCTGCTACAACGGTTACCAGTCATATTTCAAAAGATGGACACTATTATATCCATCCAGATGCTACACAGTGTCGGAGCCTCACGGTCAGGGAAGCCGCAAGACTTCAAACTTTTCCTGACAACTACCATTTTCTCGGCAACCGCACTCAACAGTTTGTGCAGGTTGGTAACGCTGTACCACCTTACTTGGCTAAACAGATTGCTGAGGCGCTTCTACCAGTCTTTGACTATATCGACAGGCTACAGCCTAAGTTGGAGTAAATTGGCATTTTGGAGGATTAAAGAAGTTGGAATTTTTGGTTCGTGACGAAAACGGAGACCCGGTTGACGCAGCGGTCGAAATCGTTGACAGCTCAATTGTTTTGCAAAGCCGGGGCGGAACAAAGGGCACCGAACAGGCAAAAAACACTGATTACTCAACGGCCTTGAGGCTTTTGTTAGCACGCCTTCAACAGAACAAAGACCTGTTCGTCAACGGTTTCGTGGATAGCAATCGAGTTCAAAAAATCTCCAAGGTAGACAGGCAAGTTCTGGATCAAACTGATCTTTCCAGATCGCTTGAAGAGATTTTTACGGTTATGAGTCGGCGTATGCAGGCGGTTGGCAAGCCGCCCACCACCGAGCGCCACACCGGAAATGCTAACAAGCGAATCCGCTTCACCTTTTCGAATGCCTCTCTCACTGATCTCGTGCAGATTGCAAATGGAGATACACCCATCAATGCTTCTGCTGATCGCACTGATCTGTCTTCAGTCGATCTCTACTGGGCGGAGGGTGATTTTCGGTTAGTTTCCCATTTGAGGCGAGAGCGGGCCAACGGCTTAAGCGATGCAAAGAAAACGGCATTCATCCAAGAGCATGGCAAGCTATACTGCGAAAAGTGTCAATTTGATCCGGTTTCTACCTACAAAGATGAAGCGGCGAAGGCATGCATAGAAGTTCATCACAGAGCTGTCGCTGTTTCCAAAATGACATCGGGTCACAAAACAAGGTTGAGCGACCTTCAGTGTCTCTGCGCCAACTGCCATCGTTTTGTTCATGCAAACCTCAAGGATGTATGTTCGAAGCCTCCGAGGCTAACCGAGGCAGTCAACCGAACGGACACAAAATCATCGTGAGACAAGCTGAGCGGCAACTTCCTGCATTCAGCAATCCTTGCGCAAGTTGTATGGCTATGCCACTGATATTTATAGTTTTGGAGTTTTCATGAAAGCATCATTTAAACCGCGGGCAAGATTGTTAAAGCTGTTGGGGGACCAGTTAATTGGTACGCCGCAACTAGCGGTGTTTGAGCTAGTGAAGAACTCCTACGACGCCGATGCTGATAGTGTTGAGATAATAATCTCAAACCCTGAAGACGTCACAAAAGCAAGCATCGAAGTGACCGACATCGGTGGCGAAGGGATGAGTCTGGACACAATTCTGAATATTTGGCTCGAACCGGGCGCCGACCACAAGCAAACTTCTCGCATTGAGGGGAAGAGAACAGCCAAGCATGACAGACTACCTCTAGGGGAAAAAGGTGTAGGTAGGTTTGCTGTGCATAAATTGGGACAAGTTATTGAATTAACGACCAAAACTAAAGACGCCCGTGAAGTCTTTTTGAGGATAGATTGGGCTATCCTTGAACACTGTAAGTACATTGAAGATGCCGAAATTGAGATCGAAGAGCGGGAAGTGCCTCAGGTTTTTAAAGGCGAAAGCACCGGAACCCAGATCATCATAAAAGAACTGAACTCGAGCCTTTCACGCGGGGATGTCAGAAGCCTCTACCGAAATATTCAATCGATCAAGTCCCCGTTTGAATTTGAGACATATCGGCTCGACAAAGAGGTGCCAACATTTGATGTTTCATTGAGCGTTCCAGGACACGAAGAATGGACGACAGATCTTTTTGATCTGAAAGCGATCATTGAACAATCCCTGTTCAGATTTTCGTTCTTGTTTGCTGGAGATACTTGGTCTTGGGACTATAAATTTGTGCCCAGCGAACAACTGAAGAAGCAGTTCAAAATTGAGGGTCGCACTACTTCTGAGACCAACAGCTACCTTGAGCTTCCGAAAGGTAACGTTGGGTCCGAAACAAACTTCCACGCAATGTACCAAGCTGATCGTGCAGGGTTCCTGAACGATATCGGTCCAATCCTAGGCGAAGTGTATGTGTTTGATTTTGACGCCGCGCTTGGTGAGCAAAATGCCATCAAGAGATGGCTGAGCGAAAACCAGGGGATACGTGTCTATCGTGATGGTATCCGTGTCTACAACTATGGTGAACCTAATGACGACTGGCTCGAGATGGACAGCCGTCGGGTTAACCGACTGGGCAAAGGCATTAATCGAAGAATTGCCGTTGGAGCAATCTCGCTGGAACTAGAGAACTGCCCCAACCTTGTTGAGAAAACCAACAGGGAAGGCTTCATAGAAAATGACACGTTTTTCAAGCTTAAGGAGGTCATCAATTCTGCCCTTGGGAAGCTCGAGAGCCTTCGGCACAATGACAAAGACAGACTTCGCCAGGTTACAAAGAAGTCCCCTTCCGTATCTCATGCTGGGTTGGACAATCCCGTAGATGAATTAAAACAAATCGCAATAGAAAACGGTTGGGAAGAGCAGTTGGCTCCAGCAATCGAACGCACCGAAAAACGCTACAACGACATGCAAGATATCATGCTTACATCTGGCATGGCGGGTCTGAATATGACCTTAGCATTCCATGAAATACAACATGGCATATCCGACGCAAAAAAGAACCTGCTTGCGGGCAAAGACATTAGCATTGTGATAGAGCAATTTGACCGATTTGAACTGCTCTTGGATACCTATGCCAACCTGCTGAAGCAGGAAAAAGCTCGTGAATGGGAGCTTAAGTCTATTCTGAAATCCAACGTAGATTTGGCGGACGTCCGTTTCACACTGCACGATATCATTCATAGTTGCCCAGTTCTGACGGGTGAACATCCTAACTATATTGTGAAGGCGCAACGGAACCTCATTGTCAGCGCAGTAAATAACCTCATAGACAATGCTATTTACTGGTTGGACAAGCGGTGGGGCGGGGAAACTGGCAAAAAGTACATCCACATAGGTGTCAGTGAAGAGTTCGACAAAGGTCCAGCTATCATAATCGCTGACAACGGGCCCGGCTGGCGCGACATTAGCAAAGACGAAATGGTCAAACCCTTTAAGACCACCAAATCTGGTGGGATGGGTATTGGATTGTACTACACGGATACCGTGATGCAGATGTTAGGCGGCGAGCTTGTGCTGCTCGATCAGGGAGAAATTGACGGTGTGCCTGAGCAAGCAGACGGCGCGATTGTCGCGCTGGTCTTTAATGGGGGTACGCCTTGCAAGAAGTGATTAACGCCGTAGTAATCGACAATGAGATTGAAGATATCATTGGCGTCACAACAGCACTGGCAGAGTTGGGTATATCTACTCTTCCGGTGCACTACCGGGAACCGACCGCTGCTCTAGCGTTGTGCCAGAAAATGGCGGCAGCTTCGCCACGAGTTATAATAACCGACATCCAACTCAGAGATGGCGGTGCGGCTCCAACAAAGTCCGACTTGTCGACCGTCGCTGCTTGTCTTGCAAACATCGTTAGTGCAACGAAGGGGCCCTATGTTGTCTTGGCTTGGACTTCGAAGCCGGAGGCTCTCGATGAGTTAAAAGACAGAGTTACCGAGTATTTCGAAAAAGCTGGTATCAGATTGCCAATGTACTTTGATCGAATCTGCAAAAACGACTGCAGTACTGGTGACAAAGAATATTCAGCGGCAGAGATCCTTAAACAGTTCCAAGAACATTTGGCTGGCGAGGCATCAGTTAGAGCCCTTATGCACTGGGAGTGCAGTGTTCTGCAGGCTGCGATAGAAAGTGTGAATACTCTGGCAGGATTTGATAAAGATACACTTCCTCAGAGCTTGAGGTCTCTTGCCGTCAGCGTTGCCGGTAGCAATCTAAGGGGTTTTGAGGCAACAGCGATCAATGAAGCCTTTTCCTACGTTCTCAAGGACAAACTGGGCCTTCTAAGCCTCACAGACTACACGCAAGAGGTTTGGGACAACGTGTTTGCTAACGCTGACGGCGAAGTTCAAGAAACCTCTAAGCATCAACTCAATACGATTTTGCATATTGAAACGTCACCTCAAGACAAAATCATCTGCCCTGGGGACGTCTGGATTTCTTCCAAGCCGAAAATGTTATTTCAAAAAGTCGATGTCGGCAAAGAAGCCCACAACCAGTCAGAACGAATGAAAGATGAATTTCTAACTCTCTCGCTAGTAGGTCACGACCTCGACGCTCAGGTTCGGGCTGAGCAAGACCCCGAGGCTAAAGCTGCACTGCAAACTCAATATCAGGACAGATGTTCGACACCGCTCCGCGATGCGAAGCGAGCTTGTCAGATAGCGCTGATTGAAATCAGCCCAGCGTGTGATTTTGCCAATCAAAAGAAGCCGCTTAAGACGATAGCACTGGGCGTTTTGGTTCCGGTGGACAGCATAACAAATGAGGTTAATTTGAAAGAATCGGACTCGACGATTGTAGTCAAGATTGTCTTGGATGGCACAAATTACCTGCTAGGATTTTCGTCTAAATACATAACAGCATTGTCTGAAAAGTTAATTATCTCTGATGAACTCCAGCTTACGAAAAAACTTCGGATTCGGGAAAGTTTGCTGCAAAGCTGGATACATCGCTTCTCGGCTTACAACTCAAGAATTGGCACAATATCTTTTCATTAGAATACTCGGCCATGTATCATCCATTGACACGCGTATCACCTCATGATACACAATCATTATGATCCAAAGCACCAAAGGCAAACTCGCTGCCAGTGCCGTAAAAGGCAAATATGGCAAAGGCTTCCCCGGTGACTTGGTTAAGCGCACGCGGGCAATGCTCACGGCGCTAGATGCTGCGGTTGTTGTGGAGGATTTACGCTTTCCGCCGGGCAACCACTTAGAAGAACTGAAAGGTGATCGGGCTGGGCAACACTCCGTGCGGATCAACGGGCAATGGCGCATCTGCTTTGTCTGGACGCCGAACGGTCCCGCCGATGTCGAGATTGTCGATTACCATTGAGAGGATATGCTGATGAGCCTGTTTAAAGACCCGATGCACCCTGGTGAAGTCCTGAAAGAGCTTTACCTTGATCCCTTGGACATGGGGGCAATCGCGTTTGCGCGGCGTCTGGGTGTACCACGGACACGAATCGAGCGGTTGATCAAGGGTACCACTGGGATCACGCCTGACACCGCACTGCGTCTGGCCCGTGTGTTCAACACGTCGCCGGCCTATTGGGTCAACTTGCAGACTAATTACGATATGGCCGTCGCGGCCAAAGAGATCGACGTTTCCGACATCGAACCGCTGGTCGCCGCCTAATGTTGATCAGTTGGTATGGGACCTACTCCACGCGCTAACACCAAGTTAGCTTCTTTGGCACGGAAAGCGTCCGTGGAAAGCCAGAAAACAAATGCTGCCCGATCCACTAACGTTCGGCTGGGAACACATCCATGCTGCACTTGAAGAAGTTTACAAAAAACTGCTTTATCTAAGCTTAGTTTCCAAAGCTCCAACAAAGGTTCATAGACATGGCCCATCGACTTTATTCGCGCTTCGATGGCGATAGGCCTTACACTGACCTAGACCTCGAGAAAATGTCGACTGACGAGCAGGTTAACTTAGCGGTACATTGGCTTCTAGAAAATTTCAAAAGACCCTCCTCACGAGTCTTTCAGGATGCAGTGCATGACGAAGGTTGGCAAAGTGACCGGTTCTTAAACGCGAGAACCATTCTTTTTGATCAATTCGGAGACTTCTTGTCTGACAATGTGATCGAACTAGCCCTAGCTGAGGTCGAGGAAGTTGGGCGGGAATGGCTGCCAAAGCAAGAACAGGATCAGGTAGAGGTGCTCAAGGGCACCTTAGAGAGAAAGCTAACCACAGATCTGGTCGCCCAACTTGGTGATTTGAGGGATCAATTAATTGAAACCCTTCCGCATGCAGGGATGGGGCATAACAATCCCCCAGAGCATATTCGCGAGCGCCCAATTGACTTTGAAGAAACAAAGAAAGCCGTCCGGTCTGTCGAAGCGTTCATTGTTGAGTTGAAGCAGCCTGAACCAAATACAGATAAAGCGAGGTCTGCAATCCAGTATTTGACTGACCTGTCGGGCCGGGTTGCCAATTGGCTTGGCACGCGCGCTACTGTTGGAGTTGATGCCGCCATCAAGGGCGCAGCTACGGCAGCAGGTGCATCAGCGGTAATTGCTTGGGGTAACGTCCGTGGATTCATTGGCAGCATTCTGGAGTTGGCCGCACAACTATTCTGAATTGCGACTTACTCTGCACCTCCGACGGTAACTATCCCCTAATGCGTCATCCCTCGGTCCATCTCGACCTCCCGCTCCTCTAGCTCTGTCTCAACCTCTCTTCGGCGGCCTTCACTAATTTCAAGCTGGTCTCGAGTTGCGTGCGCAGCTTCCCGTAGTTCGAGCCCTCGTTCAGCAAGCCGTGCAACGCAGCTACGGACGCCACTTGCGATTGAATGAGCACTGACACGCAGGCGGCCAATCCATCCATCTGGTTCTGCATCCTGGTCGTTGAGCGTTCCTCTAACCCGCTCAATTCCTTTGCTGAGACCTCGCAGGCCGTCACCAACCGCTCGACGCAGGCGAGCAAGTCGCGTTCCAAGGCTGTCAGGGGTGTCGTCATCTAATCCTCCTCGATCTTGATGCAGGTCACTGACCTGCCGCCCAGCGTGCAGGTCCTCAGCCGCGTCTTGGTCGGGTCCAGCACCAGCCATGTCCCGTCCTCCCTGTCGATCCGTGTCAGGCCCAAGTCCGTCAGTTCTGAACTCGCCAGCATCAGCGTCCAAAGCAAGCTCGCGGCCATCATCGAGACGATCCCCGCCAAGAACGTCCCCGTGATCAGCCAGGGCGAGATCGTCAGCCAGCTCTTGTTCTGTCGCAGAAAGTTGCGGGTATCGCTCTCGATTGTACGATGCGCGATGGTCGCAATGCTGCCCAAATCGCTCCTGAAGCTCTCCAGCTGGGATTCCATCGAGGCGGCGTAGTCTTGCCGGATCGTGTCCAGCTCCGCGTTCAGTTTCTCGCTCAGCCGTGTCGGCTTGCCAGTTTTCATGGAAAATTTCTCCTTTCAAACGCCAGCGCTCGCCGGTGTCGGGGTCTTGGGCAGTGAGGTAGGCTTTGCCTGTGCGCGGGATGTCAAAGCCCGCATCTGTAAGGGCGTCGAGCATGCTCCCACGGTCAGTGATTAAGCCAACGCTGACTTGGTCCAAAATCCACGCATGCAGCTCGTCACGCCCCTGCGCGCGGGCTGGGGCTTCGATGGTGTCGCGGACCTCTTGGACCCGCTCAAGCTCCATCGGATCGGCCCAGCCGTGTCGCTGGTTCATCACGTCGCGCAAGGAATCGAAGGCTTTCTCATAGCCGGGCGGCGCAATGTTCAAGCTCCGCCCCGAGGTCAGCTCCAAGCGCGGTGTGCAGAAGTGAAGCTCGACGCGGTCTTCGTGGGTATGTCGGACCCAGAGCACCTCATATTGCTCAGGGTCCAGCCCCGCGAAGGCCAGACGCTCGAAGCCGTCCATGACCTCGGCCTGCTGTTCCTCGGTCGGGGCATCCTCGGCGGCAAAGCTGATCACACCCGCGCGGTAGGTCCACTGGTGGCGGCTGGCGTCGATCAGGGCTTCGATGCGGTCGGGGTTGCCACGCAGAACCTCGGGCGAGGGTTCCCGTGTGACGGTCATGGGCTGGCCGTCCGCATCGCGGATCAGGTCGCGGTTCTCGTCATAGGCCAGCACCTTGTCCGCGACGAGGTAGCCGACGGGGCCTGCGCCCGCGCCTTTGCCGTTGCGGAAGAACTTGATCAGCATCGGCGGGCGGCTTCGATGATCTGCGCAAGCTGGCGTTCGATGGTCAGCAGACGGCGGGCAACGGTGAGCGCGTCGAGGTCGACACGGCCCAACAGCATCGCGCGGTTCAGCCAGCGGGCGATCTGGTTGAGGTTGCCGCCGATGCGCCCGACTGCCAATACCAGCGCGGGATCAACGCGGGGGATCGGCTTGCGTCGGCGGGCCTCGGTCAGGCCAAGCGCCTCGCGTAGCAAGGTCGCAGCGGGCAGGCCAGCAGCCTCTGCCTTGGCGCGCAACTGGGCCTTCTCGGCGGCGCCACACCGGAAGACGAAGGTCTCAGTCAGCGGCTCTTTGGTGCGGGCTTTTCCCGCGCCGGTGGGGTTCGAAGGGGAGGCGTGCCGCCCCTCGCAAGGTCCCGTGTCAGCAGCGCCAGCGTATGACATGGGTCGCCTTGCTGTTTGCTCTTCGGTCGGATCTGTTGCGGTCATGATCTGAGGCCTGCGGCTTGGATTTGGGCCTCGGAAACCATCTTCGACGCAAGCAAGGCTGTGACTTGGGTGCCCGTGATGTGTTTGCACATCGGGCTGCGATCACTGATCCAACAGGCGAGTCGCGCTTGGTGATCAGCCGCCAACGCTGCCGCCTTTTCCCGGTCTTCTGCCTGCTTCTCAATATAGGCCTGCCAGCGCCGTGACTGAAACCAATTGTCAGAAAAGCAGACCTTGGAGCGGGTGAAACCTGCGCTGTCGGTCGCGTAGGATTGGACGGCTTGCCGCAGGTCCTCCGGCCTGATCCCTTCCTTCATGGCCTCTTCGATCTGGGCAAGGCAGGAAGCTTTGCCGCGAAGGCGATCCGGTGGATACACCGCCAGAATCTTCTCGGCGTCTTCAACCTCTACCGCCTCGCGCTTGCGCGTAGGTGGTTTATGGATGGTTTTAGGATGGTTTGGGGGCCGTGGTGGCCCCGGTACCCCGGCCACAGTGGCCCCCGTACCGGGGCCAGACTGGACGGGGGCCACTGTGGACCCCGTCTCAATTTCGGGTTCCAGCGTGGGTTCCAGGGCCTCGACCTTGGCAAGATCGATCCGGTAAACGACGGTGAAACCGTTCTTGCAGGTCCGTGCGCCGGTCTCGACCAGGATGCCTTCCTTCAGGAATTCGCGGACGGTTCGCTTAACGGTGGTCTCTCCCAGCTCGGTGTGCCGCTGGATCGTACCCTTTGAACACCAGATGCCTGAGCCGTCATCGCTCGCCTTATCGGCCAGAAACATGATGATCTGCTTGCGCGTCGCGCTGCCGAACTTCCGTTCCGCGCATGTGTTTGCCACCCGCCAGCTCATTGAATGGCCCTAAAAGGCGCAAAGACGTGCGAAATTTGTACAGGTTTTGTACGAGATTTCCGCCGTTTCAGTAGAATTCGGCCCGAAAGCTCGCGGGAGTTTCTGCACGCTTCTGCACAAAGCACTGTAAATAAGTCATATTTTTCAGGTGTTTTTGGTGACCCCGGCAGGATTCGAACCTGCAACCTGCCCCTTAGGAGGGGGCTGCTCTATCCAGTTGAGCCACGGGGCCATTGATTTCCCATACCCCGTCAAAATTCGCCTGTCAGCCCACAATTAACTGAAAACGCATCTCATCTGTGTTCGGATGTCCGCAAAGACGATGTGCCGCCAGCGCCGCGCCTTGCGTCTTGGCAAATTTTTGATGTAGCATTCTCAGGAAGCACTCAACTGGTTGAGACTCCGTGACAATTGATGAAAAGCGCCCACTAACTCTCCGCGACGTATCCGAAGCGTCCGGTGTATCTGAAATGACCGTAAGTCGGGTTTTGCGAAACCGAGGCGACGTCTCTGAATCAACGCGCGAAAAGGTACTTCAGGCCGCAAAGCGACTTGGCTATGTGCCCAACAAAATTGCCGGGGCGCTGGCGAGCCAACGAGTCAATCTTGTCGCCGTAATCATACCGTCCATGTCGAATATGGTATTTCCCGAGGTCATGACCGGGATCAGCCGAACTCTGGAAGACACCGACCTGCAACCGGTTGTGGGGATCACCGACTACCTCCCGGAAAAGGAAGAGCGGGTGCTCTATGAGATGCTGTCATGGCGCCCTTCTGGGGTGATCATTGCGGGTCTGGAACATTCCGACGCCTCGCGCGCCATGCTGCGCGCCAGCGGGATCCCCGTCGTGGAAATCATGGACGTTGATGGTATGCCGATTGATACGATGGTCGGCATTTCGCATCGGTCCGCCGGACGCCGGATTGGCGAAACGATTGCCTCCGAAGGCTATCGCAAGATTGCCTTTCTCGGCACGAAAATGCCGTTGGATCACCGTGCGCGCAAACGTTTTGAAGGTTTCACTCAAGCCTTGGCAAAAGCCGGTGTGGAAATCGCCGATCAGGAATTCTATTCCGGCGGCTCCGCGCTCCTAAAAGGGCGCGAGATGACCGAGGCCGTCTTGTCACGCTCACCGGATCTGGATTTTATCTACTATTCGAACGACATGATCGGCGCCGGTGGTTTGCTCTATCTGTTGGAGAAGGGAATTGATGTTCCCGGCGACATAGGCCTCGCGGGCTTCAATGGCGTTGAGTTGCTTCAGGGACTGCCAAAACAACTCAGCACAATGGACGCATGCCGCTTTGAAATTGGCCAAAAAGCAGCGGAAATCATTCTTGAGCGAAGCCGTGGAACAGGAACAGAGCCAAAGATCGACATGGTCGAATTGACGCCAACGTTTTCCCCCGGCAATACCATGCTCCGCCACTAGAACCTGCAGCCTTGCCAATTCGCCACCATTAATCTGTCAGTAAGAGCCCTGTGCTAACCCTCTTAACTGGGTGAGTACTTAGGTGGTGGATATGAGCGCACAAAACAATGCGGCTCCGGTCATCATCAAACGAAAGAAAGTCGTTGGCGGCGATGGGCATCATGGCGGTGCTTGGAAAGTAGCTTATGCCGACTTCGTAACCGCTATGATGGCGTTCTTTCTGCTGATGTGGCTGCTGAACGCGACAACAGAAAAACAACGCAAGGGTGTTGCTGATTATTTCAGCCCCACGGTGGCAATCAATCGTGTCTCAGGTGGCGGTGAGGGATCTTTTGGCGGCGATAGCGTTTTCTCGGAAATGACGTTGCCGCAAAACGGCACCGGCGCGACAAGTTTGCGACCAACTGAAGCCCGGCAAGCCCGTGGCGAAAATGGCGTGGACACAAATGGAGCGGCGTCTTCCGGCGACGGCAAAAGCGGTGACTCCGAGGCTTTCAAAACTGTCGAGGAAGCCTTGCGCGGCCTTGCCGGCGAAAGCACGGTCTCAGACGGAATTCTCAAACACATCATTACACGCGTAACGGATGAAGGCCTGATCATCGAGATTTTCGATCTTGATGACATTGCAATTTTTGAACCGGGCACTGCCAAGCCTACAGCGGCTTTGCGCGATCTTGCTGAAATGCTTGGGCGGATCATCTCACTGGTCGAAAACAACGTCGCAATCGGCGGGCATACGCGCGCGCAGCCCATCGTATTGGTGGACAACCCGGTGTGGGACCTGTCAACCGCACGCGCTCATGCAATGCGCCATTTGCTAGAAGCCGAAAACCTCACCGGGGACCGGATTCAACGTATCTCCGGCCACGCCGACAAAACCCTCGCTGTGCGCAATCCAATGGCAACGCGAAACAATCGGTTAGAAGTTATACTACTCAGAACGAAATAAGGAATGTCCGACCAATTTTAATTGTTAGCGCGGTGTTAAGTGGTGGGGCGCTATGCCTGTAGCAGCAGTGAATGTCGATGCAGCAAAAAGGCGTATCCATGACAATTTCTTCTTCACTAAATGCCGGGGTTGCGGGCCTTTCCGCAAACGCAACACGGTTGGCAACTATCTCAGACAACATCGCGAACTCGGCCACCTTTGGCTACAAGCGCATCGAAGCAGATTTCCACTCAATGGTGATCTCGTCGACCGGCGGCACTTATTCTGCGGGGGGTGTGCGTACAACAACGCAACGGTTGGTTGATCAGGGTGGCGCGCTCGTCGCAACATCAAACCCAACTGACCTTGCCGTGCGGGGCCGCGGAATGCTTCCCGTCGCCTCAATCGCCGAAGTGGGCACCGCAAATGGGTCTCCACAGATGTACCTGACGACAACCGGATCTTTCCGCACTGATGACGAAGGATATCTTGTCACCGAATCCGGTCTGGTCCTAATGGGCTGGCCGGCCTTGCCCGATGGCACGGTGCCTACTTACCCGCGTGACACCTCAGACGGGCTTGAACCTGTTCAGATAAACGTCAACCAATTCTCGGGCGAACCCACAACGCAAATCGACCTTGGTGTCAACCTACCTGCGACGGAAACCGAGGCGGGGGCCGCGGGAGCCGCCTCTGAACTTTCGGTCGAATACTACGATAATCTCGGCACATCAGAGAACCTGACAATCGAGTTTACTCCAACGGTTCCTGGCACCGGATCATCAAATGAATGGACCATGACAATCACTGACACGGCTTCGGCCGGCGCGGTGATTGGCGAATACACGCTCACCTTCGACGACAGTCGTACCACGGGCGGCACTCTTCAATCTGTCGCTACGGTTAGCGGCGGCGCTTATGATCCGGTCACGGGAAGCCTGATCGTCAATGTCGCAGGTGGGCCGATCGAAGTTGATATCGGGCTGGTTGGCGCGTCGGATGGGCTGACCCAACTTTCCGACACCTTTGCACCGGTTTCCATTTCCAAAGATGGGTATCCAGTCGGCAACATGACCTCAGTTGAAGTTGACGCAAATGGATTTGTTCACGCCTTCTTCGATACCGGAATATCCCGCACGATCTATCAAATTCCACTTGTGGATCTGCCCAATCCGAACGGGCTCGTCGCGCTTGATCAGCAAACCTATCTGCCTTCACCGGAAAGCGGCTCCTACTTTCTCTGGGATGCAAGCGACGGCCCAACCGGCGATATCGTCGCCTACGCACGCGAAGAATCAACAACCGATGTCGCCGGTGAATTAACCGATATGATCCAGACACAACGGGCTTATTCGTCCAACGCAAAAGTCATTCAGACCGTGGACGAGATGTTGCAGGAAACAACCAACATCAAACGCTAACCCTGACTAAGGCCGCGATACACCAGTAAGAAAGGGAAAAAAGATGAGTCTTTCCGGAGCCCTATCCAATGCTCTTACCGGGCTTACCGCGGCCTCGCGCAATGCACAGGTGACCGCGTCCAACCTCGCCAATGTCATGACGGATGGCTATGCCCGGCGCGAGTTGGAGCTGAGCTCGCGCAGCTTGGGCAGCGGTGGCGGCGTCACTGTGAGCGGCATCGTGCGACGCGCGGATCCGAGCTTGATATCGCTCCGACGATCAACCAGCGCCGATCAGGCCTTCAACACGCAGCTGTCAGACTTTCACAATCGTTTGGAGGGTCTTGTCGGCACCCCGGCAGACGGCAGCTCCCTGACTGCGCAACTCGCGGACTTCGAAGCAAGCCTTGTCGCCGCCGCAAGCCGCCCCGATTTGCAGGACCGCCTAACCCAGGTTTTCAATGATGCGAGCGAGGTCGCGCAAACCTTCGCCTCGGTTTCCGACGGCATTCAGGCTCTGCGTGGCGAAGCCAATCGTGAAATCGCGGCAACCGTAGAGCAATTGAACACGTCCTTATCGCAAGTTCGAACGCTCAACATTCAAATTTCGCAGGCAACGGTGTTGGGCCACGACTCCTCGGCCCTTCAGGACCAACGCCAACTGCTCATCGACAGGGTCGCCGAAATTGTCCCTGTGAACGAAGTCCCGCGAGACCTTGGGGCCGTCGCCCTCTTCACGCCCAACGGTGCTATTCTTGTCGATGGCGACGCGGCAGAGTTAAGCTTCACCGCGACCAATGTCGTCGTGCCTCATTTGACTCAAGCCGGTGGCCACATATCAGGCATCGAAATCAACGGGGTCGCGGTATCCAGCGATGTCAGCACCGGCCCTCTCGCAGGCGGGAAACTCGCCGCGCTTTTTCATATTCGCGATGATTTAGCGGTGGAGTCCCAAACCCAACTGGATGCAACGGCCCGTGACCTCGTGGAACGCTTTCAGGATGCCTCGCTTGACGCGACCCGCGCGCCCGGTGCTGCGGGGCTGTTTACCGATCAAGGCGCGGCATTTGCAGTTGTTGATGAGGTTGGACTGGCTTCACGCATGTCCATTAACGCGGCCGTTGACCCGGCATCGGGCGGTGAAACATGGCGCTTGCGCGATGGCCTCGGCGCCGCGACGCCCGGTCCCGTGGGTAGTTCCCAACTCCTCCAGGATATGAAAGACGCGCTGACCGCTTTGCGGGTGCCTGCCTCGGGGAACTTTGGGCCAACAGCGCAAAGCACCTCGCAGCTACAAGCCACCTTCTTGGGCGAAATCGGTACCGCGAGAGAGGTCAGCGACCAGACCCTAGCGTTCTCCGGAGCGCGCTACGCCTCTGCCACGACCCAACTGTTGGAAAATGGCGTCGATTCGGACCAAGAAATGCAGCGCCTGATCCTTATCGAGCAGGCCTACGCCGCCAATGCACGAATGTTGCAGGTGCTCGATGAAATGATGCAAGCCCTGATGAGGATTTGATACATGCCCCTTTATTCTATTGGCGATATGGCTTCCAGTTTTATGCTGCGGCGCCAGAATGTAAGCATGAATGCCGAGCTTGCAAAACTGACTGAAGAAATGGCAAGCGGTCAAGCTGCCGATGTTTCCAAACACCTCAATGGAAACTACTCCTATTTGGGTGATGTTGAACGAAATCTCCGCCTGCTTGAAGGCTTTGATACGGCCGCGAAAGAGGCCTCCAGCTTTACGAGCGCTATGCAGTCAGCCCTAGAAAAAGTTCAGCAAACAACCACCACTCTATCATCCGATCTGATCCTCGCCGGCAATACCAACTTGCCTCAAGGTATGGAGGCTGCTTCAAACAATGCCCGTGGCGAACTGTCGGCCATCCTGTCCGCGCTAAACACCAACGTTGCAGGACGCGCGCTTTTTTCGGGCGCGTCAACTGACACCGCGACATTCGCTTCTGCCGATGACTTCCTTTCGCACCTTCGCACAGAGATTTCTGGGCTGACGTCTCTGCACGACATAAAAACCGCTATCGACGCTTGGTTTGATACCTCCGGAGGCGGATTTGAAACTGACGGATACCTCGGTGCGACCACGGACCTTTCACCTTTTCTTGTCGGAGAAGGCGAAACAGTGACCCTCGCCCTGCGCGGCGACACACAAGTTATCCGCGACTTACTAAAAAGCACCGCCATGGCGGCACTCGCTGCTGACCCTGCGCTCGGATATTCGACCAACTTGCAAAGTGCGATGATTGTCTCCGCCGGGGAGAGTCTGATCACTTCGCAAAGTGAGCTCGTTGGCGTGCGCGCCGACCTCGGCTATGCTGAAGCACGCATCGAAGAAAGCAAAACCCGTGTTTCCGCCGAAAAAACCAGCTTTGAGATTTCGCGCAACGAGTTGCTGGGCGTCGATTTGTACGACACCGCGACGCGCCTTAAAGCTGTGCAATTTCAACTGGAGAGCCTGTATACAGCAACCGCGCGTCTATCCGGGCTCTCCTTGGTGGAGTATTTAAGATGATACGTGCTCTTGCACTGCTATTCACTCTCTTGTTGGCACTACCGTCTCTTGGCGAAGCAACCCCCGTGCGGATAAAAGACCTGGTTGAATTCGACGGTGTGCGAAGCAACGATCTTGTTGGATATGGCCTTGTTGTCGGATTGAACGGCACCGGCGATGGCATTCGCAACGCACCCTTTACCGAAGAAATAATGTCGAACATTCTCGAGCGGCTTGGCGTCAATGTCACCGGAGAACAATTTCGGCCCAAGAACGTCGCGGCCGTATTTGTAACTGCAAATTTGCGACCGTTCTCCCGCGTTGGATCCCAAATCGATGTAACTGTCTCCGCAATCGGTGACGCTAAAAGCCTGCTAGGTGGCACCTTGATCATGACGCCACTAAATGCAGCCGATGGACAAATTTACGCTGTTTCTCAAGGAACGATAATCGCAGGAGGGGTCGCCGCAGAAGGTGATGCAGGCGGCGTGGTGCAAGGCGTTCCCACTGCCGGAGTAATTCCGTCTGGAGCACGCGTTGAACGAGAGATTGAGTTTGAGCTGTCGTCGCTCAGAACTTTGCGTCTAGCCTTGAGGGAACCGGATTTCACCACTGCAGCAAGGATCGAGCGCCAGATCAATCGCGATTTCGGTCGCGCTGTCGCCGTGATGCTCGATTCCGGGACAGTGCGCCTCGACATCGAAAAAACTCGGATGAGATCACCGGCCCATGCGCTTGGGCGTATTGAGAACATTCTCGTCCAACCAGAGCGAAAAGCACGAGTGGTCGTTGATCAACGTTCCGGTACTATTGTCATGGGTGAGGATGTTCGCATTTCCAGAGTCGCGGTCTCCCAAGGCAATTTGACCCTGCGCATTCAGGAAACCCCATTGGTTGTCCAACCCAACCCTTTCTCCGACGGGCAAACAGTTGTAGTTCCCCGCACACAGGCAAACCTAAATGAAGAACCGGGCATCAATTTGGCAGAGGTTCCGTCGGGGACATCCCTCTCGGAAGTCATCGCCGGACTGAACGCGCTTGGCGTTTCTCCTCGCGATATGATCGACATCCTCAAGAGCATCAAAGCAGCAGGCGCGTTGCACGCAGAGTTTGTGGTCCACTAAGCCAGTTCAGAAGATGGAATTATTGGAAAGAACTGGGCTTGTGACCAAATACCGAACCAGTTTTCACCATCAACGGGATGATGCGTCCCGATATCGACCAAACGATAAAAACTCTTACGATCGATAAGCGCCTCAAGGTTGGCACGAACGCGCACATATGGCGATGGTTCCCCTGTCACCGGATCACGCTCAACCCGGATCGGCGCGTTTGGACCCGCAACAACCTTGTCACCTACGTTCGTTTCAAACTCAAGCTTCTGACCATCGCCTTGCCCGTCGGATTCGAAATCCACGGCAACAAATGGCGCGTCGTCAACGGTGATTCCAACCTTCTCAACCGGCGTGACAAGGAAGTAGTCATCTCCATCTTTGCGCAAGATCGTTGAAAAAAGTCGCACAAGCTCTGGCCGGCCAATGGGTGTTCCCAAATAAAACCACGTCCCGTCGCGCGCGATCCGCATATCCAAATCGCCACAAAACGGCGGATTCCATAGGTGAACAGGCGGCAAACCCTTGCCTTTGGCCGCTGCTCGCGCTGTCTTTGCAAGACCCTCTGCCGATGGCTTCACGTTCATTTGCCCGCTCATAGCTTTTGCCATTCCCGTCAGCCGCGTTACACTCATTCAAAGCCTAGCGCAAAAAAGGGAGCGACACCATGACCGAGGCTGCAGAGTTAGTGCAGGACATTGAAGCACTGGAGCAAAAATTGGTGCAGGCCAAAGCTTCGATCATGCGGCGTTTCATTGGTCAGGAGCAGGTCGTTGACCTCGCTCTCTCCGCCCTGCTTTGCGGCGGTCACGCTTTGCTCGTCGGATTGCCCGGCCTTGGCAAGACGCGCCTGGTTGAAACGCTTGGCACCGTTATGGGGCTAAACGGAAACCGAATCCAGTTTACGCCAGATCTGATGCCCGCTGATATTCTGGGATCAGAGGTCTTGGAAACTGGCGCTGATGGAAGCCGAACCTTCAAGTTCATTCCCGGTCCGGTTTTCTGTCAGCTCCTCATGGCAGATGAAATCAACCGGGCCAGCCCTCGGACGCAATCGGCCCTCTTGCAGGCCATGCAGGAACGGCAAGTTACAGTCGCAGGCAAAGATAGAGAGCTCGATGCGCCCTTTCACGTCTTGGCGACACAAAACCCAATCGAACAAGAGGGCACCTATCCACTGCCCGAGGCTCAACTTGACCGCTTTCTTGTGCAGATTGATGTCACCTACCCTGACCGCGTAACCGAGAAAAACATCCTCATCGCGACAACCGGCGAGACCGAAGATCAGGCGCATGCAGTGTTCACAGCCGCTGACTTGCTCGCTGCACAGAAGCTTTTGCGCCGAATGCCTGTCGGTGATGCAATCGCCGAACAGATTTTGGATCTGGTGCGCGCATTCCGGCCCGAAGATCCAAGCGCAAGCGAGATCGTGCGCCAATCCGTTGCTTGGGGCCCAGGCCCGCGCGCAGCGCAGGCATTGATGCTATCGGTGCGGGCCCGCGCACTTATCCAAGGGCGCTTGGCGCCGGACACTGACGATGTAATTGCTATGGCACATTCCGTATTGATACATCGCATGGCGCTTAACTTTGCATCACGCGCCCGAGGAGAAGACTTGACCGGGCTTATCAACAACACGTTGCAATCTATCTTGGTGAAAGAGGCCGCTGCGTGAGCACCCCTCCCCTTCATCTGCGGGTTCGCGCCGAAGAGCAGGCGGCCACGCTGCCTCCGCTCTTGGCCCACGCAGAACAACTGGCCTCAACAGTTCTTGTTGGCGAACATGGGCGGAGACGTAGCGGGCTCGGCGATGATTTTTGGCAGTATCGCCCAATGCAACCAGGCGACTCGCGGCGCATGATTGACTGGCGTCGTTCGGCCAAATCAGACGCGCAATATGTCAGAGAAAAGGAATGGCAAATCGCTCAGAGCGTGCTGCTTTGGGTCGATCCAGCCAGCTCCATGCGCTTCAAGAGCTCTGACGAACTCCCCGAAAAAGCAGATCGCGCCCGGATCCTTGCCTTGGCCGCCTCGATACTTTTGATCCGTGGCGGAGAGCGCGTAGGCCTGACCGGCGGCGCATTGCTGCCGCGCAGCGGCGAGGCACAGATATCACGTCTTGCTGAGCTTCTTTCAAAAGAATCGCCAGATGACTACCTCTCGCCCGATGCACGCGGCCTACCGCCACACGCCCGAGCGATCTTTGTCTCTGACTTTTTTTCGGACATTTCAAACATTGTCACGGCTTTGACCAAAGCTTCTGACCGGGGCGTCCAAGGCGTTTTGGTCCAGGTACTCGATCCAAGCGAGGAGGCGTTTCCATACCGAGGTCGCACCATTTTTCAGAGCGTCGGCGGTTCTTTATCGCATGAGACCCTCAAAGCCGGTGACCTTCGCCAACGATATCTCGAACGACTGGCGTCGCGAAAAGACGAATTAACGTCCCTCTGCGCAGCGTCAGGCTGGCGCTACCACTGCCATCACACCAACGAAAGCGCGACCGCTGCGCTGCTTTGGCTGTATCGAGCACTCGAAGGAGGAACGGCATGATCGCCGGGTCCGTAGCTTTTACGACACCGTGGCTGTTGGCTGTCTTGCTGGCGCTGCCAATTCTGTGGTTTTTATTACGCGCAATCCCACCGGCGCCCATTCGCCGAATGTTCCCGGCGGTAACTTTGCTGCTCGGATTGCGCGATGACGACAGCGTCTCGGATCGCACACCATGGTGGCTCTTGTTGTTGCGAATGCTTGCGATGGCGGTGGTTATCCTTGGCCTTGCAGGGCCGGTCCTCAACCCTTCAAATAGCGCGACAACATCTCGCGATCCGCTTCTCATCGTTATGGACGCCAGCTGGGCAAGCGCACGCAATTGGAACCAACGCGTGTTGGCGCTCGAACAAATCCTTGACGAATCTGGCCGCACCGGGCGCACCGCTGCCATTGCGATGCTTACAGACCTTGAAGCACCTGTATTCCAAGCCGCCCAAGCTTGGCGCGCGCGCCTTCCGGGGCTTACTCCAAAATCGTGGGCTCCGAACACCGACACCATGCAACTACTTGCCCAGAACCTACCCGTTGACCAATCTATCGAGACCATTTGGTTTTCAGACGGGCTCGCACGCGACGGGCGCGCAGCGCTTCATCAAGCATTGACCAAGGCCGGGCCGCTCACAGTAATGCAAAGCGATCAGCCCATTTTGGCGCTCGCACCCGCCGTGTTTTCAGAAGGCGCAGTGAAGCTCACCGCCAGACGCGACAATGCCGCTCATGAACGCAATATTGTCGTGCAAGCCGTTGGCCGTGATCCATCCGGCACCGAACGTATTTTGGCAGAATTACCGCTTGTTTTCGCGCCTTCTTCAATTGCAGCGGAAGGCAAAATTGTTCTTCCCGCAGAACTTCGCAACCGCCTTTCCCGCTTTCAAATCAAAGGGCTTGATGGCGCAGGAGGCGTCACTCTCACGGATGACAGCCTCCGCAAACGCGAGATCGCGCTGATCACGGGTCGGGAAAACCGTGAGGGGTTGGAACTGTTGTCCCCCTTGCACTATTTGCGGCAAGCTTTCGCTCCCTCTGCGGAACTGATCGAAGGTTCGCTGCTTGATGTGCTGCCCGCGAACCCCGACGTCATTGTATTGGCGGACATCGCAAAGCTTACTGCCGCTGAAGACGCAGCGTTGCTAGAATGGGCTGAAGCGGGCGGGATGGTGTTACGCTTTGCGGGCCCTCGTATCGCTGCAAGCGAAATCAGCCGCCGCACCGAAGACCCGCTTATGCCTGTCCGGTTGCGAGCGGGCGGGCGAACCGTTGGCGGTGCAATGAGTTGGGGAGCACCAAAAACCCTCGCGCCCTTCGACAAAGATTCCCCCTTTTTTGGTCTCAGCGTTCCCGAAGAAGTGCGCATCACAGCACAGGTTTTGGCGCAACCTGATCCGACACTCGCGGACCGCGTGATAGCGACACTCAGCGATGGCACCCCGCTCGTTACCCGCAAGAAAATCGGTCAGGGGCAGGTCGTGCTGTTCCACGTCACTGCAAACGCCGAATGGTCTTCCCTGCCGCTGTCCGGTCTCTTCATGTCTATGCTCGAAAGGTTGGCCGTATCAGCCATGACAACCACGCCAACTGCTGAAGATCTGGCAGGATCGATCTGGAAACCGCTCAAAGTGCTCGATGGGTTTGGCGCATTGCTAGATGGAGCGTCTCTTTCCGGCGTCCCCGGAGAGCTGCTCGCCGAAGCACCTATAAGTAACGCTTTACAACCCGGCCTATATGGCAGCACAAACCGACAAATCGCTAGAAACGTTCTGCGCTCGGATGAGCAAATCTCTCGCGCGGCTTGGCCCTCCTCAACACCCATCAACGGCTTCACTGAAGCAAAAGAGCTTCCGTTGGGCGGCTGGCTTTTATCGCTCGCTCTTGGTTTGCTTGCCCTTGATATTGTCGCGTCTCTGGCCCTGTCGGGCCGCCTCGTCGCAGCGCGCGCCGCAACGATCCTACTCGCGCTGGCCCTCACACCCGCAGACCTGAGGGCCGATGACAACCGAGCCATAGATGCCGCCGCAGAGGTGGTGCTTGCCCATGTCATTACCGGCAATCGTCAGATTGATGACACCGCACAAGCAGGGTTGCTTGGCCTTTCCGAAACCCTCTATTTTCGAACCTCAATCGAACCAGCCACCCCTATGGCGGTTAACATCGAAACCGATGAACTGGCGTTCTTTCCGCTGCTGTATTGGCCAATAACGCCTGATCAAGCGACACCCTCAGCCGCCGCTTATGACAAGCTTAACCGGTATTTGCGGTCCGGTGGGATGATCCTATTTGATACACGGGATGCAGATATCGCTGGGTTTGGATCGGCAAGCCCGAATGGTCGCAAGTTGCAACAGCTCGCAGCCCCCTTGGACATCCCTGCGATTGAGCCTATTCCGTCCGATCATGTTCTCACACGAACATTCTACCTGCTTCAGCAATTCCCAGGAAGGTACAATGGGCGTGACGTTTGGGTCGAAGCCGCCCCTGCCGACGCTGAGCGTGTTGAAGGAATGCCGTTTCGAAATCTAAATGACAACGTCACACCGGTGATTATTGGCGGCAACGATTGGGCCGCTGCCTGGGCAATGGATGCAAGCGGCAAAACGCTGTTTCCCGTCGGCAGGGGCATGGCAGGTGAGCGACAACGTGAATTGGCCTATCGCTTTGGGGTCAATCTGGTGATGCACGCGTTAACTGGTAACTATAAATCTGATCAGGTTCATGTTCCCGCACTTCTCGAGAGGTTAGGCCAATGACTTCGACCATCCTCTTCGACCCGTTGATGCCTTGGTGGTTTATCGCCGCGCTCGGCATCCTGATGTTCGCGGCAACGGTTTTTGCCTTCTTCAAGGGGCTGTCCGGTTGGGCATTGCGCGGGCTCGCCGCGTTGATTGTCCTCTTGGCGTTGACGCGCCCGGTATGGCAGCAAGAGGAACGCGAAGCTCTTTCAGATATCGCTATTCTACTGGTCGACCAATCCTCAAGCCAGCAGCTCGGTGATCGCGCGGCACAAACCAAAGACGCTGCCGACGAGATTGCAAAACAGATCGAGGCATTACCCAATACGGAATTGCGACGGATTAATCTCCCTGACGGGGCTGGCGATTTAGGCACTCTTGCCTTCGCTGCATTGTCGGATGTGTTGGCCGAAGAACCCGCATCGCGTATCTCCGGGCTGATTATGCTGAGTGATGGACGCGTGCACGATATCGACGCCGCCCCTACCTTTCCGGCACCATTGCACCTAATTCTGACCGGAGAACCGGACGATTGGGACCGCCGTATCGTCATCGAAAACGCACCAGCCTTCGCCATTCTTGGCGAGGAAATCTCGCTAACGCTAAGGGTTGAGGATCAGGGGAAGGTGCCTGAGGGCCAAACGCTCACACCGCTCGAAATCGCGGTTGATGGCGGTGCGCCAATGGTTTTCCAAGTTCCGATAGGACAATCAATTGATCTGCCCGTGACTCTCCCACACGGCGGACGCAACGTTTTGCAATTCACCGTGCCGACATCCGAAGGCGAACTCACTTCGCGCAACAACACCGCATTGGTGCAAATCAACGGTGTACGTGATCGTTTGCGCGTGTTGTTGGTCTCAGGAGAGCCACATCCCGGCGGGCGCACGTGGCGCAACCTGCTCAAATCTGACAGCTCCGTTGACCTCGTCCATTTCACCATTCTCCGCCCCCCGAAAAACAAGACGGCGTTCCAGTGAGCGAGCTATCTCTCATTGCCTTTCCCACGCGCGAACTCTTCCTCGAAAAGGTTGACGACTTCGATCTGATCGTATTCGATCGCTACAAGCGCCGTGGCATTTTGCCGTCGATATACTTGGAAAACGTCAAATCATATGCGGAGAAAGGCGGTGCGATCCTCATCGCTGCCGGGCCAGATTTTGCGAGTGCAGACAGCATCTACCGATCTCCCTTGGCCGAGATCATTCCAGCCGGCCCCACAGCGCGCGTTATCGAGCAAGGGTTTCGCCCCACCGTAACAGATCTTGGCGACCGGCACCCGGTCACCTCCAATCTGAGTCCGGGACGGGATGCAGCAACTTGGGGGCGCTGGTTGCGGCAAATCGAAGTCACTGCGCAGAGTGGCAATGTGGTTATGTCAGGCTTTGAGGAAACCCCCTTCTCGTGCTCGATCGAGTCGGTGAAGGTCGCGTTGCGCTTCTGGCATCAGATCACGCATGGCTTTGGAGCCGTGGGTTTGAAAGCGGCGGGCCTCAGCTAGAGTTGCTACGGCGCTTGGCCCACTGGATGATGAAAGAGCCCGAACTCGAAGAAGAAGCCTTGTGGGCAGAGCCAAATGGTCAAACGCTGCGCATCATCCGTAGAACTCTTTCAAGCGAGGTCGGTACAGTAACCGTGACCTCACCATCCGGTGTGGAAACTGAGCTTACTTTATCCGAAGTTGAGCCGGGTCGGTTTGAAGGCACCTATAAGGGTAATGAAATCGGCCTCTTCCGATTGACGAATGGCGACACATCGGCGGTCATTGGGCTGGGGCCAAGCGCGCCTCGGGAATTCATTCAGACAGTCGCAAGCGCCGTCCAGCTCGAACCCGTCGTTGAAAAAACAGGGGGCGGCATCGCGCGCCTTTCCGACAACCTTCCAAACCTACGTCATGTGCGCAGGGGCCGGCCCGCATCTGGGCGAAATTGGCTCGGGCTAACGCCGCGCAGCGCCTACAAAACAACCGGTGTAGAACAAGTTCCACTTTTGCCCGAGTGGCTGGTTTTTGTCCTTGTCGGGATGCTCACTATTATGGCGTGGTTGCGCGAAGGGCGCCGTTAACCACGCCGCGCGACACGCGGCCTGGAAGCCTAAAAGTAACTGCGCACAAGACTGCTCGCGATCAAACTCCACCCATCCGCGATCACAAAAAACGACAGCTTGAATGGAAGCGACACGATGGCCGGTGGGACCATCATCATACCCATCGACATCAAGATAGCAGCAACAACTAGATCGATGATAAGAAATGGCATAAATATCAAAAAGCCTATTTGGAAAGCTCTGGAAATCTCCGACAGAAGAAAGCTCGGAACAAGAACAGAGAGGTCCGCATCGGGACTAGGGGTCAAATCCGTCACGTCTGGACGAAGAGCAGCCATCGCCGCGAATGTTTCTGGGTCCAGCCGGTCGGACATAAAGACCTTAAACGGGGCGATTATCTTGGGGAAAGCCACTGCAATCTCGACTTCCTCCGCGACAAGCGGCGCCACTCCTTGAGTCCAAGCCTCGGCGAAAACTGGTTCCATCACAAAATACGTCAAAAACAGCGCTAGGCTGATAATTAACATATTCGGCGGGGATTGTTGCAATCCGATAGCCTGACGGAGGATTGACAAAACCGTCACAATAAAGGGAAAGCAAGTGACCATGATAGCAAGCCCGGGAGCGAGGCTTAGAACGGTAATCAACATGATCAGCTGAACCGTCCGCCCGCTAAGCGAACCACCCTCGTCCAGAGAAATCGCTATTTCCTGCGCATTAGCCACCTGAGGAAGCACTAAGGCAGCTGCGATCACCGCGAACAACATACCTAACCGGACAACGCAAAAGCCGGGCCTCATTCCAACCCATTTCCCAGCTCAATGACTTCAGTCAACCGGACTGCCAATTGCCCTTCGCTTTCCCCTTCCAGCTCCTCAAGTTCGCCGCGCGCAATCAATTGATCGCCCACGAAAAGTTCCACCGGATCATCGACCTTCGTGTCGAGTGGCAACACCGCATTTTCCCCCAGAGACAACAAATCTCGGATGAGCGGGCGTGCCTTGCCCACGGAAATCGTAATTTCAATCGGAACTGACGAGAAAAGACCGCCATTTCCCTTGCTGTTCGCCTCGTTTGCACCCTCTTCAACCGGCATTTTTCGTCTCCTTTGGCACGGAATGTTCCAGTTCTTCGAAATACGCATTGTCAGTCGTCATATAAAATGGGACATCAGAGCGGCTTGAACATTGGAGGCTCTGGTTCGGTTGCGTGATTGATTATGCGGCTTGTTTTTGATGTTGCAAGCGGCGTTGTCGGATCGTCAGTTTCTTGATCTTCTCCCTTTCTCTCAGAATGGCTTTGTCCCGTCCAAAGTAGACGTCGGCGGGTGTGACGTTATTCAGGCTCTCGTGGTAGCGCTGGTTGTTGTAGTAGTCGACGAAGGCCCCGATCTGTCGCTCGAGATCACCGGGCAGGTAGTAATTCTCCAGCAGAACACGGTTCTTCATGGTCTGATGCCATCGTTCTATTTTGCCTTGGGTTTGCGGGTGGAATGGCGCTCCGCGAACGTGGTCCATCTTCTGATCCTCCAGCCATTTGGCCAGATCGCCAGAGATGTAACAGGATCCGTTGTCGCTGAGCAGACGGGGTTTGTGTCGGACCACGGCCTGGTCGCAGCCCGATGCCTGAAGCGCCAGCTCGATCGTGCTGGTCACATCCTCGGCCCGCATGTTCGTGCAGAGCTTCCAGGCGATGATGTAGCGGCTGTAGTCGTCGAGGATGGTGGACAGGTAATACCAGCCCCAGCCAATGATCTTGAAGTAGGTGAAGTCAGTCTGCCACATCTGGTTGATGGCGGTGGTCTTGTCCGTGAACTCATCGGCGGCCTTGATCACCACGTAGTCCGGCGCAGTAATCAGATCAGCGGCTTTCAGGATGCGGTAAACCGATGATTCAGAGACAAAATATCGCTTCTCATCGGTATATTTAACGGCCAGCTCGCGTGTGGTCAGTGCCTCATGCTCCAACGCAAACTCGATCAGATCGTCACGGCGGATATCAGGGATGCGGTTCCAGACCGACTTTGGACGTGGCGAACGATCTGCCAAGGCATCCAAGCCACCTTCGACATATCGGTCATACCATCGGTAAAATGTGGTGCGCGGGATGCCCAGCATATCAAGGGTCTTCTTGGTTGGCAGATGCGACCCTTCAACTGTGCGAATGATCTCCAACTTCTCGGTTGCTGGATACCTCATTCCTCGAACTCCCCAGCCCCTGTCATGCTTTTTTTGAGCAGACGGTTTTCCAAGGTGAGGTCGGCCACGCATTCCTTCAGGGCCATGGCCTCAGATCTCAACTCCTTCACCTCAGGCGATGTCGCTTGACGCGCCGTGTCGCCGGAAAGACGACGCTTTCCAGCCTCAAGGAATTCCTTCGACCAAGTGTAATACAGGCTGTCAGAAATACCCTCGCGGCGACATAACGCCGAGATGCTTTCCTCCCCGCGCAATCCGGCCAAAACAATGCGGATCTTCTCCTCCGCCGAGTAGGTCTGGCGGGTCTTGCGGCGGATGTTTTTGACCAGCTTGTCAGCTGCGCCTTTCGATGTTCCGGGCTTCTTGTTCATCTTCGCTCCTTAAAGGCTACGATGAACCAGAAACCCTCCGTTATTCAAATCCTCATATCTGTCCCATAGGTGCTGACGTCAGACACCTTAACCATTTCCTGCGCCTGCGCATCGCGCAGGAAGGAAGCGAACTGGTCTTCGCCAGCGCCGCCCCCAAACGCTCCTCGCGACTTTCCAAACCCAGCCGCCTTCAGCATTTCCGATAAAAACGTCGCTTCCAAATTTTGCGCTGCCGCCATGATTTTTGAATCACGTGGGCTCGCCCCCTGGCCGTTATACTGTGCCGGTGGCGTTGCCGGGATTGGTGAAAAAACGGTCACGGGAATACCTCCAATTCAAGGGACTTTTCCCAATAAGCGCAGATATCGGTAAAGAACCGGTAACCAGAAACAGCGATAGTAGAGAAGTTGAGGAAGAATTCTCGAGGCCGCTATGACCGATATCCAGCTACTGCAAACCACCGATGCACAGCATACTCTTGCCAAGCAACCTGTTGCTCTGGCGGCGGTTTCCGGACGCTCGGCGACTGCACATGCATTTGGTGAAATCTTTGCAGCCCTGCACACTGCACCTTCGTCAGCGCCTAAGGTTGAGCCTTTGGCGCCATCTGCCTCAGAGCAATCACCAGAGCCAGATCAACAGGACACTGAAGGTCTGCAGGAAACCGCCTTGCAGCCCTCCGAAATCGAAGACGCTGACACCACCTTACAGCAGCCCCTTGAGGCTGAAATCCAAGCCCCTCCTTTGACGAAGATCGTTGAGCCCGCAATCGTCGCCCCCCCAATCACCATCCCCAATGCAGACCAAGCACACCACAATAACCACCGTGAGAGCTTTAGCGCTGCCGTTACTCCGCTCAGCAAAGCAAATACGCCCGCAGCACCCCAAGCGCAGCAACTCTTAGAAGCCGACTTACCCGCATTGAAAACCAATCAGAAAACCTCTGCGCCGCAGTCCGCGACACTAGAGCTGGGCCAAACACACGCTGCGACTGCGCGTCCCGATCTCCAAGCCAACCTTCCTACAGAAAAGGCCCTTCGCCCGCCTCCAAACCAATTGGAAGCTTCCCGCAAATCCACCCCTCAAACGCCCACCTCTGCCGATGGCAAGGCCGCACAGCCAAATGCGTCAGCTCAATTAACTCCCGTCCCAAATACTCCCGTCCAAAATACGCCTGTCTTGAACACGCCGTTGACAAGCATTGTCGCTCAAAACGACGCAGCCAAACCTGAACTCCCGCAAACAGCACCCGTTGTCCATGCGCCCGCCACGCTCGAAACAACGCTATCAGGCCCAAGCACACCACAGCCCGCCAGTATCACGCCTAATACGGCTGCCCCCCTTCCAAAAGTCGAGCCGCAGAAACTGCCGCTACTTGCAGAGCCAACCCTGCCAAGCATGACACCTTCCGCAAAAACTGGTGTAGCGGCAGAAAGTAGCCACGCGTCCAAGAGCTCTCCCTCTCCCATGGCAAACTCCAGCAGAAGTTTGGAAACGGCCAATGCGACGACAACCCCCAAGGAGACAACGCCACCCAATCCGTTCCCGAACCCCGGCCCTCTCGCCATCCCCAACAAGGACAGCCAAAGCCAGCTAGAATTCAGCATTTCACCGACCTCAGAACCACTTAGGTCAGAAACGCCCACCCCATCACAGCCAAGCGCCCTGCCAACGCGCCAAACAGAGCTCGCGCGCCAAGTAGCGATGCAAATTGCATCCACCCCGAAGCAGGAAAACCGCGCTATAGAACTGCGCCTGCACCCAGAAGAGCTTGGCCGCGTGCGGTTGCTTCTGTCGCCGGGTGAAACTGCGATGACTGTCTCAATCGTGGCAGAACGCGGCGAAACTCTCGACTTGATGCGCCGCCACATCAGCCAGCTCGAAACTGAATTCCAAGAGCTTGGGTATGATGATGTCACCTTCACCTTCGGATCATCTCCTCAGGGTAACGCCGATCAGAACAGCCCTCAGCATGACGACGGGCAAGGCACCCCCAAACCGGAACTGTCCGGGTCCAAACAACAAGAATCGATCAGCGGATCTCACCCTCAATCGCCCACCCAAAGCGGGCTGGATCTGCGATTCTAAGCCGACCTGAAAGGAGCCTCCTCAAATGGCCAACATCGTCACCCCAACAGCCTCCGCCGCCTCCGCAGCCGCAGCCCAATCAGCCGCCGCTGCTAACGCCACGACCTCGGGCCAAAAAGTCATCAGCTCAGATTTCCAGACCTTTCTGCAAATGATGACCGCGCAAATGACAAACCAAGATCCGCTCAATCCGATTGATAGCTCTGATTACGCGGTGCAACTCGCCACCTTCTCTTCGGTGGAACAGCAGGTGCTAACCAACGACTTGCTGACCAGCATGATTTCTCAGATGTCCAGCACAAGCATTTCCCAACTTGCCGGATGGGTTGGTATGGACGCCCGCACCACCGCGCCGATCAACTTCGATGGGAGCCCCGTTACGCTCTCTCCCCGCTCCGCCGTGCTTGCCGACGAAGCATGGCTCGTGGTGCGCGACGCAACCGGCACAGAAGTCTCTCGCGAAGCAATCAACCTCAGCGGTGATGACATCGTCTGGGCCGGTGTCGGCGCCAATGGCAGCCCTCTTGCGAATGGCGTTTATGGCTTCGAGGTGGAAAATTTCGCCAAGGGTGAAGCCATTGGCACCACTCCGGTAGAGCATTATGCCAATGTGACCGAGGCGCAAAACGTCGACGGTGTTATGGTCCTGATGCTGGATGGCGGCGTGCCCGTTTATGCCTCCGATGTCACCGCACTTCGCAATCCCATCTGAATGCGCATACCCAAGCCCGCTATTGATTGGCCCCTCTTACTCAAGTAGGTCGATACAGGTTCGCAAAACGGCCGTGCGCCGCCTTGCATCAATGTCGCCAGATATGCGTAGGGAAACGCCGCAATGCCCGGGCCTTCACAAGCACCAATTGCTGGCTCCCCGAATATGCCCGCTCCCTTGCGTGAAGCTCTCTTCTCGCGGCAAATCATTTCTCCCACATCCAAGGTTGTTCCCCTGACTGGCGGACGAACAAATCACCTTTGGCGCGCCGATACGGTCAACGGCCCTATCGTGATCAAAAGCTACACAAAACCGGGCAACAACCCACTTTTCCCAAACTCGCCCGATGATGAGGAACGGGTTCTGCGCCACCTTCACGGCACGGCGCTTGCGCCCGACTTGCTGGATTTTCTACACCTCCCGCATGGGCCTGTGTTGGTTTACTCACATATTGACGGCAGCACTTGGCATGACGAGACAAGCAAAGCGGCACGCGCCTTCGAACAACTGCACGATGCCCCCCTGCTGCCCTCACTCCCCCGCGCGCCCGATGGCAGCGCAGAGTTAACCAAACAAACATTGGCAATTCTAAAGGCCTGCAAACACGCTAAAGCGCACACCATCGCAGACTTAAGACCCACCTCTCAGGTTCCCGCGAGCGGGGTAGATTGCCTGCTGCATGGCGATCCGGTTCCCGGCAACTTGATCACCAATACTGATCGGATTGTTTTCATCGACTGGCAATGTCCTATGCGCGGCGACCCGGTGAATGATCTGGCGATCTTTTTGTCGCCCGCAATGCAACTCATCTATCGCGGCGCCGTATTGACCAAAGCCCAAGAGGAATCCTTCCTCAAAAGCTTCACCGATGCAAACCTGATCCAACGCCACCATGCCCTTACCCCTTGGTATCATTGGCGCATGGCGGCCTATTGTTTGTGGCGATACGAAAACGGAGCAGAGGAGTATCACGCCGCAATGACGCTCGAACTAGCTGCCCTTCAAGACTAGGCTTAGCGCAGCCACCGGCGCGAATCGGTAAGGCCGCACACCGCGGCACCGGCACAAAGCCCTCCCTCGTTTTGCCATTTCAAGTCCATGTTGCACCGCAGCAACAAGACGATCCTAATTCCAACAAGTGCAACCGCGAGCGCGCGTCAAAAGCACACAATGTCCATGCTTTTCAACGGATTGCACAGAGCGGGTTCGGCCTCGCTCAGCAGGTCCCATTTCTACAGGATTACCTCAATTTCTATTTCAACTGAGGGCAATTTGTGCGATACAGGTGCCGGTCGTGCCGATTTTGGTCGGCTTAACTGTGGTTTGGAGATTATTATGAACAAGCTTTCGATCATTGCAGCTGCTGCTGCTCTGGCCGTGGCAACCGCCGCACCGGTTGCTGCTGAAACCAAAACTCAAGATCCGTTCGTTTCGACACAGGGTGCCCTGGGTCTGGGCGCGGCTGGTGCTGGCGTTGCAGCTGTTGCTGCTGTTGCCCTCGCCATCGCGATCACCACGTCGGACGACAGCTAATTTCACACCGGCTTTTGCCGGATGTGTTTAAGCTATGAAAATGGCGGCCTTTAGGCCGCCATTTTTTTATGAACACTCACCGCAGGCGCTGCAAAAGAATGTGTCCGCTGACCGGGTTCAGCCACTGGCGCGACTGAACCGGCGTCCCTCGACCATCCACAAGATATGTATTGGTAAAGCTCCGCTCTCCGGCGGAACAGGTTTCGGTGATTTTGGTCGTGGCAACGTTCTTCAATTCACCGGCTGAAATACGCTGCGTACCGCCTTTTGAATACTGACATGTGGCAACCAACTCCACGGTCGCATTCCCACCGTCAAGATATCGCATAATCCGCGTCGCCGAGCCCGCCTTGCGCGCCGAGATCAAGGCCAGACTGTCCGAAACCGTAGACGACATAATATCGTTGCCCAGCCCACGCGTCGCCGTCACGACACCGCCGCGCGTTGTCACCGTCCGCCGGTCCGGCGTGCCCCATGTCTGATAGGCCCCATTCGTCTCAATCCGGGTCAAAAGCGCGGTCGCATTGCGCCCCTCCACCACCGCAAGAGCCACCGGAAGGTCGGTCGCTGTCAAAGCGCCCTGTATCGCCGCCGCCAACTGTTCCTGACTGGGTGCACTTCCCTGACCGGCTTTCTTAAGCCCGCCACCGCGTGCCGTTTTCAGAAACACGCCCTGATCCGTTCGGTTCCCGCATCCGGCCAGCACAGCCAGCGCGACAAGAACAGTAATCGCTCGCAACATGCTGCTCATCTCCAGAACCTCCCCCATGTTTTGGCCATTTCCGGCCGATGGGTGCCACGCACCGCCTCATACAGACGACCGTTTACACTCAAACGCGCCCCGCCGTTTCGCGACAGCGATCGGACAATAATCTTGTTGGTTTTCTTCGACGGCGAGCCAATCGCCCAACTCATCGGCATCGTAAAGCGGATACCCTTGTCAAACGATCCTTCGCCAAAGGCGGCGGCGGACACATTCGTCTTGGTTACAAAGGCACCAACCTTCCAACCGTTGCCGAACTCGCGATCAATCGCAACGGTCGCGCCCCAATCCCCGGCAAGATAACGTCCCACGTCAAGCTGACCATGAAACCCGTTGCCGAAATCGTAGTAGGTCGATACGTGGCCGGTCGCGATGTTATAGCTTTGCACGCCAAACAACTGATCATAATCGCGCTTGGCCACATAGTTAAGCTCTGCGCCAAAGGCCAAGCGGCTGCTGGCCGGCTTCCACAAAACCTCACCCGAGACCCCAGCGTACATCGACTCGAGGTATCCAACTGTCACCCGAGTGTACCAATCTTCGCCCAACCGTCCGTATTTGGCCAAGGTCAGATACTCGATCCGCGGGTCGTTGCCGCGCGAATACAATGCCGCATCAGAGCGCACAGGCGGAAGCGTTCCCGGTCCCGCACCTGTCGTGTTTCGCCCCGGCACCTGATCGCCCACGTTGCCTGCGCCCTTCACGGTCACCGCACCTGACAAAACCCAACCCCGCGCGATGTGGTAATCCGCGTCCAGCTTCAATCCCAAATCAACCCGCACAGGGTTGTCGGGGTCAAATACGCTCAACTTGGTATAGGGGCCAAAACTCCACGCCAATCTGGGATAGGCGCCCTCAACTGGGGTTATTCCGTCCCACGACCCCGCACCGCCGCTGAATGTCACCCGGTCCAGCATGTTTACGGCTGGCGCATTTTCAAGCTTTTCGATGTCACTGCGCGTCATGGTCACCGCGCCAGTGGGCATCCCGTTATAGCTCTGCGCGATGGTGAATTCTTCGACAGAGTTTGGCAAAACCCGTGTCAAAACCCGTGCCGCACGTCCAAACGCCTGCGCGTCCCGATCATAGCGTGGATTGCGCATCACAATCCGAACTCGGTTCCCGTCAAGCTTCATACCTTCGAGAACCATACCTTCGTTTGACAACGCCTTGGCGACATCCGTGCGCACAGCTTCGGGGCGCCCCGGCGTCGTGGTCCAGCCCAGATCACGCGCCGAAAACTTAGGCCTTACCGCAACCGGCAAAGGCGCAGTTTCGGACCCACCGGGAACGGGCGACCCCTTGGCATCCAAAGCCAACGTCACCCGCATGCCAATTTCAGACCCATACAGGTAATAGGCCCCGAAATTCACCATATCGCCCAGCTTGTAATCGACCCCGAAATTCCACGGGCTCTTGCGCTGAAACATGGTCGCGCCCGGGTCTTGCCCGCCGCCCTGTTCCTCGACATAGGCATCGGTCGAATACTCGGCCGTAAACTTCAATCGATCAGTCGCCTGATAGCTTACCCCGCCAAAGGCAGAAACCGGGCCGCGAAACCACCGGTCTGTCCGCAGGTTCCCACCCGACCCGATCGCCCCTGATGCAGGGCGCGTGCCGGTCGAACTAAAGCTGTCAAAACTGCCAAGTCGGCCCCAGCCGAAACCACCCGTCAGCCTAAGCCTTGGACCGATGGATTTTGTCGCCACCAAATACTCCGAAGAATAAAGCCCGGTTCCGATAAAGTCGCGAAAACCCACCGCAACAGCCGGGCGATATTTTCCTTCAGTCACAAGCAGATACTTCAAGTCAAACGAGCGATCATAATAGCTTGAGTTCGGATAGGCATTCGCGCCACCCCGGCCCGGCTTATAGTTCTTAAGCGCCGAATAGCGGAATGACCCGGTCAGGCGCGGCAATATCTGAAACGTCAGCGTGGTCTTCGTCGTGCCGCCAAAATGCGAGATCGTGGTGCTCAACTCGCCATCCCGCGCCATTTCCGCGGACGGCATATCCACAAGACCACCGGGCGTGCCATACATATTCTTGGAATAGGTCAGCAGGGTTTCGGGCAAAGCAGCCCCCGGAACCATTGAAATTAGCACGCCAAGTGCTGACTTTCTGATCAACTGCATCTGTCTGCCGCCTGCCTTATAAGCCTCTTTGTGTCGATTTTATGGGCTTCTACCCCATTTGAACAGGGCCGATACCAAGCGGGCATGCAACCCGTTAGTCAGTGTCGCAATATTGCATGACGTCCCTCAAATGCGTATCTGCTGCCCCGGAGAGAGCGGCAAAAACGCCTCCTGCGACACGCCCGCCTCATCCAAAGCCTGCACAAGCGCCTCGCGCGGCACCTCAATACCTTCATTGGTAAGCTGAAATGTGCCCCAATGATGCCCCACGGCGCGCTCCGCGCCAAGCAGACGGAACGCTTCTACCGACTCCAATGGGTTCATATGCTGATCCTTCATGAACCAGCGCGGCTCATAGGCACCGATCGGCAAGATCGCCAAATCAAACGCCCCGTGACGCACCGCCGCATCCTTAAAATTGCGCCCTTCAAAAAAACTGCTGTCCCCAACGTGGTAAATCCGGTGCGTCGCAGTCTCGATAACAAAACTCGCCCAAAGCGCCATGCACCTGTCACCCACCCCACGCGCCGACCAATGGTGCGTCGGCTCGGTGTGAATGGCCACGCCCTTCACCTCAATCACATCGCCCCAATCCACCGCGTCTACACGCGCCGCCCCAATGGCCTTGCGGATGATCGTATCATTGCCAAGCGGGGTTATGATCCTCGGATCAAACTGGGCGCAAATCGCTTTCAGCGCCAATAGATCAAGATGGTCATAGTGGTTATGCGTGATCAGGATCAGATCAATTTCAGGCAGATCACCGGCTGCAATTCCCGGCGCATTCACCCGTTTGGGTCCGGCAAAGCTCAACGGGCTAACGCGCTCTGAAAACACCGGATCAATCAGGATATTCAGCCCGCCCGCCTGCAAAAGAAACGACGCATGGCCAATATGCGTCACCTCGCAATCGCCCTTGCCCAATCGCGCAACAGGCTTTGCACTTTCAAACGGGCTGGGGTGATGTTTCGGCCATCGCTCACGCCCGCCTTGCAGTTGCCATTTCAAAACGTCTCGCAGCTGTTTTGGCTGAACGCCACCGGGGTTAAAAAACCGAACACCATCAAAATGGTCGCTTACCGGCCCCTCGTAATAGGGATTCTTAGCGCCCGCCATTCAGCCTCAAACCATCATCGACAGAGCCACCGCCCCGCCGCCCAAACCTGCGCCCAACACCAGCCAAAGCAGCCAGCCAAAGCGCGACCGCTTGTGTATTGTTTGATCCGGACCTGTCCCTGCCGCACCAACGCCTGCTCCACTATCCCAGGAAGCCGCGGCCCAAACCGCGCCAGAACACGCGCCGTTTTCGCCATGTCCCGCGCAAAGGCACGTGGCCCGATTGACCCTTTGATGTAATCGGCAACGATCGGTTTGGCGACGTCCCAGATATTCAGATGCGGCGACAATGACCGCGCCACGCCCTCTACGACAACCATCGTGCGCTGCAATAGGATCAGCTCGGTGCGCGTCTCCATCCCGAAACGCTCTGTGACTTCAAACAGATAAGACAACAACCGCCCCATCGAAAGCTGGCTGGCGTCCATGCCGAAAATCGGCTCACCAACGGCCCGCAAAGCACGCGCGAAATCATCAACATCACGATCAGCAGGCACATATCCCGCCTCGAAATGCACCTCTGCCACGCGCTTGTAATCACGCTGGATAAAGCCGAACAGGATCTCTGCATAAACCCGCCGCGTGTATTCGTCGATATGCCCCATAATACCGAAATCAAAAGCTATGATATCGCCATTCGGCGCGACCTTCAGGTTGCCCTGATGCATGTCCGCATGAAAAAATCCGTCCCGAAGGGCATGGCTCAGGAAAAGCTGCAACACCCGCTCTCCCAGCGCAGTCAAATCATGCCCCGCCGCCTCAAGCGCGGCATTGTCGCCCAGCGGAATGCCCTCGGCCCAACTCATCGTCATGACCCGACGGTTCGAATAGGCCCACTTTACCTGAGGCAGGCGGAACCCTTCGTCGTCTACCGTGTTGGCAGCGAATTCGCTGGCCGACGACGCCTCCAGCCTCAGGTCCAACTCGCCTTTTACCACACCTTCGAAATGCGTGATCACATCGCGCGGCTTTAACCTGCGCGAGGCCGGGCTCAGAAATTCGATGACATCCGCCGCAAAGTAAAACGCGTCTATGTCACGTTGAAACGCGCGCTCGATTCCGGGCCGCAGCACCTTGACGGCCACGTCCTCCTGCGTTTCCTTCAACCGCGCGCGATGCACCTGTGCAATCGACGCCGCCGCCACCGCATCCGAGAAATCCTCGAAAATTTCGTCAACTTCCACGCCGCGCGTTTCGCGCACTTCGGCCTTGGCAAGCTCGGTGGGAAACGGTGGCAGCTTGTCCTGCAAGACCCTAAGCTGCACAGCAAGCTCGTCGCCCACAACATCTGGCCGCGTGCTCAATATCTGCCCGAATTTTACATAAGCCGGCCCAAGAGCCGTCAACGCCCGCGTCGCAGGCGGCATCGACGCGTCCCCCTTGTCGCCCAGCCACTGCACCGGCCAGACCAGCCCGCGCATCACCATCCTAAGCAACGGTGGCGCTTGATAGGCATCAAGGATGACTTTCATCGCTCCGGTCCGCTCCAGAGTGGCCCCCGTGCGGATCAGCCGGATGATATTATGCGGCCCCCTCACAGCTTCCAACCCGAATGCAAACAGGCAATGCCCATCGACAGATTGCGATATTTCGCCTGCTCAAAACCCGCGTCCCTGACCATCCCAAGGAACGTATATTGGTCAGGAAACTTGCGAATGGATTCAACAAGATACTGATAGCTATCCCGATCATTCGCAATCATCTTCCCCATCTGCGGAATGATGTTGAACGAATACAAATCATACACTTTCTGCATCAACTCATTGGGGATCTGGCTGAACTCCAGAACCATCAACCTCCCGCCCGGCTTTAACACCCGGAACGCCTCGTTCAAGGCCTCCTGCGGGCGCGTCACATTCCGAATGCCAAAGCTGATCGTGTAAACATCAAACGTATTGTCAGGGAACGGCAAAGCCATCGCATCCCCAACCACCCAATCCAGACTATCGGCCATGCGGTCGGCCTCGGCCCGTTTGCGCCCCGCGATCAACATCGGCTCCGTCAGATCAAGCACGGTGGCATGACCCTGCCCCGCACGTTTCAGAAACTTGAACGAAATATCGCCGGTGCCCCCCGCAACATCCAAAAGCCGCTGCCCCGGACGTGGCGCAAGCCAATCCATCATCGCATTTTTCCAAATGCGGTGGATGCCCATGCTCATCGCATCGTTCATCACGTCATATTTCGACGCAACCGAGCCGAAAACACCCTGCACCTTCCCGGCTTTTTCCGCTTCGGGAACGTCCTGAAATCCAAAATGTGTGGTCTTGTCGCTCATGGGTCTTGCCTTACCGGGTCCATGCCCCTCTCTATAACGGGTGCAAGACGCACACAATGCGCCGTAATGACCGGAATTTCCGATGCCCGAACTGCCCGAAGTCGAAACTGTTCGCCGTGGCCTCGCCCCTTCGATGGAGGGACAGGTAATTGCAACCGCCACGGTCAACCGCCCCGATCTGCGGTGGCCGTTCCCCGACCATTTCGCAGAGCGCCTGACCGGACGCCACATCGCCCGTCTGCGCCGTCGCTCGAAATACATCCTCGCCGATCTCGATCAGGGAGAATCGCTCCTGATCCATCTCGGAATGTCCGGCCGAATGACCGTTTCGGGCGACCCTCTGGGGCAATTTGTCCATCACCACCCGGCTCAGGAAAAACACGATCACGTCATTCTCGATATGGCGAACGGCGCGCGCATCACCTTCAACGATCCCCGCCGCTTCGGCGCGATGGACCTCATCTCAACCGACAACGCTGAACGCCATCCGCTTCTCGCCAAACTTGGCCCCGAACCCTTGGGCAACAGCTTCGATGAACCCTACCTCATACGCGCTCTTGCCGGCAAAAACACTCCGATCAAAACGGCCCTTCTGGATCAACGCATCATCGCCGGCTTGGGAAATATCTATGTCTGTGAAGCACTTTACCGTGCCCGCATCTCGCCGACCCGCAAGGCTGGCCGCATAAGTGCGCCGCGTGTTGCAACCCTTGTCCCGATCATCCGCGACGTGCTGACCCAAGCCATCGCCGCAGGCGGTTCAAGCCTCAAGGATTTTCGCCAGGCAAGCGGCGAGCTGGGGTATTTTCAACACCGTTTTGACGTCTACGATCGCCAAGGCGCACCCTGCCCCACCCCCCAATGCAGCGGAGAGATTCGCCGAATCGTCCAAGCCGGACGATCAAGTTTCTACTGCCCGCAATGCCAAAGATAGCTTGAACCAATCACCGACAATGGTAAGGAATCAGGTTCATGCGAAACAGCCGAAAGCTATCATCATGGCCTTTGAGACGATCATCGTCGAAGTAGAAGATCATATCTGCCTCATAAAACTTCATCGCCCCGATGCCCTGAATGCGCTCAATGATCAGCTGCTCAGCGAACTGGCTCGGGCGATGACCGAAGCACAGGCAAACGACAAAGTCCGCTGCATCGTCCTGACCGGATCCGAAAAGGCCTTCGCCGCCGGGGCCGACATCAAGATGATGAGCGAAAAGAGCTTTGCCGACGTATTCACCGAAGACCTCTTCACCAACGAAACAGACACGATCAGCCGCGTGCGCAAGCCCATTATCGCTGCTGTTGCTGGCTATGCGCTTGGGGGCGGCTGTGAACTGGCGATGCTCTGCGACTTCATCATCGCCGCCGACACCGCGAAATTCGGCCAGCCCGAGATCAATCTCGGCGTTATGGCGGGCATTGGTGGCACCCAGCGCCTCACCCGTCTCATCGGCAAATCCAAGGCGATGGACATGAACCTGACCGGCCGCTTCATGGACGCCGAAGAAGCCGAACGCGCCGGGCTCGTCTCGCGTGTGGTTCCCGCCAAAAAGCTCATGGAAGAAGCGATGGGCGCCGCCGCCAAAATCGCGGAGAAAAGCGTGATCACCGTCATGGCCGTCAAGGAATCGGTTAACCGTTCCTATGAAACCACCCTGCGCGAAGGCTTGCTCTTTGAACGCCGCGTGTTCCATTCCCTGTTTGCGACCGAAGATCAAAAAGAAGGCATGGCCGCCTTCATGGAAAAGCGCGAAGCCCAGTTCCGCGACCGCTAAACACAAGTTTCTGCCACAATAAGAACACCCGGCGCTCACCAGAGACCGGGTGTTTTTTTTACAAGTTGCCCATCACGCCTCGCGCAAGCCGCCTTGCAATATGGACAGGTCAACGCCTAGATCGCACAGCTTTTTACGGTCTTCCCGATCAAGTCGATACCACAGATCACAGCGCAACCGCCGCGATAGTGCGATGCATTTCTGCGGATCTTCCTCCGTCAGAATTTTGCCAACCTGTTCGCCAATGTCGTTCAATTCTGTCACTTTTTCAGCCTAAAAAACACAAACTTCCATGAAAAACATCATGTCCTGAACCGGATTGGCCGACACATTCAATTTTGTCAATTCAACCAAAGCGAGAATACACGGACGTGGATAGCTGATTGGATCTTGGCACGCATATCTTGAGCGCATGCAAAATGCGCGACCTGTCTCTCGCAGCGGCCTGTAAGAAGGCTGACCTGCGGTATTCTACTCTGCACGCCCAGATTCACAACCGCCGCGAAATTCCGTTTTCGACAATCGACAGGCTCGCCACCGCTCTGGCGCTCCCGATCAGCCACTTTTCACAAAACGCAGCGCCCTTCACCTTTGAGCCCGTCGATTTGTTCAACGACGAGCAGATCGAAACGGCGCGCATCATGTCCGATCTTGTGCTCAAACAAACGCGACCGACCAAGCGAAGCCGTCAAATAAACATTGATGACATGCTCGACTGGCTGATGGCCAACAACAGCCAACTGGTGAACTGCAAGGAACTGATCGACTGGTTCAACCTGTTCCTGCCCATCAAGCCGGGCGACACGGCGCCAACACCTTACCGCATCGGCCCCAAAAGCCTCTCGGCCAAGTTCTTTAGCATTCTCAGCGTCGAAAGCTATAACGAGATCATACAATGCTATGACGAGGACACGCGCCGCGCCATCGTTCAGGCGCATCTCGATTGCGCCGACAAACCTTACCTGATCACCGATCGCAAGGTGGACACCGTTTCCAAAGGCATTCGCGTCAAGGGCACCTACCGCCGCCTGCTCGCACCGGTGACCGACACTGACGGGCGCAAGCTCACGCTTTCCTTCTCAAAGCTCACTCATTTCCCCCGTGCGTAGCATATGCCAGAAGTCCGCCGCCGGGATCGCGACCAGAACATGCGTATCCTCGCGCCCTTCCGGTATTGGCTTTTTCCACGTCACCACGCGCGGCACGCGATAGGTAAACCCATAAAGCTCGGCCTGACGCGCGTGCTGCTTGGTCACAAAGCCGTACATCCAATCAAAATCCGGCCACGTCATGCCCGACAGCACCATGGTCAGCCGCGCATAGGCCGACAAGGTCTTGCGACTGGTGCGCGTCCGCAACGACACTTCCAGATCGCCAAAAAAAATCAGCCGCCCACCAATAAGCTGTGACACCGACGGGGCAATGTAATCAACCACCTCGCGCCCGCCGCCAAACTGCGCATTGCTTGTGCGCTCAAGATAGCTGCCAAGCGTCTCGCCATTTAGATCATAGTATCGCGCCGCCAGCCGCCCGACGCGGTCCTCCCCCTGAAGCAGAAACGTCCAGAACGCCGACCCCGCGACGAAATCGTTGCGCACAAGCGAGATTTTCGGGTTCTGGGAAAGCTTCTCTTCCTGCGCAAGCCATCGCGTGATGCGCGCAAAATCATCTTCGGCTTCGCAATCAAACCCGGCCTCGTTCAAGGTCCTGAGCAACGCCGCCGATTGGACGATGATCTCTTTATGCAACATCTGCCTTCCTGCCCGGCTTTTCCTCTCGCTACCACACTCACCTTCGCAAACGCCACCACCCCGCGCGCGCAAACTCTGACGCGTTGCATATTCTCAATTGCATTTCCGCGCCAAATCCTTATTAAGCGGCCCAGATATGCGCGTGATGCCCGCTTAGGCAAGAATCATGCCCCGTACGACGGGGGCCCGCTCGGGGTATTGCGTGCGACACCGTTTGAACCGAACCAGAGAAAGGGCCACCCATGGCAAATTCGCCCCAGGCCAAGAAACGCGCACGCCAGAATGAGCGTCGCCTCGCCGTCAACAAAGCGCGCCGTTCGCGTATCCGCACCTTCCTGCGCACCGTCGAAGAAGCAATCGCTTCTGGTGACAAAGAAGCCGCAACCAGCGCGCTTCGCGCAGCTCAGCCAGAACTGATGCGCGGCGTCTCCAAAGGCATCTTCCACAAGAACACCGCATCGCGCAAAATGTCGCGTCTTTCGGCACGGGTCAAAAGCCTCGGCTAAAGCGATTCTTGTTAAAGCTATAAAAAAGAGGCGCTCCAGCCAGAGCGCCTCTTTTTCTGTGTGACCCCTTATTTCCTTGGCCCATAAGCACTTCAGAGATTCTTTGTCGTAAAAATCCGAGTCAAGCGCGAAGTTTCATTGCCCAGCACCGCAAGCAGTTGCTAATTTCGATCCTGCGAGTCGCTTCGACTTGGGGGACAAGACCTAGAAACTGCTAATTTCCGCCTCACCTTTTGAGGTCGCGAAATCGCTATGCCGATCTGTCGGCGCTGCCTTGTCCATCTTAGTTTTTGTGCGGTTGCGCATTCCCTGCGCCTGACCCTTTGGGAAGGTCCGGCGCGTCCACTTGGGGATGCAAACACCGTTTAAGGCGGTCCTTTTGGGGGCAGCAACACACGTCATCAACGATGATGGTGGCGTGCTGCTGTTTGGATCGTGAAAGCACGCCGCGTCCGGGATGGCATCCGTGACGTGTTGTTGGCCTAGGCGTTAGAACGATGAAAGTGAAACGGGGAAAAGATGACGCAGGAACAATGGGGTCAGGTTCAAGAAGCTCTGCTTAACTCGCTCGGCAAGAACAATTTCAAGACTTGGATCGAACCGCTTGAATTCGACAACATCAGCAGTGATGGCGTCGCGACGTTTCATGTCCCCACCAGCTTTCTGGGAAATTACGTGCGCCAGAATTTTGGCGAGGTGATGCTCTATCAGATGACCTCCGCAGGCGCCGATGTGCGCCGCATCCGCTTTGACGTGCCCGCCATGTCGGGCAAGGCACCGGCGAACAAGAACACGCCAGCGGCCCAGCCGAATGCAACACCCGCCCCGCAAACCGTTGCCGCCACCGCCAGCGCCTCCAATGCGTTCCAGTCTCCCGCGCGCGACGATCTCCTGCCCGCCGCCCCGCTCGATTCCCGCTTCACCTTCGAAAGCTTCGTCGTCGGCAAACCCAACGAACTGGCCCACGCCGCGGCCAAACGCGTCGCCGAAGGTGGCCCGGTCACCTTCAACCCGCTGTTTCTCTACGGCGGCGTTGGCCTCGGCAAAACGCACCTGATGCACGCCATAGCGCACGAGCTTTCAGCCCGTCGCCCCGATCTCAATGTGCTCTATCTATCCGCTGAACAATTCATGTATCGCTTTGTTCAGGCCCTGCGCGAACGCAAGATGATGGATTTCAAGGAACTGTTCCGCTCCGTCGATGTCCTGATGGTCGATGACGTGCAATTCATCGCCGGCAAGGACTCAACTCAGGAAGAATTCTTCCACACCTTCAACGCTCTCGTGGATCAGAACCGCCAGATCGTCATCTCGGCCGACCGCGCGCCCGGTGAAATCAAGGACCTCGAAAACCGCATCAAGAGCCGCCTGCAATGCGGCCTCGTGGTTGACCTGCACCCAACCGACTACGAATTGCGCCTCGGTATCCTGCAATCCAAAGTGGTCCAGCAACGCGAGCAATACCCGACGCTGCAACTCGCCGATGGCGTGCTCGAATTCCTCGCCCACCGGATCAGCACAAACGTCCGCGTCCTCGAAGGGGCGCTCACCCGGTTGTTTGCCTTCGCCTCCCTCGTTGGCCGCGAAATCACCCTCGACCTGGCCCAGGATTGTCTCGCCGACATCCTGCGCGCCTCCGATCGCAAGATCAGCATTGATGAAATCCAAAAGCAGGTCGCCAGCCACTATAACATCCGCCTGTCGGATATGGTCGGCCCCAAACGCGTGCGCAGCTTTGCCCGCCCGCGTCAGGTGGCGATGTATCTGTGCAAACAGCTGACCTCGCGCTCCTTGCCGGAAATCGGTCGCCGCTTCGGTGGCCGCGACCACACCACCGTGATGCACGGCGTGCGCCGGATCGAAGAACTCCGCGCCCAGGACGCCCAGATCGAAGAAGATCTCGAACTTCTGCGCCGCTCGCTCGAAGCCTGAGACGTGGCCATTTTGTCGGCAGGCCCCCGCAATCTACGAAGGGTCACCGGCAAAGGCCGAACAGCCCCTTGACCTCCCCCGCATTAGGCCCGAAAACTCTACAAAACACTTGTGTCAAAGGCGGAACCCGCTAGGGTGCCCCTCCCGGCACACGATCAGGAGTGAGAGGGCATGAAACTCAGCATTGAACGCAGCGTATTGCTGAAGGCTGTCGCTCAGGCGCAGTCCGTCGTTGAACGGCGCAACACCATCCCTATCCTCGCCAATGTGCTGATCGAGGCCGAAGGCTCCGACGTGCATTTCCGCGCCACCGACCTTGATATCGAGGTGGTCGACAAAGCCCCCGCTCAGGTCGAACGCGCCGGTGCCACAACCGTGTCCGCCGTCACCCTGCACGAGATCGTGCGCAAGCTGCCCGATGGCGCTCTGGTCACACTCTCCGATGATGGCACCGCCGGTCGCCTCTCGGTCGAAGCAGGCCGCTCGCACTTCAATCTTGCCACCCTCCCGAAAGAAGACTTCCCGGTCATGGCAAGCTCGGAATACAGCTCGAACTTCTCCGCGCCCGCGCCAATGCTGCGCCGCCTGTTCGACAAATCGAAATTCGCCATTTCCACCGAAGAGACGCGCTACTACCTCAACGGCGTCTATATGCATATCTCCGATTCCGACGGCGGCAAAGTGCTGCGCTGTGTCGCCACCGATGGCCACCGCCTCGCTCGAATTGACGCCGACCTGCCCGACGGCGCCGCCGACATGCCCGGCGTCATCGTGCCCCGCAAAACAGTGGGCGAGCTGCGCAAACTGCTCGACAATGACGAAACCCAGATCGCTGTGTCCGTCTCCGAAACCAAGATCCGCTTCGCCACGCCGGAAATCACCCTGACATCCAAGGTGATCGACGGCACTTTCCCGGACTACACCCGGGTTATTCCTTCCGGCAACACCCGCCGCCTCGAAGTTGACGCCGCCGAATTTGCCCAAGCGGTGGATCGTGTGGCCACCGTCTCTTCCGAGCGGTCGCGCGCCGTGAAACTCTCCCTCGACGAGGACAAGCTCACGCTCTCGGTCAACGCTCCCGACAGCGGCGCCGCCGAAGAAGAACTCGCGGTCGCCTATGGCGACGAACGTCTCGAAATCGGCTTCAACGCGAAATACCTGCTGGAAATCGCAAGTCAGGTTGACCGCGAAAATGCGGTCTTCATGTTCAACTCCGCCGGCGACCCGACCCTGATGCGCGAAGGCAATGACACCTCCGCCGTCTATGTCGTCATGCCGATGCGGGTTTGACAGAACCGCTGCCGCAACCAATACAGCCGCCCCCTTCATCTTGCCGGAAATACTCCGGGGGGTGCGGGGGCTGGCCCCCCGCTTCTGCCCGCGCCGCCCACAGTTTGCGTGGCCGTCATGACGCTGTCACTCTCGCAACTCACCCTCTCGCATTTCCGCTCGCACAAACACGCGTTTATCGAATGTGACACCCGCCCCGTCGCCATCTACGGTCCCAATGGCGCAGGCAAAACCAACATCCTCGAAGCCGTCTCGCTGTTCTCCCCCGGTCGCGGCCTACGGCGCGCCGCGGCACAGGACATGGCCCGCCGACCTGAGTCTCTGGGTTGGAAACTCACCGGCCTACTCACCAGCCTGCATCAAACGCATGAGGTCGAAATCTGGTCCGAAGGCGGCAACGCCCGCCAAACACGGATCGACTCTAAACCAGCCCCGCAAACCGCCCTAGGGCGCATCGCCCGCGTGCTCTGGCTCATTCCGTCAATGGACCGCCTCTGGATCGAAGGCGCCGAAGGCCGCCGCCGGTTCCTTGACCGCATGACGCTCAGCTTCTTTCCCACCCACGCCGAGCTTTCGCTCACCTATGAAAAAGCCATGCGCGAGCGGAATCGCCTGCTCAAGGATCAGGTCCGCGACCCGCATTGGTATGGCGCGCTCGAAACCCAAATGGCCACCTCTGGCGCCGCCATTCACGCCAACCGCATCGCCGCGCTGGACCAACTCACCGATGCGCAAACCCAAGCCGAAACCGCCTTTCCAACCGCCGATCTCGAGCTCACACAGAGCGAGGGCGCTATGCCCCAGACCGAAACCGACCTTGCCGAAGCACTGGCCGAGTCGCGCTTTCGCGACCTTGCCGCCGGGCGCACCCTCGTCGGCCCCCACCGCACCGATCTCTACGGCGTTTTCGCGGCCAAGGGCGTGCCCGCCCGTGATTGCTCTACCGGAGAGCAAAAGGCGCTGCTTGTCTCCCTGATCCTCGCCAACGCCCGCGCCCTTGCCGCAGACTTCGGCGCGCCGCCGCTGTTGTTGCTTGATGAAGTCGCCGCCCACCTCGACGCCACCCGCCGCGCGGCGCTCTATGACGAGATTTGCACCCTCGGCGCCCAGGCGTGGATGACCGGCACCGGATTGGAGCTATTCGCAGAGCTGGGTGACAAGGCGCAATACCTCGAAGTCACCGAAACCAATGGCCTCTCTGAAACCGCGCACAAACCCGCTGTCTGATGCTTACCGGCTGACACGCACAGCCTTTTAGCCCCGCTAGTATCCGATCCTGTCACGCATCACTTCAAGCGCACCGCTTTCGCCGGAACGCCGCCGCGCGATGGCCTGATAGACAAGCACGCAAACCGACAAAAGGATCACCGGAAAGAACAACTCCGCCACGAACAAATAGTGGCTCTGCCCCAGAACAAATCCAAACACGAAAATGATGTTCACAAGGAAGGCGATCACTTCAAACGGGTTCCAAAGCGCATCATCGCGCACGCGCCACGCATGGCCCAATCGCTCCGTGCGGCTCATTTTGACCTTGCCTTGCGCTGGCGCCTCGCCAGAAAGCTGTTCCGTCGCGCCAAATGCAGGGTTGCTCACACCAGCGTTCTTCAGTGCCATATCGGTCGCCCTTTTTCGTCTTCGCATCTTACCAACCTCTATGAATTTGAACCGGGGAAACAATGTGGCGATAGCGTGAAAACTAAGGCGCATTTTCATTTTCTGCTGGCCCACAAAACATGGCGTCCACGCGTGACATCCCCCCCGGAAATTGTATAAATCAACAGGAAAAAGAACAGGTCAGCAAACATGTCAGACACCGAGCAGAACTCCCCCGAATACGGTGCGGATTCTATTAAAGTTCTCAAAGGCTTAGAAGCGGTCCGCAAGCGTCCCGGCATGTATATCGGTGACACCGATGACGGCTCCGGCCTGCACCACATGGTCTACGAAGTCGTCGACAACGGCATCGACGAAGCTTTGGCCGGTCACGCCGATCATGTCAGCGTCACAATTCACGCAGATTCAAGCGTTTCTGTCTCGGACAATGGCCGCGGCATTCCCGTCGGCATCCACGAAGAAGAAGGCGTTTCCGCCGCCGAAGTCATCATGACTCAGCTCCACGCTGGCGGGAAATTCGACAGCAATTCCTACAAGGTCTCCGGCGGTCTGCACGGCGTTGGCGTCTCGGTGGTGAACGCGCTCTCCGTCTGGCTTGAACTGCGGATCTGGCGCGACGGCAAAGAACATTACGCCAAGTTCGAACACGGCGACACATCCGAGCATTTGCGCGTCGTAGGCGACGCCAATGGCCGCAAAGGCACCGAAGTCCGCTTCCTCGCCTCGACCGATACGTTTTCCAACCTCGAATACTCGTTTGAGACGTTGGAAAAACGTCTGCGCGAACTGGCTTTCCTCAATTCCGGCGTCCGCATCATCCTGCGCGATGAACGCCCGGCCGAACCGCTCGAATCCGTGCTGTTCTATGAGGGGGGCGTTAAAGAATTCGTCAAATACGTTGACCGCCATAAAACCGCGATGATGCCCGAGCCGATTTATGTCAAAGGCGAGCGTGATGACATCGGCGTCGAAGTGGCGATGTGGTGGAACGACAGCTACCACGAAACCGTTCTGCCCTTTACCAACAACATCCCACAGCGTGACGGCGGCACCCATATGGCCGGCTTCCGCGGTGCGCTCACCCGCACCATCGGCAAATACGCTCAAGAAAGCGGTATCGCCAAGAAAGAGAAGGTCAATTTCACCGGCGACGACGCGCGCGAAGGGCTCTCCTGCGTGCTCTCGGTCAAGGTCCCCGACCCGAAATTCTCGTCCCAGACCAAGGACAAGCTGGTAAGCTCCGAGGTCCGCCCCGCAGTCGAAAGCTTGGTTGGCGAAAAGCTCAGCGAGTGGTTCGAAGAGAACCCCACCGAGGCCAAGATCATCGTCGGCAAGATCATCGAAGCCGCCCTCGCCCGCGAGGCAGCCCGCAAAGCCCGCGAACTCACCCGCCGCAAAACCGCGATGGACGTGAACTTCCTCGCCGGCAAGCTCAAGGATTGCTCGGAAAAGGACGCCTCCAAAACCGAACTCTACCTCGTCGAGGGTGACAGCGCCGGCGGCTCTGCCCAAACCGGCCGCGACCGTCAGACCCAGGCCATCCTGCCCCTGCGCGGCAAGATCCTGAACGTCGAACGCGCCCGCTTTGACAAAATGCTCGGCAGTCAGGAAATCGGCAACCTCGTCATGGCGCTCGGCACCGGGATCGGGCGGGATGAATTCGACATCTCCAAGCTGCGCTACCACAAGATCGTCATCATGACCGATGCCGACGTTGACGGCGCGCACATCCGCACGCTGCTGCTGACCTTCTTCTACCGGCAAATGCCCGAACTCATCGAAGGCGGCTACCTCTACATCGCCCAGCCGCCGCTCTACAAAGTGTCGCGCGGCAAGTCTGAGGTCTACCTCAAGGATCAGGCCGCGCTCGATGACTACCTCATCCAACAAGGCATCGACGGCGCCGTGCTCAAACTCGGCAACGGCTCGGAAATCGCCGGTCAGGGCACCTCGCCCGCGTGGTGGACGAGGCCCGCCAACTGCGCCGCGTTCTCGAAGCCTTCCCAACGCATTACCCGCGCCACATCCTCGAACAGGCCGCCATCGCCGGGGCCTTCGTGCCCGGCGCGGTCGATGCCGACCTCCAAGGCGTCGCCGACAAGGTCGCGGCCCGTCTCGACCTGATCGCGCTGGAGTATGAGCAAGGCTGGCAAGGCCGCATCACCCAAGACCACGGCATCCGCCTCGCCCGCATCCTGCGCGGCGTCGAAGAGGTGCGCACGCTTGATGGCCCCATGCTCCGCTCGGGTGAAGCCCGCAAATCCGGCACCTTCACCGAAAGCCTGCAAGAGATCTACGGCACCACCGCCCGGCTTCAGCGCAAAGAGCGCGAACAACTGATCCAAGGGCCGCTTGACCTGCTCAAAGCCATTCTCGAAGAGGGTGAAAAAGGGCTCGCGCTCCAGCGTTATAAAGGTCTGGGGGAAATGAATCCCGAACAGCTGTGGGAAACCACGCTCGACCCCGATGCGCGCACCTTCCTCCAAGTGCGGGTCGACGACATGGTCGAAGCGGATGATCTCTTTACCAAGCTTATGGGCGACGTGGTCGAACCCCGGCGCGAGTTCATCCAGCAAAACGCCCTGTCGGTTGAGAACCTCGATTTCTGATGTCTGACCCGTTGGGCAATGTCATCGCCGCAATCGACGCGGCAAACGCCGCCGACCCAAATACAGAAGACGGCCGCCCAGCCGCGCTCCTGTATGGCGAGCGGATGACTTCCCAACTGTCGCGCCTCTTTCCCGACGCCTCCGAGGTGCTGCAAATCGCGGCGCGTGGACAGCATATCGAACGCTGGTTGCTGCCTCGTGCCGACTATCCCAAAACGCGCCCCGGCTATTTTGCATGGCGCAAAGAGCAAGGGCGCCGGCACGGCGAACGCCTCGCCGGGCTAATGGCTGACGCGGGCTATTGCGACGCCGATCAAGCCCGCGTTGCCACGCTCCTGCGTAAAGAAGGCATCAAGCGCGACCCTGAGGTCCAAGCCCTTGAGGACGTGATTTGTTTTACCTTTCTCACGTGGTATTTTTCGCCCTTCGCTGCGGACAAAACAGCCGAGGGGCTGCAGCGGATCGTTGATCGCACAGCCCTCAAAATGTCCGCCCAAGGCCGGGCGCGTGTTCTGCAAGAGTTCGACCTGCCAAAGCCCCTCGCCGCCGCCTTCCGCACCGACGGCTAGACCGCAAACCACCCTCGATTTCACGAAAAAATTGCTTTTGGGCCCGCCCAAAAAGGCAACGGCCCCGGATTTCTCCGGGGCCGCAACGCATCTTTAGAAGTTCAGCGATATATCGCGGTGCTTCGCGCTACAGGCCGCCATATAGAGCGCCTGCTCGCGGTTCAGCCGATCTTGCGAGCGGATACCCAAGGTGCTGCGGATACCATCGTGATAGGCCTGCAAACCGGGGATCAACCCGGCCGCATCTGCGCGCCACGCCTTTTGCTCGGCATATGCCGCTTCGGCCTTGGCGAACTCCGCAAGCGCCTTCTCACGATCGAAGCGTTTCGCCCGAAGCGCCCGACGCGCCTTGCCCAATGCCGACTTCACGTCCCCGGACCCGGCCACATCGCTGAACTTGGCCTCAAGCGCCTTGACCGTGTCCTCGGCTTGGGGGTCGGCATCCGGCACGGTGCGAATGTAATCCCCCATCGCCGTCAAATCGCCTTCCAACGCGGCATAGGCCTCGTTCGACTGCAACACCTGCAACACCTCATCAGCGGCCTGCCATGACTGGTCCGCCTGACGACGATAGGTCGTGCGCGCCTTTTGCTCTTTGGTGGTCAACTCGGCAAAGACCTTATGCACCTCTTCCCAGTTGCCCGGAATCTCGCCCTTCAGCTGCTCCGCCTCGGCAAGCAATGCCTCGCGCTTCGCCTCAAGCTCGGCGCGACGCTCCGCCTGCGAGTCATCGTGCATCCGCCCAATGATCACACGCAGCTCATCCGCTTCTTCCTCAAGCTTACGCACCACTTTCTCAAGCGCACGCACTTCGATCTGAAGCGGGCGATACTCCACCGCCGCCGCATTCACAGCCTTTTCAGCCCCGAATGCTTCGTTAAGGCTCGCAATCGCCACGTCACCGCTGTCAAAGCTGCTTGTCAGGTCTTTCGCCAAATTCTTCGGCAAAACACTCAGATCAAGCTCCCGCGCTGTCGCAATCGCAGCACCCGGTCCGGCCCCATCCGCGAAAACACCACCGGTGTATTCTTCGATGCAATACTGAAGCTTGGGGTTTCTTGGCGGCGGAGCCGTCTCCGAAAGAAACGACACCCGGCTCGGCAGGTAATTCACCAACGGCGGATAGGCCCCGACAATTCCCAACGCAACAAGCTGCAGCGTGATGAATGCAATAACGCCCTTGTACATCTGCACGGTTTTAACGCTCTGCGGCGCAACCCCTCGCAAATAGAACAACGCAAAGCCGAAGGGCGGCGTAAGGAAACTCGTCTGGATATTCAGACCGATCATCACACCCAGCCAAACCGCGGTGATGTTCGCGCTCGGATCCATCAATAGGATCGGCGCAACAATCGGCACCACAACAACCGCAATCTCGATAAAATCGAGAAAGAAGCCCAGAACGAAGATCACCAGCATCACGATGATGAACTGGGTCCAAAACCCGCCCGGCAAACTATTGAGGAAGTCCCGCACAAGCTCTTCGCCACCAAACGCCCGGAACGCTGCCGTAAGCATCGCAGCCCCCAGCAGAATGATGAACACCAGCGATGTCGTCTTCGCCGTTTCCATCATCACACCGTGCATGGTGTTCTCGATCTTCAGAACCCGCAAACCACTCCACACCAACGAGACAAGCAGCATCGCACTGGCAATCAGCCCGATCCAGATGCCCGCCCAATCCTCGGCGGAACTCGCGGATTTAAGGTTCATGTCATAATTCGACAGCGCGAATGACAGCAAACCCAATGCCGCCATGCCCAGCAAAGCGGGAACATAAGTAAGCTTGCCGCTATCCTCGGTCAGCCGGTACCCCGCCATGACAAGCGCACCTGCCGCACCAATCGCACCCGCCTGATTCACAGTGGCCACACCGGTGATGATCGACCCCAGAACCAAGAAGATAAGCGTCAGCGGCGGAATAAGCGTCAGCGCAACTTCCGCCCAGAATTTGCCGTCAAACCCGCCCGAGGTCCGCACCGCCGGTGCCGCCTTGGGGTTCAACATGGCAAAGACCAGAATATACGCCATATAGATCAACACCAGCAGGATGCCCGGCACAAACGCCCCAAGGAACATCTCGCCCGCGCTGGTCGAGGCCACATCAAATTCGGATGGCATCGACAACTCGCCGGTCGACACCTTGTGCAAGGCTTTACGGGCGGTCGATGCCTGATCTGTCGCGCTGGCCAACTGGTCAGCAAGGATGATCAAAACAATCGACGGCGGAATGATCTGCCCCAAGGTGCCGCTGGCCGCAATCGTGCCGGTGGCAAGGCTGGGCGAATAGTTGTTACGCAACATCGCAGGCAGAGAGATCAACCCCATCGCCACAACAGTCGCGCCCACAATCCCGGTCGTCGCGGCCAAGAGAGCGCCCACAAACACCACCGAAATCCCAAGCCCACCAGGCACCGGCCCGAACAGCCGCGCCATAGTGACAAGCAGGTCTTCCGCGATTTTCGATCGCTGAAGCATGATGCCCATGAAGATAAACAGCGGAATCGCAATCAGCGTATCTCGCTCAACCTCCCAATAGACCCCCCTCAGGTTGGTCACACCCGCCGACAGCCACTGCTGCGGCCCGCCGGAATGAAAATACGCGTCCGTCGACCCGGTAAAGAGATAGCCAGCCCCAGCCGCTGCACCGATCGAAATGATCGCCGCCCCCGGCAGCGCAAAGGCCACCGGAAAGCCCGAGCCAAGCGCAATCGCCATGACAAAAATCAAAAGAGCGAGGAAATAAAGTTCCATCTGTCCTGTTCCTCCCTCAGTGACCTGTCGGGGTCACTTCGCGGTGCCCCGGCTGGTCGCGCCAATCGGCGACGGATTCAAGAAAATAGCTGACAAACTGAATCAGCATGGTGATTGCGAAAATGCCCAGAAACGCGGCCATCTGATACTTGATGAACATCCCGGTCGCGCCCGATTGGGTGATTTCAAAATTCACCACCGGGCTGTTGATGATCGACTGCTTGCCGTTGAAACCGATGTAAATGATGACCCACGCCGTCGACATCCCCAACAGGATCGTCCCCCAAGCGTTAACAAAACCGCGCTTGGTCGGACCAAACCCGGCATAAAGAACATCAACCCGCACGTGGCCGTCCTCAAACAGCGTGAACGCGCTGGCAAACAGGAAAAGCGCCGCATACCAATAGCGCACCAGATCGCCCATCAAAGCTTGCTCATACGAGAAGCCAAAGCGCGAAATCACGATCGCCAGCTCGGCCGCCACAATCATCAGCGCCAGCCAGTGAAATCCCAATGTCCGCGTGAACAGCGCCACGACAAGCGCAACAATCACCAGCGGAATGTGAATATTGGGCGCCACGAACTGCACCCGGCCCATGTCTTTCACGACCTGTTCGCTCAGCAACCCGTCAAACAGGCTTTCCACCCGCATCACGGCGATAAAGGCATCCGTAACCCCCACCAGCAACACGGTCCAGAAACACGCCCGGATGATATAGCAATTGAACCGATGGATCAGCATCGCGTCCCATCGCATCGCCCGCGTCGCGGTGCCAAGGACATAGCCCGCCGCCACCACAAGACAGATCACATAGCTTGCAGCGGGAATGATCCCGGACGCGCCTGCGTTCCCTGCAAACACATCTCTCAGGCTCGGCACACCCCAGCCTATGATCAGCACGTTGTTAATACAAAATGCGGCAAGAACCGCTAACATACACCAGGCGAACAGCCTGGCAATCGGCGCCGGGTCTCCCTCTTTGGGTATGGCCGACACATCACTTGCGGTTGTCATTGAATCTCCCGTCCCTGCTGCAAACCTGAAAAGGCAATCGCGCCGAATTTTATGGCGTCTATATGCAGAAAGAGCGGGGCCAATGCAAAGCCCCGCTCATAGTCTTCGTGCAAAGCCGACTTATGTCAGCCCAAGCACACGGTTACGCTGGTTGATGAACGTGCCTTCAAACGCAGCAAGCGTGCCACCGATTTCCTTCAGCTTGCCTTGGAAGCCGTCGTCAATCTTCTTGGCAAGATCCGAATGGTCGCGCACATCTTCAAAGACTTCCGCAGCCGCGTCACCAAACGCATCCCAGATGTCGTCGTTGAACGCACGAACCTGAACACCGTGGTCATTGACCAGCTTGCCCATGTATTCGCCGTTTTTCGCCCATGCTTCGGAATGCGACAGAAGCTGCTCTTCCTGTGCACAGGTTGTGATGATCGCCTGCTCGGTTTCGCTCAGCGACTCCCACCAGGATTTGTTCATGCCCAGCGCAAGACCACCACCCGGCTCATGCATACCGCCAGTGTAATAGTATTTGGCCGCTTCATAGAACTTCATGAAGTAGTCGTTATAGGCGCCAACCCATTCGGTCGCTTCAATCGCACCCGACACAAGGTTTTCATAAATCTGGCCACCCGGAAGCGAAACAGTCGACGCGCCCATTTTGGTCAGAACCTGACCGCCAAGGCCCGGCATACGCATTTTCAGACCCTTGAAGTCGTCGGGGCTGTTCATTTCCTTGTTGAACCAGCCACCGGCCTGCGTGCCGGTCGAACCGCACATCACGTTCTTGAGGCCGAATTCACCCGCCAGCTCGTCCCACAGTTCCTGACCGCCACCAAAGGTGATCCATGCTTGCCATTCCGGTGTCGACATGCCGAACGGCACGGATGTGAAATAGTTCCAGCCGGGGTGCTTGCCGCCCCAGTAGTAGTCAGCACCGATATAGGCTTGGCTGTTGCCGCTGGCCACTTCGTCAAAGCTGTCAAACGCGCCAACGCGCTCACCGGCTGCGAAATATTCAACGTTGAACGCGCCATCGGAAACTTTTGCGATATTGGCCGCCAGACGCTGGGCCGAAACACCCAGACCCGGGAAATCCCGCGGCCAGGTCGACACGATTGTCATCTGCTTGCCACCTTGCGCCAGCGCCGGTGTTGCCAATGCGGTTGCGCCAGCTCCAAGAGCGGCGCCTTTCAAAAACTTACGACGTTCCATTTAGTCTCCTCCGAGTTTTCTGTTGTAGTCGTTTCTTGTCGTCAATATTGGGCCGGCCCCGCAAAGGAGACCACCATCAGCGTGAAATCAGTGGATTTTAAAGTAGATGCAAATGCGCCTCCCGTCGCACTGAATCGCTCTTTGAAACAAAAGAGCAAGCGGGAGAAGAAAGCAAGTAATTTGGATCACTTACGCGTTTACCCTTATACACTTTTTTGACTGCACAGCCGCATCGACCCCCGATTGCCGGGTTTTGG